>NZ_BMGT01000001.1:0-361156 GCF_014640335.1 Edaphobacter dinghuensis | reverse complement strand
GGCGAGATGATTTTTGGAAGTGTTTCGACGCAATGATTCGATGAATCGCTTCCCGCTTTACAAGCGGCGAAACAATCTCCTCTGACTGCATGGATGCGTCCCTTCCTCAAATGCGGATCGATCTCATCCTATGAGGCCTCCGTGAATAGAGTGCAAATACATTAAGGCTCGATGTTTATCTTCTCCGTTTAACATCACCGATCTATTTGAAAAGACAAAACCGTTCTTTTGTTTCGGTGAATTGTCTGGATGCTGCCGGTAATGTCTGGCTACTCTCTCTTCAACTACCGCGGCAAATCTTTCATTCTCTTCTGCAACATGTCTGCGGAGGATGAAGGAACTCTATATGTCGTTGGTGCAGACACTCTCGCTTTTCCTAAGACCAAGACCAAGGTGACTTCGATGCTGTTTCGATCCATTCGCAGAACTGTTATCGTTCTCTGTCTTCTCGCACTCTCCCATCATTCTCTTCTGAGTCAGGAGTTTCGCGGCTCCGTCTCAGGCAAAGTGACTGACACCGGCGGCTACTCCCTCTCTCAGGCGGAGGTTCAGGTTCATTCACACCAGGACGCAACCGATCAGACAGTCATGAGCAACACGGAAGGTCTTTATCGTGTGCCGTTCCTCAACCCAGGAACCTATGACATAACCATCAGCAAAGGTGGATTTAACACCACCAAGATGGTGAACGTTGTGGTTTCGCTTGCCCAGAATACTGAGGTCAACGCGATTCTGTCGCCGGCCACTGTCTCGCAGGAGATCGTTGTCTCTTCATCGCAGACTCTAGTCGATACGGAGTCGGCGGACCGCGGTATGACGGTGGAGCATACACGCGTGGATAACACGCCATTGCAAGGACAAAATATCTTCGCCCAAGCATGGTCAGCGCCGGGCGTCGCCGTGACATCGGCAGCGCAGCGCCTGCGCCCCTTTGACGTTAGCGGATCGACCAATATGTCTATCAACGGAGGGCAGCCCGGTGGTAACGAAGTACTTGTAGACGGCACATCTGCGCTTTCGCAGTCCAGCACGGTGGCGTATGTGCCGCCGGTCTCGGCCACGGACGAGTTCCGCGTGCAGACTTCGGTCTACGACGCGCAATACGGATGGACCAGCGGTGGCGTAGTCAATGTGGTCACCAAGTCCGGTACCAACCAGTTCCACGGCTCGGCCTATGAGTTGCTACAGAACACCGTTCTGGATGCCAATACCTACAACTCAAACTACACTGGTCAGCCCCGCGGATCTTCTCACATTAATACCTTTGGAGGTTCGATCGGCGGGCCAGTCTTCAAGAACCGTGTCTTCGGCTTCTTCGCATATGAGGAGCTGCGCCAGTTTATCCCCGATCCCTTTACTACCTCTGTTCCTACTCCGCTGGAACGCATTGGCGATTTCTCTCAAAGCTATTACGGAACTGACGGCAGCGGCAATAAGCTGCTCCGGACCATCTACAACCCCTATTCCACAAGACTCAATCCTGCGACGAACAAGTACGTTCGTGATCCTTTTCCCGGCAATGTCATCCCGAAGAGCATGATGAGCCAGGTTGCATTGAATGTACTTGCAGGGCTGCCTGCGGGCAATGTCGCCGGTAACTCCGTCACAAATCTCAACAATCTGGTCAACGGTCCCAACTCCCGGAAGTTCACAGACCTGTTTGATAACTGGGTCGCGCGTGGCGACTATGTGCTGTCTCCTTCCACACGCTTCTTCACACGATATTCGCGTAACAAGCTTACCGAGGCACGCGGCTTCATCTATTCCAGCAACAACAACATTAATCCCTTCGACACGACGAAGAATTCGCGGTACAACCGCGAGAACCACAATGCCACGGTGCAGTTCACCCACGTGCTGAATTCTCGAATGACCCTGGATCTGCGGACAGGCTTTGAGCGCTTTCTGCTGCGCAATGGCGCCTTTCAGGGTTTGAACTATGGGCTGCAGAAGCTGGGTTTCAGCAGTGACTTCGCTAACCTGGTTCCGGATAATATTCCTGCTTTCAATCTAGCGGGTTATGGCGGCGCTGGCGCTCAACCGCAGGGGATCAGTCCTATCTCGCAGGGAAATGCCTTCCAGGGGCTTTTGTATATGCAGGCTGGACGTCATACATTCCGCATTGGAGGCGAGGTGTATTTGAATCGCGTCTATTCCATCAACCCTGGCTTTAGTTCCGGCAACTTCAATTTCAATACGATTTTCACGGGCAGCGATCCGAACACCGCCAACTCCTTTTCCGGCAGTTCGGTTGCGTCCTTCCTTCTGGGCGCGCCGCAGTCAGGGTATGTCGACGTCAACACTACATCAGCCCGGCAGCAGTTGCTGAATTCTCTTTTCGTGCAGGATGACATTCATGTTTCAGACCGGTTGGTCATGAACGCCGGCCTCCGCTGGGATGTGATGACGCCTATGACCGATCGGCACAATGCAGTTGCCCGGGGGTTCGATTTCAATGCGACCAGCCCGCTAAGCGTTCCTGGTCTCACACTCAAGGGTGGGCTGCTCTATGCCGGTGTCAACGGCCAGCCACGAGGCATCTACAATCCCGACTGGACCAACTTCGGGCCACGGGCGGGCGCGGCATTCCGTATCAATGACAAGACTGTGCTGCGAGGTGGTTACGGCCTCGTCTATTCGCAGACCTTTGATGACCCCGGCAACGCTCCCGGCTTCAGCCAGGAGACGGCCATGGTTACATCAGTTGTCGCTGGAATACCCGCGAATACGCTGGACAATCCGTTTCCAAACGGCATTCAAAAGCCGATCGGCGCTGCGCTTGGACTTTCTGCAAACCTGGGTCAGAGCCTGACTTTCGCGGACCCGAACCGGCGCGTTCCATGGACACAGCAATATTCAGTAGAACTGCAACGAGAGCTTCCGCAGAAGGTACTGTTCACACTCGGCTATGTGGGAAGCCATACCTCCAGTCTGGGCATCACACGTTCCATCAACGAGATCTCAGCAGCTTCGCTGGCAATGGGGACTGCATATCTCTCGACCAGTGTTTCGAATCCGTTTGCAGGCCTGTTGCCAGGAACCTCGCTCAACTCTGCCACGGTGCAGCGACGTCAACTCCTTCGCCCTTATCCACAGTTTCTTTCCATCAGCGAAATGGCGAGCTCTGTTGGTAGATCCACCTACAACGGTATGCAGACGCTGCTACAGAAGCGTATGAGCAATGGTTCCAGCGTCAGCTTCTCATACACCTATTCGAAGACGCTCGGACAAAACTCGTTTGCAAATCCGCAGGATGCCCATCCGGAAAAGGTTGTGGCTTCGTGGGATGTGGCGAACAGCATTCAGATCAATGGTGTCTATAACCTTCCCGTCGGCCGTGGCCAGCGTTGGGGGGCAGATACTCCATCTGCCGTACGTGCTGTTATCAGTGGATGGCGTATCAGCGCGCTTTCCAGAATCCAGTCGGGCTTTCCGCTCACCACACCGACAAGCGTTGTGCCAACGGGTGTTTCTGCCAAACTCGCCCATCCCACACTGAATCGGTGGTTCAATACCTGCACACGGCTCAGTACGGGTGCGCTGCAAAACTGCCAGGGGGGAGAATCGCCTGTGTGGGCCACAAGGGCCTCGGATACGTTGCAGACGTGGAGCACGCGGCTTAGCTACGTGCGTAATCCTCCCATCCGTAATCTTGATGCCAGCATCATGCAGGAGACACCTATTCGTGACGGCCTAGCCCTAACGCTACGTGTAGACTTCCTCAATTTGATGAACACGCCACAATGGTTCAACGGACCGGTGACAGACTCAACCAGCAGCAACTTCGGCCAAATTGCTGGAGTGTCAGACCAATCGAATCTGCCGCGCGTGATTCAGCTTTCAGCGAAGTTCCTTTTCTAACCCAGCTCAAGAGGTTACCGAATGGAGAGAAACCCATACGGTAGCCTAAGCACGTTTTTCTATAAGGATCAAGAATGTTTAAATCGCTCATTCACGAATCTCGCCCGTACTGTCGCTCTATCGCCTCCGCTGCCTTCGTCTTCGCTGGATGTCTCTCGATGCATGCACAGGTGCGCCGGCCGGTACTCATGATTTCGATTGACGCACTCAATCCACATTACGTACTCAAGGCAGGTGATCGCGCCGGGGAAATTCCATTTCTGCGCAGTCTTCTGACGAATGGGGTGTATGCAGAGAGTGTCCTCAATGTTGTTCCGACCATCACGAATCCGAACCACGTTACGCTGATCACGGGAACGTGGCCAGAACGGCACGGAATTTTTAACAACATGCTTCAGGATCCCATTGCTAATACCCAAGGTCTGCAGATGGAGTACGGCAATGCAATCCGCGTGCGGACGCTTTGGCAGGCGGCCAAAGCCGCTGGACTGACAACAGCGAGCGTGGATTGGCCGGTGAGCCTCGGTGCGTACGGCATCGACTACAACATCCCATCCATCACGCTACCGCAAGCTCCGGAGGCTCACTACCTGCTCGAAGCCGTATCGCGCCCTGATGGCTTCCTGGAACATGTGGAGAAGGAGATCGGAACCTATTCGCCGACTGAGGACGAGGATAACTTCACAACGCACGCCGCACAGACGATCATCCGCGAGCAGCGGCCTTATTTCTTCACGGTCCATTTATCCGGCCTGGACGAAGCGCAACACCGTAGCGGTCCTGATACGCCCGATGCTTACCAGGCATTGGCGAGGATCGATGGGCTTGTTCATCAGCTTGTCGACGATGAGCGCAAGGTCTACCCGGATGCCGACATCGTCATCGTATCTGACCACGGTTTCTTCCCTGTCTCCCACGTTCTCAATCTAAACTCAGAATTCGTGCGACATGGGTTGATCACCATCTCGCAGACACCCTCGGAGCACATTGCATCCTGGAAGGCGTTCACCTGGACAGGCGGCGGAAGCGCTGTGATCCTGCTTCATGACTCGTCTGACACGGCAACGCGCGACAAGGTGGCAAATATTCTTGCTGACCTGCAAAAGAATCCCGCTAATGGGATTGCTCGCGTTCTGTCAAAGAAAGAAGCAGCGTCCTTCGGTGGCACACCACAGGCGGAATTTCTCATTGACTGCAGGCCGGGTTTCTATATTGGCCGAGGCCTCACTACGCCATTAATTACTAGCGCCAAGCAGAAGGGTACGCATGGCTTTCTGCCAACGCATCCTGAGTTACAGTCAGCCTTCTTCATGTTGGGACCAGGCGTAATAAGAGGCAAGAATCTTGGTGTAGTGGATATGCGGCAGATTGCACCCACAGTAGCAAAAGAGCTTAATGCCAATCTCCCAGAGGCGGAAGAACCACCGCTTTCCATTCGAAATTAATCGTGTTCTTACTCCCTGAAAATCTCAGGAGCGGAGGTTCCCGTGATATGGCTTACTATAGTGCGTTGACCACTCGACCAGGTCGGCATTGATGAATCGCCATGTCTGGCTGTGGGTATCAACTTCCATCAACATATATGCATTCGGGTCATATCGCGTTGCAGCCATGACATAGTGTGGAGGCCCAAAGGTGTGGGCGAAATCAACCCACTTATGCCAATGTCCTGTAACAACAAGTTGAATGGTCTCTCGATATCTCTGCAGGAGCGGATGCAGTCCATAATCTTTCATTTCTATTGGAGCGCACTGCCAAAGAGGAAAATGAGTAAAGACAAAGGTTGGCTTGTGTTCCCGCAGTTGGCTCTCAAACCAATTAAGTTGTTCTTCGCCAAATGAACCCATATCCAGGTCATAGTCTTTGGAAGTGGGCGACCAGGTATTGCCCAGAGCATTATTAAGGTGAATGAACTTCCATCCCTTGTGATCGACTGCATAGTAAGGCCTGAGCTGAAATTTTTCTGCAAATAGCCTGTGGCTCATCTCACGAGATATGTCAGGAACAGAATAATCGTGGTTCCCAAAGCCAACATGTACTGGCATCGCGAAACCATCTGTCAGATCTTTGGCGTAGTCCAGTCTGGTCTTGTTCCGAAAATAAAAGTCGTAGTCCTTCGATGGATAATCATGAAAGTAGTCGCCCACCAGGAAGACCCGCTCGATCTTCGGATGAAGGCTATTGATCAGCTCGCGCGCTGAAGTTAGTCTCTCCGCTGTGTGAAAGATGCTCTCCGTATCTTCGGGGCTATTTTCAGGCCCTTTATAGAACGGATCGATAATGTGTGTATCTGCGAGAACGGCAAAGTAAAAATACCGCCCGGTAGAGACAACCTGTGTCTCGCTAGCCCAAAGTTGTTGGGTCAATGCGGCGCCCATAGCTGCTGCGCCAAGCGAACTGAATTGACGTCGATTCATATACAGATTGCCTCTGCCGGAAGTAGTTGTTAGAAAACGAAACGAGCCACGATCTGCGCGACACGGCCGCCGCGATCCGCATTAAGAACTCCGAAGTTAGAGTTCCCAAGCCAGAACCCAGTGGGACTCGTCGTACCGCTGTCGACCAGGAAGTTCGTAGTATTGGTGGCGTTGAAGGCCTCCAGCCGGAGTTGCAGTTTTGCGCTATCGGTGAACGACACCTGCTTGGCGAGCGAGGCGTCGAACTGACGATGAGCTGGTCCGACGACGGAATTTCGGCGGGAATTGCCGACCGTGCCGTTTGCTGCGAACTGAAACGCATTGACGTTGAACCAATGTACCGCGGTGTTTGTCGGATCAACCTTTCGCGGTCCTTTATTCGGGTTTTGTCCAGGAACGACGTCGGGGCGCTGCCTGCAGGTGCCGCAGAAACTTCCCAGACCATTGTTGGCGCTATCGAAGTTTTGATTGACGGTGTACCAGTTACCACTCTCTACGGTGAGGATTCCTCCCAGTTGCCAACCTCCGATGAACGCATCCGCCATCCGGTTGATATTGCTGCCGAAGGTCTTGCCGTGGCCGAACGGTAGTTCATAGTGGAACGCTGTCACCCATCGATTTGTGATGTTCCAGTCTGAATTGCCTCTCTGGGCATTTTGATTCCAGGGATAATTACCGCGCCCGTTGTTGCCGACGCTTAAGCCAGAGTTGGTGATGTTGTCGATATCGTGAGCCCAGGTATAAGAGCTGATCATCGATAGGCCGTTCCTCATGTGGCTCTGGAACTTGAGGCCGAGAGCATTGTAGGTGCCCATGCCGTCGTTAGATGGCCCTTGAATCGCCGCTCCAGGCTGAAGATTGCCGTTCGCGTCGACGTCCGGAAAGGGTTGCCGTTGTGCGTATGGAACAGAGTTGTTGAGGGCAATGGCGGGAATGTTCCAGTCCATCGTCGTATACATTGCGGTGGTCTTTGACCCCATATACGCAATATCCAACGAAGTGTTTTCTGAGAGCTGCTGCTGAATCGTCGTATTCCACTGACCGAAATAGGGCGTTCGCAGATTGAGTTGAGTTGCGAACAGTGTGGTGCCAGTCGGGTTTGTCAATGCTGAGGAGGGGAAGCCAGTATCCATGGTCACCGGATTGAGCGTACCTGTGGAACTGTTGGCTGGTGCATAGGTGGCCTGTGCCAGGAACGGAGTTGAGAATCCGGGGCTGGGTTCGCCGAAAGGTCCGAGCTGCTCCGGTCCAAAGAACAGCCCATAGCCTGCGCTGAATACCGTTGTCGGGGTCACGAGGTAACTAAATCCAACACGTGGAGCGAAGTCGTGGCGATCTGGCTGAACGCCGAAATAACGGTTGGCATTGTTGTTCACCGTGAAGATTCCTGCGTTGATCTGACGCTGCGTCGAGTCAGGGAAAGCGCCCGTGTAATGGTCGAGATTAAGAACCCTGGTGTTGGGGTCGAGGATTGCACCATGATTATGTTGCTCCCAGACGGGGGTGACATAGTCCCACCGAAGTCCCATATTGAGAGTCAGCTTGGCTGTAGCTTTATACGTATCCTGCACAAACAGAGAATAGGCACGGCGCTGATAATCATTCGTATGAATGGCTGAAAGTCGCGACTGGTTCGGCAGATCCAGAAGGAAATCTGCGAAGGGATTGCCGACAGATGTTCCACCACCAGTGTAGTGACCGTCGAAGTCGAATTCGCCATTTGGGGCAAAGGAGCTAGCGGCACTCAAAAAGGCGATACGACGATATGTTCCACCCATTTTGAGCGCGTGTCGTCCTTTCATCCAGGTCACTGTATCTGAGACCTGGTAGGTGCCATTGAGGTCCTGCTCAGAGTAGGAACCGCCAAAACTGCTAAGACCGTTGCTAAAAGTGATGGAAGCGAGGCCGCCTGCAAGACCGCCTTGGACCGGCACCCCACCGATACCTACTTGCTCGTTTACATTTGTTGAATTGGCTGGGGAGTTCAACCAGTTGAGTCGTGTCCAGCCGAATCGTGCATCGTTAATTAAGTTGGCGCTGAGGGTGTGGATCCAATTTCCAACCACGCCCTGAGCATCGGCAGTGTTATTGTCGTCGCCTGTGAGGATCGTTCCCGCGAAGAGTCCCACCTGGGGCTGGTTCTGGTGTTGATACTGATAACGACCGAAGATCGTGTCTCGTTGGGTGAGCTGATGGTCGATGCGTACAGCAACGCGGTTATCGTCCGTATTCTGTGCGCCGCTGTGAAGATAATTGTTCGCCCCTGACAGATTTGGAGTCGGGATGGCAGCGGCAATCTTCGAGGCAATCGTGCTGATACGGTTTGTCGGAATCTTGTTGCCAGGGAAGGGCTTCCCCGTTGTGGGATCGTAGATGGTCGCGTCGCTGCTGAAATCTCCGGAGGCCTCTGCCGGCGTAGGTATCAGTCCTTTGTTGACGGCTCCTGGAGAACGGTACGGCTGCATCTCGAAGTCGGCAAAGAAGAATGTTTTGTCATGGCCGTTGTAGACCTTCGGTATCCAAACAGGCCCTCCCAGAGAAGCGCCGAAGATGTTCTTCTTATAGTCCGGCTTTGCAATCTTCAGTGCGTTGTTGAAGAAGTCATTGGTGTTTAGGGAACTGTTCTGAAGATACTCGTAAGCGGAGCCGTGAAAGTGATTTGAGCCCGCTTTTGTAATGACATTGATGACGGCTCCGCCATCCCTGCCGAACTCGGCGGAGTAGGAGTTGGTCTGGACTCTGAATTCGGCGATAGCGTCAAGGGAAGGTTCGATGGCCCATGTCCGGCCCTCGTTCACGTTCTGGTCGTAGCTGTTGTTGTCAGTTCCATCAAGGATGTAGTTGTTCTGATATTGACTAACACCGTTGGCAGAAAATCCGGTTCCACTGTCACGAGGCCCGGAAGGAGTTGTCATATTGACGCCGATGGTGAGTGGCGCAAGGTGGTTAAAGCTGCGATCAATGACCGGCAGGTTGTCTTTTAGAACAGCGTCGATCGTCTGGCCGACAGAGGTATCTTCCGTCTGCAATATAGGTAGCTGGGTCGTCACAACCGTCTCTTCTGCAACATTTCCAACCGCAAGAATGATGGGAACCCGCGTGTTCTGTTGAAGCTGAACCGTAACATGCGAGACGATCGTCCGGGAGAAGCCCTGTTTTTCGACAATGATCTGGTAGTCGCCGACAGGAAGCGGAGTAACAAGTACCGAACCAAGAGAGTTGGTCATAACGTTGAAGTGGGCGCTTGTGCCGTTGTTTGTGACAGCAATGTGCGCGTTAGGCAGCATTGCCGCTCCGGGGTCAGTCACCGTAACGACAATTCCTCCAGAGTCCTGCTGAGCCTGGGCAGCGGTACATATAAATAGGATCACTATTGCCAGCCATGATCCTCGATGACGATTGAACTTTCTGGTGGGCACTGGTCTATCTCCTCTAAAGTTGAACCTTTTGTCTTCCATTCAGATTGGCGCACTGCCCCATTGCCGACTCGAATAGGCGTAACTTCCTATTCATATTTCGCACCTAAAATCGGACTATTCGCGGGATCAGGTACCAGTGAATGAAGCAATACTAGGAGAAGGTTTCCTGCTTGAAAGGTGCATTAACCGTTGAAACCTGTAAACCAGGTGTTAAATGGTGAAGTCATTGATTTCAAAAGAGACAATGCATGGTAAAGCAAGCGATTGTATCCGCTGCAGCAAAGGAACCGAGGGTTTATAAACGGTTTATTCCATGTTTAGAGCTACCCCTGCCGGCGCAGTATTGCTCTCTCGGTCACAGAGAGGGCATCAAGATGCCGATCGGTTCGATTGAAGCGGGGTGTTTATGAGTGTTGCAGCGGAGAGCTCTCAAAGAAGGGAGCCCAGCGAATCCGATCCCACGGTGCCTCTATCCGAGATTGACTGTCGGGATTTGATTCGACGCATTGCAACGAGTGAACACTTCTCGAAGTCGGAGTTCCTGCCAAAATTTCTGTTGTATATCTGCGATCGCGAACTTCGAGGGATGACTGAGGCAATCACGGAGCAGCAAATTGGCGTCCAGGTGTTCAATCGTCCTGCCGATTACAATCCTGGCGACGACAATATCGTCCGCAACTATGCTGGACAGCTTCGAAAGCGCCTCGACTTATACTTTGCACGTGAAGGAGCAAATGAACGAATAAGGATCAAGATTCCGCGCGGAGGCTATGTTCCGGTCTTTCAAATGGCAGGGCTTCCCACCTCGGCCATCCATTCGCAGTCGCGGGCTCCGACCAGTCCAGAGGAGTCCAGGCAGAGAGAAACATCTGATCCAACTACAGAAGGAGGGGTCGTCGTTTCTGCTCTACCATCTCCTCGAACCCCGGATTGGAGGATGTTCCTGTTGGGAGCCGGGGGCTGTGTCTTACTATTTTGTGCGATGCTATTGCTGTTCAATCGCATCCGCGCGCTTTTTCCAAGTGCGCAACCGGCCACCCGTCCACTTTGGTCGGAGATATTCTCAAGAGACCAGGACACATTTATCGTTCCAGCAGACAGCGGTCTGGGTATATTGCAGAACCTCTCCAAACAACCAGCAACTCTCGCTGATTATGTGAGCGGAAAATATCTCTCTGAAGTAAATATCAAGGGTATCGATCTGGCGAACGTTGAGGATTTGCGTACTCAAAAATATAGCAGCATAGCTGATATCGATATCATTACAAAGTTGAGCCGTCTACCCGAAGTAGTCCCGGATCGTTTTGTTGTTCGATTCGCCCGCGACCTGCGAATGGATGATCTGCGAGATGGCAATGCCATTTTGCTGGGAGCAATTCACACTGATCCCTGGATCTATCTGCTCCAAAAGCAGCTCAATTTCCAATTCGTTTGCGAATCAAATGTTAACCATTGCTCCATCCTCAACTCACACCCCGCAAAAGGTGAGCGGTCGGTATATGAGAATGAATCGCAGCAACTATCGCATCAAACTTTTGGAGTGGTCGCATTTATTCCGAACCTGAACCGAACCGGACGAATACTACTCATTGAGGGGTTGAACATGGCTGCAACCCAAGCTGCTGCGGATACGATTCTGGACGAAGCCAGCATGCGTCCAATTATTCAGCGGGCTACCCTGCCGAATGGAACTGTCGGTCCCTTCGAAATCTTGATTGAGACGACAAGTCTTGATGCAGCACCGCTTCCGTCCCGGATTATTGCAACTCGATTTAGCCATTGATTCTCGAAACGCCGACGCATACTTGTATGACTCTGGGTTACGCTGATGCTGCTGAGAAATAACTGAATTGAAGTGGTGACAACACGGTGACGCGCACTGCTGTAGGAAGGGAGATCAGCTGCGTGTAACGACAAGCAGTTGCTGCCACCCGGCCCTGCTCATTTTTAGCCGTTGTCCGTTCGTCAAACTTACGAAGCCTTCGCTGCGTCCCTCGCGAAAGATTTCCTGGACTCTATCGACATTCACGATGATGGAGCGGTGGATACGCACGAACTTCTCGGGATCGAGGATTTCCGCGAGTTGTTTGATCGTCTCTCGCAGCATGAGGTTCTTAGACCCGACATGCAGACAACAGTAGTAGTCCGCGGCCTCGATCCATTCGATTTCGTCGACGTTGACGAAAGAATCTCTTCTGCCGCCGGGTATGAGCAGCCGTCTAGGATAGTCTCTTCTTGCTTTGGCGCCATTCCCAAGGCTTTGCAGAGCGGACTTCAGTTGCTCTTGATTAGACAGCGCGGCACTCGACGCAAGACGCTCCTTTACTCGTGCCAGAGTTGCCTGCAAGCGCTCTGGTTCAACCGGCTTGGTTAGGTAATCCAGCGCCTGGACCTCGAATGCCTTGACCGCGTGTTGATTGTGCGCCGTCACAAAGACTGTAACCGGCATGTGCGCGAGGCCGACCTGCTCGATAACTTCGAACCCTCCTCTGCCCGGCATCTGAATGTCGAGAAAAAGCACATCAATCCGCCGCTCCTTGAGTGCCGTGACGACTTCTCTTCCGTTTCGGCACTCGCCGACGACACAGATTTCTTCGTCGCTGGACAAAAGAAACCTCAGGCGCTCACGCGCCAGCGGCTCGTCGTCGGCGATGATGGTTGTTAGCTTCATCTTAGGCAGCGTTCGTAGGGGATAGAGATAGCTACCTCGAATCCTCCGGATTCTACGGGCTGCGCTTTCATCGAGTAACCGTCGCGATAGAAATGCGCAAGTCTGTCTCGCGTGTTATTGAGGCCAATACCGTGGCCATTTTGCGGCGACATCCTAAGACCGCTTCCTGAGTCGCGCACGCGGAGCAGCAATATAGCCCCATCGCGCCGCGCCGAGGCCTCCACCACTCCTTCGCTCTCACAGTTCGCAATCCCATGCCGGATGGCGTTCTCGACGATTGGCTGAAGCAGAAAACACGGGACGAGCCCGTCCAGGGCGCCCGGCTCTACTTTGATCTCGATGCGAAGACGATCGGCAAAGCGGACCTGTTCAATGGCGAGATAGTTTTCCATCATCTCCAACTCTTGTGAGAGCGGAACCTTCTCCGGAGTTGTTCTCTGCAGCGTGCTTCGCAGCATTGCGTTAAGGTGAGAGAGCGTCGCCAACGCTTCCTTTTGCCTTCCAAACTCTACCAGCGTGGTAATCGCATTCAGCGTATTGAAGAGGAAATGCGGCTCCAGCTGCATTTGCAACGCGCGTAGATGCGCGGCGGAGAGTTGCTTTCGCAACTCCATCGATTTCAGGGCATCTTGCTGCGCGCGAATCTGGAACTGAACGATGCCAATGATGCCGAAGAGAAAACCGTAGAGCAATACTTCTATGCCAAAGCGATTGATGTTGAGCAGGCTCGTCCATATCGAGAGCGCAGATGCATGCGCTCGCCAAGCTGAGTTCGTGAACCCGACGCTTCCCAACAGCAGCAGATGGACAATGCCGAGCGCCGAACCCGCAAACAGCTGAATTGAAATTGTCTTCAACGAGAAGTTTGAAGCAAACGGCAGCCGCGTGCTCAGCTTCCACATTCCGCTTGCAATGCAGCCCCACCAAAGCCAAAGCACTGCTCCATAAAGCAGCGAAGGAAGGTAAGTGATCGAATGGCATTCGGCGGCAGTGGTGAGACCGAGAAAAGTAGCCGCGGAAAAGATCACTGCGTGACCATTAAGACGCAGGCCTGTAAGCAGGCCGGCATCTACTTCCATGTCAGTGCTGTTCCCGCTGAACGGCGTCGTGATCGCATCGTTGCTGGGCATTGCCAGCGATAAGTCTGGTGCGTTCATATGCTTCCTTCCATCTGCCTTTCGTGCCTCGACAGGAATTTCGATGCTTCCAGAATCGTACTCCGGGGGTGCCATCGCCAGATCTTTGCAGGGAAGAGCGTCTTTTCTGCAGCAAGAATGCTAAATGCCAGCCGTGGTTCGAGTAGTTTGCGTCGGCTGCTTATTTTCAGGCCCTCGCTGCATTTAGATCCACTTCGGCTGCATGTCGATGGCTGCGCGCGAAAAAGACGCAGATGCTGACCCTGAGGTGTTGCGATGGTGAAGCTCCGCGGAATTTTGCCGTTTTTCCCATTGGCATGGCTCGCAGCACTGTTCTGTCTTCCATTGACATCCTGCACTCGCGTGGCGGCCAAGACAAACACTACGGCAACCGAGGCCATACCGGTTCGCGCTGTCCGTGCAGTTCGAGAAGACGTTCCTCTGGAAATTGAGGCCGTCGGTAATGTCGAAGCGATTGACAGCGTCGATGTGAAGTCGCGCATTGCAGGGCAGATCAATCGCGTCGCCTTCGCGGAAGGACAGAGCGTAAGCAAGGGCCAGCTTCTGTTCAGTATTGATCGCGAGACGCTTGAACGTCAGATGGGGGAAGAGCAGGCCAATCTGGAACGCGATGCCGCGATGGAGCAGCAGGCGCGTGCCGTGGTCGCGCGGGATGCGGCGGCAGAAAAACAGAGTCAGTCGGAGGCCGATGTCGCACGGCAACTCGGAACGCTGGGAGTGATCTCCAGACAGCGCGTAAGCCAGCTGATTACCACCAGCGACACATCTCAAGCGGCCCTGCACGCCGATCAGTCAGCAGTCGAGGCTGCTGCCGGTTCCACCAAGGCCGACCGCGCGCGCCTTGCCGAGACCCAGCTGCAACTTCGCTTCACCGATGTCGTCGCTCCCATCAGCGGGCGGGCTGGAGCGGTAATGGTGAAGGCGGGCAACATGGTGCGAGACAACGATACCACTCTCGTGACTCTACGGCAGTTGGCTCCTATCTACATCACCTTCGGGATTCCCGAGCAGAGTTTGGCCGAGGTTCGGCGTCTCAATGCGGCAGGACAGCTTACGGTGGACGCAAGCACTGACTCGACCAACGTCAGCGGCTCCGAAAGCGCCGATGGCCTGGTGAGGGGTGGTCATCTCGTGTTCATCGATAACACTGTAGATGCAACCACTGGCACGATCAGACTCAAAGCTATTTTTCCGAATACCAACAATGCACTCTGGCCAGGCGAGTTCGTTAACGTGCGCCTGCAACTAGGCATGGAAACCGGCAGAACGGTGGTCCCGGAGTCTTCAGTTCAGGATAGCCTGGACGGCAAATACGTCTGGCTAATCCAGTCCGGCTCGGCTTCCACTGCGTCCGTCACCGTCCTGCGCACTTACAGGCCGTCAAGCGGCCCCGAACAAGCAATCATCGGCAGCGGCATCAAGTCCGGCGACATGGTGGTGACTGAGGGGCAGCTCCGGCTAACAGATGGTGTGACCGTCACGCTCCTGAGTACGCCGGGCACTAAGCTATCCCACTCAAACCCGACTCTCACCCCGTGAGGGCATATGTCGCCAATGTAACGCAAGGTGCTAGTCTATGCGCTTTACCGATTTTTTCATCCATCGCGCGACCACTACCACGCTGCTGATCGCGGCCATCGCCGGCTTCGGGATTTTGAGTTATTGGTCGCTGCCCGTCAGTAACCTGCCCGAGGTCGAGTATCCGACCATCCGCGTCCAGGCCGAGCTTCCCGGCGCGAATCCCGACGCCATGGGATCGACGGTTGCTACTCCGCTTGAGAGCGAGTTCTCAACCATCCCCGGCATCGAGCACATGACCTCCACCAGCCAGTTGGGCGAAACCAATATTACATTGCAATTCGACCTGAACCGAGGTGTGGATGCGGCTGCGCAGGATGTCCAGGCCGCGATCTCGCGTGCTGCCGGCACGCTGCCGGCCAGCATGCCCTCTCCGCCTTCCTATTCGAAAGTGAATCCGGCACAAAACCCCATTCTGTGGCTCGAAATGTCCTCGAAGACTATTGCGCTTGACGATTTCGAAAAATACGCCAACCAGGTCTTCGCCAAGCGCGTCTCCATGGTGAGCGGGGTCTCCCAGGTCGAGGTGTATGGTCCCGAAGCACCTGCAATTCGGGTGCAGGCCGACCCGGCAAGACTGGCAGCTTACGGGCTCGATCTAGAGCAGCTTCGTACAGCGCTGACTAGCAACAGCGCCAACCTGCCATCGGGCACATTATATGGCGACAACAAAGACTTCTCGCTGCAGGCCAATAGCCAGCTCAGCTCAGCCGGGGAATATTCCCAAATGGTTGTTGCCTATCGCGACGGCTCTCCCATCCGTCTCAATCAGGTTGCCAACGTCTTCAATAGTTCAAGGAATGACAGAAGCCGATTCTGGATCAATGGGCGACGAAGCATTATCTTGGCAGTGCGCAAACAACCGGGCGCCAATACGATTGAAGTCGCCGACAAAGTAAAAGCGGTCATCCTGTCGCTGCGTAACTCCATGCCTCCTGGAGTCTCCTTCGGAAAAGTCGCCGACGATGCCGACCTGGTTCGCGATTCTATCTCTGAGGTCAACCGTACCCTTATCATCACAATCGGTCTCGTGGTGCTGGTCATATTTTTATTTTTGGGGACGGTCTCTTCAACAATCATCGCCAGCGCAACCATTCCTGTATCGATCCTCGGATCGTTCCTTGTGATGCGGTTGCTCGGCTATTCCGTAGATATGTTTTCGATGATGGCGATCACTCTCTCGGTGGGCTTCATTGTCGACGATGCCATTGTCATGATCGAGAACATTGTGCGTCATCGCGAGATGGGCAAGATACCTATGCAAGCTGCGCTCGACGGCGCCAATGAGGTTGGCTTCACAATTATTTCGATGACACTCTCGCTGGTCGCAGTCTTTCTGCCCATCGTCTTTCTCAACGGAGTTCTAGGGCGTTTGCTCCGCGAGTTCGCAGTGACGATCTCCGTATCGATATTGCTCTCCGGTCTTACTGCCCTGACACTCACACCGATGCTTTGTAGTCGCTTCCTCAGCTCGCGGGAGACAATGTCTAATTGGTTCCAGCAGCATACAGAAAGCTTCTATGCGAATGTGCAGGAGGCTTATCGTCGTTCGCTCGATACCGTTTTGCGTCATAGGCGATCGACCATTCTCGTCAGTATCGCCATGACCGCCCTCACCTTGTATCTCTTCTTCATCGTACCCAAGAGCTTTCTGCCCGCGGTAGATGTCCCGAACTTTCAGGGGACCCTGGAAGCTGCTCAGGACAATTCCTTCAACCGCATGGTTGCTTATGGCGAGGAAGTAAACAAAATTTTGGCGACAGTTCCAGGGATGCAAAGCAATCTGTCGGGTGTCGGATCGCAAAATGTCGGATGGTTCTGGGTCAATCTCGTTTCAGACAAACGCAGGCCAAATGTTAAAACGATCATTGCCGATCTGCAGAAACGGCTGGACAAAATCCCCGGACTCAATGTCTATATGCGTCCCGGTGACTACGTCGACCTAGGCCAAAATGAAGGCCGTTCGCAATACTCGGCTTCGATTGAGAGTCCCGACGCAGAAGAGTTGTACCGCTGGGCGCCGCTTCTGAAGGCAAAGATGCAGGCCCTTCCGGAATTGGTGCACGTCTCGAGCGACTTGCAGATGAGCGCCCCGCGGGTGAACGTCGACATCCGCCGTGATCTCGCTATGTCGCTCGATGTCGACCCAGAAAAGATTGCCAATACCCTTTACGATGCCTACGGAAACCGGCGCGCCAATACGATCACGTTGTCTTCTGAACGCTATGACGTGATTCTGGAGGTCGAGCGACAGTATCAACGAGATCCTGCAGCGCTGGCCGACTTGTACATCCGATCAAACAGCGGGCGGCTGGTACCGCTCGCTGCGGTTACAACGCTTACCCAGACAGTTGCGCCATTAACTGTTAACCACATAGGCCAATTTCCCGCAGTTACTTTTGATTTCGATCTCAAGCCTGGAGTCTCACTCAGCGCCGCAACCGAGATTGTTCGCAGAGCTGCCGAAGAGATCGGGATGCCGGCGACGATCAGCTTCGCGTTTCAAGGTACTGCAGCGCAGTTCCAGAGCTCGCTCAAAGGTCTCGGAGTTCTGCTGGTGATTGCGGTCCTTGTGATCTATCTGGTCCTTGGAGTGCTCTACGAGAGCTTCATCCATCCAATCACGATCTTGTCCGGCCTGCCATCGGCGGCTATTGGCGCTCTGCTAATTCTGCTGGCATGCGGCGAAGACCTGAACCTCTACTCATTCCTGGGCGTGATTCTGCTGATTGGCATTGTGAAGAAGAACGCAATCATGATCGTAGATTTTGCGCTCGATGCCGAACGTAACTCTGGTCTTAGCCCCGCGGCCGCCATCTATCAGGGTTGCCTGCAACGCTTTCGTCCGATCATGATGACCACCATGGCCGCGCTTCTTGGTGCACTTCCGATCGTCTTCGGAAGAGGTGTAAGCGGCGAAGCGCGCCGCCCCCTTGGCATAGCGGTCGTCGGAGGGCTCCTGCTTTCGCAATCGCTGACCCTCTACATTACGCCTGTTATCTACCTCTACCTTCATCGTTTTCAACAAAGGCGCACCAATCACGCCGAGAGCGAGATTTCCTTGCTGAGAACCGGGGTTACATAATCGGGCAGGGCAGGAGAATCGACGGAAGCGCATTTCGCGGTACTGAAACGCGGACAGAGAGTCCGGGAACTCCCCATCTAACCATTGCGCCTGGGATCTTGACTTCCCACGCGGAATAGAAGGGGCTGCGTGTGTGCGCAGCCCCTTCTTTAGTCTTGCTTATTTTTATATCGATAGATTCAGGACACGGTTGAGGCGCTGGACGAAGGCGGCGGGGTCCTGCAAGGTAACGCCTTCCATCAGCAGTGCCTGATCGAAGAGCATCCACGCTGCATCCTGTGTGACTGCGTCGTCGGAACGCGCAAGCAGCTTCTTGACGATCTCGTGATCAGGGTTGATCTCGAGCGTGGGCTTGGGTGCAGGGATGTCTTTCTGCCCCATGGCACGCAGCATCTGCTGCATCTGCAGCGAGGGGTCATCCTCGTCGGAGACGATGCAGGAGGGGCTGTCGGCGAGACGCACAGAGGCGCGCACATCTTTGACGCGGTCTCCGAGTGTGGCCTTCAGCTTGTCGAGTAGAGGCTTCAATGCTTCGGCTTTATCTGTCTCGGGTTCAGCTTCGTCCTTCAGGTCATCGCCGGTCGATGCCTTGTTAACGGCCTTGAGGTCGATGTCGCCGTACTTGTCGACACCGGAGAAGACGATCTCATCGACATCGTCGTCGAGGATGAGAACTTCGAGGTCTTTCTTCTTGTAGATCTCGAGCAGAGGCGATGTCCGCAGCAAGGATTCGGAGCCGCCGGTGATGTAGTAGATGCTCTTCTGACCTTCCTTCATGCGCGACTTGATCTCAGCGAGGCTGGTGAGGCCATCTGCCTTGGTTGTCTTGAAGCGAATGAGGTCGAGCAGCGTCTCGCGGTTGGCGTAGTCGCTGTAGAGGCCTTCTTTGAGCGGACGGTTGTACTGGGTGATGAACTCCAGATACTTTTCGGGCTGAGAGGATGCGACGTTCTTCAGTTCGGAGAGGATCTTTTTGACGCTGGCGGTACGGATGCTGGTGAGCACGCGGTTCTGCTGGAGAATCTCGCGGCTGACGTTGAGAGGGAGGTCTTCGCTGTCGATGATGCCGCGAACGAAGCGCAGATACTGGGGGAGAAGCTCCCGGGCATCGTCCATGATGAAGACGCGCTTTACATAGAGCTTTACGCCGACCTTGTATTCGGCCTGGTAGAGATCGAGCGGGGCCTTTGCAGGGATGTAGAAGAGCGTAGTGTAGTCCAGTGTTCCTTCTGCGCGGGTGTGGAACCAGAAGAGTGGGTCCTGCGAATCGCCGGAGATGGATTTGTACAGCTCTTTGTAATCCTCGTCGGTGAGCTCGTTTTTGGGGCGACGCCAGAGGGCGCTGGCGGCGTTGACCTGCTCGGTGGTACGGACCTTCTCCGACTTCTTTTCGGCTTCGTTCCACTCGCTCTTGTCGTAGGTCAGGAAGATGGGGAAGGCGATGTGGTTGGAGTACTTCTTGACGATCTCCCGCAGACGCCAGCTATTGGCGTATTGCTTGCCTTCTTCGTTGAAGTGAAGAAGGATCGTGGTGCCAGCGACGGAGCGCTCGGCGGGTTCGATCTCGAAGCCGGTCTTGCCGTCGCTCACCCAGCGCCAGGCCTGCTCTTCACCTGCCTTGCGGGAGACGACTTCGATGCGGTCGGCGACCATGAAGGCGCTGTAGAAGCCTACGCCGAACTGGCCGATGAGATTGGAGTCTTTCTTTGCGTCGCCGGAGAGCTGGGCGAGGAAGTTCTTCGTTCCAGAGCGGGCGATGGTGCCGAGGTGGGAGACGAGGTCTTCCTCGTTCATGCCGATGCCGGTGTCGGCGATGGTGAGGGTGCCTTTTTCTTCATCGAGCTCGAGGTCGATACGAGGAGTGAAAGGGAGCGCTTTGTAGGTGTCGTCGACAAGTGTCAGGTGGCGCAGCTTATCAAGCGCATCGGAGGAGTTGGAGATGAGCTCGCGGAGGAATATCTCTGGATGCGAGTAGAGAGAGTGGATGATGAGCTGGAGGAGTTGACTGACTTCGGTCTGAAATTCACGCTTCGACATGACTTGATTATAAAAAATAGAAACGAGAAAAATTTGCCGCTCGTTGGCGAAATCAGCCCATGTGGCGGACGGTCATCTGCGGGATGCGCAGGTTGGGGGGCTGGAGGCAGGCGAAGACGATGGCTTCGGCGACTTCGTGCGGCTCCATCATGTGCGAGCTACGAACGTAGTCTTCGGTGCGGCCGTGGCCTACGGCAAACTCGGTTTTCATGCCTCCGGGGCAGATGACTCCTACCTTGATGCCGTGTTTGCGAAGCTCGGCGTCGAGCGACTGCGCGAAGCCTACCTGAGCGAATTTGCTGGCAGAGTAGACGGCTTCGCCAGCGACACCCTGTAAACCGGAGACGGACGAGATGAAGAGGATTGTGCCTTGCTTCTGCTCGATCATGTGCGGGACCGCGTGGCGGGAGAAGAGGAAGCCTGACCTTACATTGGCATTCATCAGGGCGTCGTACTCCTCGGCTGAGGTGTCGATGAGGTTCTTGTAGTTTCCTGCTCCGGCGTTGTTGATGAGGATATCGAGGTGGCCGAAGGTAGCGACGGCGAGCGCGATGGTTTGTTGCGCGGTGGCTTCTGCGGCGGCGTCTCCGGCAAAGAAGACGGCCTTTGTGCCGGTAGACTCGATCTCTGCGCAGAGCTGGCGGAGGCGCTCTTCGCGGCGGGCGGTAACGACGATGTTCGCTCCATGGTGGGCAAGCGCCACCGCAGTTGCCCAGCCCAGCCCGGAGCTGGCTCCCGTAACGAGGGCGGTTTTTCCGGCGAGGGAGATGGGGGATATCGTCATTGCGCTGAGCACGCTCCTGAATTTCGATGCTACCATCCGGCTATGTCGACGGATGCTGCGGTGCTGGTGGAGGCGCGAGGGCTGGTGAAAGAGTATGCGCGTGGTGGCGACTCGGTGCGCGTGGTCGACGATGTCTCGCTTGCGATTCACCGGGGCGAGACGATGGGGCTGGTTGGTGAGTCCGGTTCAGGCAAGAGCACGGTGGCGAGAATGTTGCTGCGCCTGATTGAGACTACGGCGGGGAGCATCGAGTACGACGGCGTGGATCTGCTTGCGGCCGGAGCCCATGAGCTGCGGGCGATGCGACGGCGGATGCAGATCGTCTTTCAGGACCCTTATGCTGCACTGAATCCGCGCATGACCGTCAGGCAAATTTTGGCAGAGCCATTCGCGATCCATGGCGAGCAGGCGTCTGCTTCGACGGAGCATTTGGCAGAGATGTTGCACCAGGTCGGGCTGGATGCTTCTGTGCTCGAACGGTATCCGCACGAGTTCAGCGGTGGACAGCGGCAGCGCGTCAATATTGCGCGTGCGTTGGCGCTGCGGCCTGAGTTTCTGGTGCTGGACGAGCCGGTCAGCGCGCTGGATGTTTCGGTGGGGGCGCAGGTAGTGAACCTGCTGCGCGAGTTGCAGAGAAAGTATGGGCTCACTTATCTGTTCATCTCGCATTCGATGCCGCTGGTGCGGTATCTGTGCGACCGGGTTGCGGTGATGCAGCGAGGACGGCTGGTGGAATATGGGGACTGCGAGCAGGTCTGCGAGTCTCCGCGGCACGAGTACACCCGCGGGCTGATTGCAGCTACGCCGGAGATACCCGTCTTTGTTGAGTAACGACTTCGCCGAGCGGAGACATAGCCAGCAAATACAATTGAAGATGGATGCTCTCCGGTTTTAGCTCGCATTGGCACTATCTGTGGCTGGTCACAGCCTCGTCGATCGCTGGCGTCATGAATGCGATGGCGGGCGGCGGCTCGTTTTTGTCGTTTCCGGCGATGCTGTCGATGGGAGTGCTGCCGGTTCAGGCGAATGCGACGAACACGGTGGCTCTGTGGCCGGGGCAGTTGACCTCGCTGGCGACGTTGAAGTCGGATGTACGCAAAGACTTGCTGCCGGTTGTCGTGCTCGCTTCAGTTCTTGGAGGGTTGACCGGCGCAGAGGTCTTGTTGAGGACGCGGCAGGTCACGTTTCTCTATCTCATTCCGTGGCTGTTGTTGATGGGAGCGGTGATCTTCGGTATCAGCGGGCCGGTATCGCGCTGGCTGCGCGCACGCTCTGCAGTGCCTCATGCGGAACGCCCTCCGCAGTACCTGCTGTTGTTTTGCTCGTTGTTTCCGATCTGCTTCTACATCGGATACTTCGGCGCCGGTGGCGGATTTCTGGTGATGACCGTGTTGGCTTTGTTTGGGGTAGAGGAGATGCACTCCCTCAATGCCATGAAGATCGTAGCCGCCTGTCTGTCGAACTTTGTGGCCATTATCACCTTTATCGTGCGTGGAGCGGTGCTGTGGCACTATTGCCTGATCTCGATGGTGTTTGCCGCCATGGGAGGGTATATCGGCGCTCGCTATGCGCGGCGCATGAACCCCGAGGTTCTGCGTATGATCGTGGTAATCACAGGATGCGTTATTTCGGCCTATTTCTTCTGGAGGCAGCACTAAAATGCAGCAGAATACCATCGACTTTATCGGCTACGTTGCAGCTACGTGCACCACGCTATCGTTTCTGCCGCAGTTGATCCGCGTGGTGCGGCTGCGCTCGGCACGTGAGATCTCGCTGGGTATGTTCCTGATCTTCTCGGTAGGAACGGCGTTGTGGCTGGCATACGGTGTGCTGGTACATTCCAAGCCGGTGATCGTAGCCAATGCCGTGACATTTGTGCTCGCGATGAGCATCCTGATGTTTAAGCTGCGCTTCGATCGCGACGCACTGAAGGAGGTAAAAGGGGTATGAGCCACGAAGGAATTCGGATTGTGAGTGCGGACGAGGCCCTGCGTGAGGCGGCTGAAGAAAAACAATTGCACGCGGACGCCGTCACTCCGAAAAAAGTGCGCGTGATGAAGACCGAGGGAACGGGCGTCGAGATCGACTGGAAGGATGGTCACCACAGCGCCTGGAACTTTGTGTGGCTGCGCAATGCCTGCCCCTGCGCGACCTGTCACGAAGAGCGCGAAAAGAGCGGGCGTAAGCCGGGTGTGGCCAAGCCCAAGGCACAGGTGCTGCTCGCGATGTACGAAGCGCCTGCGCGGCCGATCGAAGTGACTCCAGTAGGCAAGTATGCGTTGAAATTTAAGTGGAACGACGGGCACGAGTCCGGGATTTACTCGTGGGATTACCTGCGGCGCGTTTGCCAGTGCGCGGAGTGCGCGGCGAAGGGCTGACGCTCTTGACCTGTGGCTTGAGGTAGACCAGCTTTTGCAGACGCGGTGTGCGTGCGACTGCGGCGAGCGAGTATTCGTCGAGCTTGTCGAGGAAGGCGGCGTAGGCGCTATCGAGCGCGCCCTTAAGCAGACAGGCTCCGGCAAGGGGGCAGGGCTGCGAGTGGCAGTCGACGACGGAGTCTCCCGGTTCGACGACGCGCAGAATTTCGCCGACCGAGATCGACTCGGCGGCGCGCGCCAGGCGCAATCCTCCGCCTGCTCCTTTGGTGGTGATGAGAAAGCCCTGCTGTCCTAGTTGATACGCCACCTTCACCAGATGGTCGTAGGGAACGTTAAACATAACAGCCGCGGCGCGGACGGTGACCGTGGCCTGCATCGGCTCGGGGCGGCTGCTGAGGTACATCAGCAGCCGCAGGGCCAGGTCGGAAAAACGGTTGATGTGCATGAAAAAAGCAGCTCCGATAGTTTAGGCGTTCGCCAGCTCCGTCACGAAAGACGGATCAGGAGCGAATGCTTCACTATAACGGTCGGAGAGCGGAACGTTCAGCTCATCGAGAACGTTTTCGACGGCTGCCATGAAGCCAACGGGGCCACAGTAGTAGTAATCCGTTGCCTGCTCAAAAAGATGTGGGCGAAGTGAGTCGATCGTGATACGGCCTTCAAGATCGTAGTCACGGCCCTGCACGTCGGCAGGCGAGACCTTCTCGTAGTAGACCAGAGCGCGGGTATGGGGATAGGCAGCGGCAAGCGCGCGAACCTCGTCGCGGAAGGCATGATGCCTGCGCTGCGTGGTGGCATGAACAAAGAGTACAGGGCGCGAGTTGGAGTTGCGTGCAAGGTGCTCGGCCATGCAGATGGCCGGAGTGATGCCGACGCCTCCACTGAGTAGCACGACTGGCTTGCTGTTGTCGCGCAGGACGAAGTCGCCTTGCGGCACATGCGCCAGGATGGTGTCGCCCTCGTGTACCGATCGGTGAAGATGATTGGAGATGAGCCCGTTCTCCGCTGCCGCAATGTGCGGCGGTGCGGATTCGCGCTTGACGCTGATGCGGTAAGTGGTGCCGTTGGCAGCCTGCGAGAGACTGTACTGGCGGGTCTGCGTGAAGGCGGAGTCGGGAACCTGCGCTTTGACAGCAAGATACTGTCCCGGCAGAAACGAAGGCAGCGGCGCGCCTGTGGGCGATGCAAGATGGAACGACGTGATGGTCTCGCTCTCCACTACCTTGCGCTCGACCCTGAGCGGAGCGTATCCGGCCCATCCGCCGGGCTGCTCGCGGCCTTCGGTGTAGAGCTTCTGCTCCACGCCGGTCATGATCTCCGCGAGCTGGCCATACGCTGCGCCCCAGGCGTCGATCACTGCAGGCGTAGCCGCCTCGCCAAGCACGGTGCGGATGGCGCGCAGCAGATGGTCGCCGACGATGGGATAGTGTTCGGGCTGCACTTCGAGGCTGGCATGTTTGTGCGTGATGCGATTGACCATGCCGCCAAGCTGATCGAGCTTATCGATGTGGGCCGCATAGGCAAGAATGGAGGCCGCGAGGCTGCGCGCCTGGCCGCCGTTCTGCTGGTTTGCGGGATTGAAGATGTTGAAGAGCGAGGGATTTTCCTCGAAGAGCGTGCGGTAGAACTCCGTGGTAATCGTCTCGCCATGCTGCTGAAGAACGGGGACGGTAGCCTGAACGATTTCCTTGTGTTGTTGGAGCATAAATTTTTCTCCCTTTTAAATATGTATTTCAAATACATATTTATCTTCGAGATATAGCTCATTAAACGCAAGGAATAGGCGATAACCGCGCGCATTGAGGAAATTTATAGAGTCTATTATTCGATGTTCAGGGCAACGAGCGCTTCTTCGACACTGTTGGCGACGAGTAGGATCTGGTGGCTCTTCTGCTTCAGCATTCCCTCAGCGACAGCGTGGTCGAGAAAGCTCAGCAGCTGGTTGTAGAAACCGTTGATATTCAACAGGACGATCGGCTTGTTGTGCAGCTTGAGTGTTTGCCAGGCAAGCACTTCAAACATCTCTTCGAGTGTTCCAAAGCCGCCGGGCATGATAATGAACGCATCGGATTTCTCGCCCATCAGCGCTTTGCGCGTGTGCATGGTGTCAACGACGTGTAATTCGGTGACGCCGTGGTGCGCTACTTCGAGATCGACGAGCACCTCGGGAATGACGCCAACGACGCGTCCTCCATGTGTCAACGCAGATTCTGCAACAGCGCACATGAGACCTACCTTGGCTCCACCATAGATGACACCGATATCGTGCGCGGCCAGAGCTTCGCCCAGATCGTCGGCAGCTTTTTGATAGGCAGGGTCGGCACCGCTGGCTGAGGCACAGAAGACGGCAATATTGTGGATGGACATGCTTCCAGCATATCGTCCGCAAGCGAGCGAACGATAAATTACAAAGGCTGGAGTGATGAGGAAGGGCAGGGAAAGGCTACCTGCCCTGATGAAAATACCATGAAGAAAATTAGTTAAGGGTAACGGTCGAACCGTCGAACCCGGTTGAAACTTCAAGCACAAGGGTTCCGGCGGGGTGAGTAGCGGATGCCGAGTTGGTGACGATTCGTGTGCCGGCAGCCAGGTCGAGGCGAATGGTCTCGCCCGCCTTCAGCGTTACGATTTTATCGCCGGCCTTAAGTTCCATCGGTGAAGAGGAACCGTTGTGAAGCTGAAACTTCACTGTCTTCGATCGAGCGAACATGGCGTTGGCTGGAGCGATGATGTTGATCGGTGAAGCATACACAGCCTGCGATGCAACCAAGCAAGCTAAGGCGATCGGCGCGACAAAAAGTGAACGGCGAATCATAAGGACACTCCTGTTGATACGTCTGGATACGTTGGTGTGGCGATGTTTGAGAGACGAGGCCGCCCGTACGCGCGAGGAGCGCGGTTTAGCGTTAGCATGCGGAGAACTTCTCGCAGGCCGGACGTTTTAAGGCAAAGTACGAGTTAAGGCAAAGTACGAGCTACGCCCATCAGGATTGGGGTTTCGGAGACGCGGGGCCGAGTGAGCAGAAGCTTAGTCGACGTTGATAGTCTGGTTGGGGTGGCTCGCGTCCACGACCACAAGAACGTCACCGGGGTTATGAGTCTTCATGCTGCTGTAGACGGTGACAGTCGTTCCGGCCGGGATGGCGAGATGCGTGACCTTGTGCGAAGCGAGGGTTTTGACCTTCGAGCCCACTTTGATCTGGCGTGGATATTCCGCGGTGTTGTTGAAATCGACCGTGACATCCGCTGCGCTATTGCTTGCCGTCGCGGTGCTCTTATCTTTGTGGAAGATGCTGCCGAACGGCGCAGCGTAGAGCATCGTGGACGAGCAGGCGGCAGTGAGAACGAGGACGAGTGCTTTCTGACGGAACATGAGTTTCCCCCTAATGCTCGATTACGACGGGATCTCGCTGCCATGGAATCAGGAAACTCGTCGTTGTGTTGGTTACGCAGTTTGGATGTGGGTTGTTCCGAGTTCGATGAAAAAAAATTGTGCGATGCATCATAAAGATGAATCGGAGTTTGCTGGAATTATTCCGATAAATAGATCCACATCATGTGTCGTCAATGATCCACATCACATGTCGTCAATGTCGCGATGCATGCACGTAAAATCGAAGTTGGAGTCTTTTTAGAAATGCCATCGGAGTTGGTTGCAAATATGAACCCGCAGCAACGGGAGGGCGTCGAAGCCGTCGACGGCCCGGTGTTGCTGCTGGCAGGAGCGGGCAGCGGCAAGACCCGCGTGATTACACATCGCATCGCCTATCTCATTAAGGAGAGAGGAGTTTCGGCGGACTCGATCCTCGCCGTAACTTTTACGAATAAAGCCGCAAAGGAGATGGCCGAGCGTGTCGACAAGATTCTCGGGCACACTTCGCTCGCCAAGCCGATGCTGGCGACGTTTCACTCGTTCTGTGTCCGTGTGCTTCGTCGCGACATCGAGGCCATGCGCGTCAACGGCGTCGGACTGACGAAGACCTTCGCCATCTACGACGAGACCGACCAGCAGGCAGTTGTTAAACAAGCGTTAAAACGGTTAGCTATCGATGACAAGGCGCTTAAGCCGCGTGTGGCGCTGGGGCGCATCTCTTGGGCGAAGAACCACATGATCGACCCGCAGGAGTATTTTCTGGCGAGCGCAAACCCGATGGAAGAGAAGATTGCGCACGTCTTCGAGATCTATCGCAAGGAGTTGTTCAAGGCCAATGCACTGGACTTCGATGACCTGCTGCTAGAGACGGTGCGCCTGCTGAAATCTTCGAGCGAGGTAAGAGAGAGGTACAACCGCCGCTATCGCTATTTGATGATCGATGAGTACCAGGACACGAACCGTCCGCAGTACGAACTGATGAAGTTGCTAGCTGGGCCGGAAGGAAATGTCTGCGTCGTTGGTGATGAGGACCAGTCTATCTATAGCTGGCGCGGCGCAGACATTCGTAACATTCTGGAGTTCGAAAAAGATTTCCCCAAAGTCCAGACCATCCGGTTGGAGCAGAACTATCGCTCGACGCAGGTGATTCTCGAAGGAGCGTCGGCGGTCGTTGCGCAGAACACGCAGCGTAAGGGCAAAAATCTCTGGACCTCGCGCGAGGGCGGCTCGTTGATTGGTTACTACGAGGCTCCCGATGGTGAGAATGAAGCGCTGTTCATCGCGGACCGTATTCAGAAATATCTTCGCGAGGCTGGCGGTCAGGAAGATGCGCCGCGATGCGCTGTGCTCTACCGCACGAACTCGCAATCGCGATTGGTGGAAGAGGCGCTGCGGCGATATCAGATTCAGTACCACATGGTTGGAGGCTTCAGCTTTTACGACCGTGCCGAAGTGAAAGACATCATCAGCTATATGAAGCTGGTGCAGAATGTGCACGACTCTATCGCGCTGAGCCGTGTGGTCAATTCGCCGCCACGGGGCATCGGCAAGACGACGATGGAGACGCTGGAGCGCATGGCGCTCTCTTCAGGCATGAGTACATGGGACGCAATCGGCGTCGCCATTGAGGACAAGCTGCTGCCGCAGCGAGCGTTGATTGCGCTGGGTGGCTTTCGGCGTCTCATCGAAGATGCGCGAGCGATGCTCGGCCCGGGATTTGCCGAGAAGCTGGCTGCGGACGTGGAAGAACAGCAATCAGCCGACGAAGACGCCTCGTTCGATGTTGAAGAGCTGGAGGCTGCTCCCGCGGTTGACGAGGAGGCTGACACCTCGTTCGATACCAGCTTTAACTTCGGATTCGATTTCGGCCCCAGCGAGGAGATTTCTACCATTGCGCCGGAGAACGCTGTCGATTCCGATGCCGCTCACGAGATTGATGCAGTTTCGTTCAACCCTTTTGCGCCAGTGGTGTTGAAGAAGTCGGCTGCTGGGTCGCGCGGCAAAGCTGCCGCAGCGGCAAAGAGCGAAGTTGCTATACCTGAAGCGACAGAGGAGAAGCCTGCGTTTCGCAAGCCCGGCGATGCAGCTACCTTGCCTGAGTTGATCAAATTTCTGAATGATCGCAGTGGCTACATCCGTGCGCTTGAAGATGAAGCGACGCCAGAGTCCTTTTCGCGAATTGAGAACCTGAAGGAACTTGCCAACGCTGCGCAGGACGCGCAGGAGCGCGGAGAGACACTGCATGAGTTTCTCGATCATGCAGCGTTGGTAAGCGACGCTGACTCATATTCTGCCGACGCTCGCGTGACGCTGATGACGCTACATGCTGCCAAGGGATTGGAGTTTCCGCTGGTCTTTCTGGCGGGCATGGAGGAGGGCCTCTTTCCGCACTCGCGCACCTTTACCGACCCAACCGGCCTGGAAGAAGAGCGCCGCCTCTGCTATGTGGGCATGACCCGCGCGATGGATACGCTGGTGATGACGCGTGCCCGTTATCGTCGCCGTTATGGCAGCGATATGCCGGAGGCGAGCATTGCCTCGCGCTTTCTCGAAGAGGTTCCGTCGCGGCTGGTCGAAGACCTCGGCAGCCCTCCGGCTCGTCCGCAGTTCTCAGGTTCGGATTACGGAAATGTCTATGCGACGCCCTACCCCAGGGCGAATCGGTTTGGTGGCGGTGGCGCGGATTTCGGTGAACGCCATTACAGCTACGAAGACGAAGACCAGAGCGCCTCACGAGCGGGATCGGGCAGTGGCGCGACGAATGCCGGTCGCTCGAAGTTCAGCAGAACTGCCGCTCCGGGGCAGTCGATCGATAACATTGCCAGCTTTTTTGCAGCTCGCGGGCAGAAGATCGCACGGCCAAAGCTGGAGGTTGCCGAGGCTGCCGGAAAGACCGGTCTGAAGCAGGGAACCCGCGTCCGGCACCCGAAGTATGGCGAAGGAACCGTCTTTCGCCGCGAAGGTGATGGGGATGACGCGAAGATTACAGTACAATTTCAACAGCATGGCGTGAAGAAGCTGGTGGAGAAGTTCGCCCAGTTGGAGCGCCTCTAAAGTTCTGAAAATCGCATTTATAGAAAGATTGGCACCGAAACATGGCAAATACCAAGAACATTACCGATACCGAAGAGCGCAAGAAGGTAAAGCGCGCAGCACGTAAGAAGGCCGCCCCCAAGGGCAAGCGCACCGGCGCTCGCGGCGAGAACAAGGCCAAGGTCAAGAAGGCTTCACGCGGTCAGAGCAAGCGGTAACGGCACGAAGCTCTAAGCGGAACCGATAACGTGGCCCATGCGGCCCGGGGTTCCGTTTAGAGCAAGTTCCATTGGATAAGTATCGAGCTGCTCCAGATCAATTCTGTTTGAGGAGCAATCCCGCTGGCCAGACAGATATTTCGTACCAAATCGATCGACAAGCTGATCTCTGAATCGGAGAGGCCAGAGCACGCGTTGAAGAAGACGCTTGGTCCGGTCTCTTTGACTGCGCTTGGCATCGGCGCGGTGATCGGGTCGGGCATCTTTACGGTCATCGGCGTTGCGATTGGCGGAAACCCCGCTGCGCTTGCATCGTGGGCTGATTCGCCTGTCATCGATCTGATCCTGCATCATGGGGCCATCGCTGGACGCCCCGGCGCTGGACCGGCGCTGGCAATCTCGCTGGTGCTGGTGGCAATCGTCTGTGCGCTGACCGGGCTTTGTTATGCAGAACTGGCATCGATGATCCCCATTGCGGGGTCGGCCTACACCTACACCTACGCTACGCTCGGCGAGTTGGTGGCGTGGATCATTGGTTGGGATCTCATCCTCGAATACGCCTTCAGCAACATGAGTGTCAGCGTTGGCTTCGCGGCGCATGTGGTGGCGTTGCTCGATTGGATGGGACTGCATATCTCGCCAAAGTGGCTCTCACCCGCGTATCTGCCGCTGGGGTTGCAGGACCTTCAGGGGCACGACATCTACACCCCCGGATGGCATGCAGGCTTCAACATCCCCGCATTTCTGATCGTGCTGCTGCTGACAGTGGTGCTGGTGCGCGGCATCCGCGAATCGGCGCGTACAAACAACATCATGGTACTGGTGAAGATCGCGGCCATCCTGCTGTTCGTCTTCTTCGGCCTCAGCTTCATTCATCCGGCAAACTACACACCATTTTCGCCCAACGGCTGGAGCGGCATTCTCGCGGGCGGCTCCATCATCTTCTTCACCTACATCGGCTTCGACTCTATCTCTACGGCGAGCGAGGAGTGTAAAAATCCCCGCCGCGATGTCCCCATAGGAATCATCGCAACGCTGGTGATCTGCACCATCCTCTACATCGGTGTGGCTGCTGTGCTGACGGGGTTGGTCCCCTGGCAGTCCGTGGCTGGTGACGGCGCTCCCGTCGTCAATGCGCTTAAGAAGGTCGCCATGACCGCGCCCGGCGGTCACAGGCTGCATTGGGTCAGGCTTGGAGTATTGATCGGCGCGTTGGTTGGCATGATCTCGTCCATCCTGGTCTTCCAATTGGGACAGGCGCGCGTCTGGTTTGCGATGTCGCGCGACCGGCTGCTGCCCGATGTCTTCAGCCGTGTCCATCCCAGGTTCCGGACACCTGCCTTTGCTACCTGGGTCGCGGGAATTCTCGTGGCCATTCCGGCTGGCCTCTTCGATGTGGGCACCTTCGCCGAGATGTCGAACATCGGGACACTGTTCGCTTTTGTGCTCGTCTCGATCGGTGTGATCGTGTTGCGCGTCAAGCAGCCGGAGCGCCCCCGCGGATTTCGCGTCCCCTTTGGACCGATCATTCCAGTGCTATCGGTGTTTTTCTGCATCTTGCTGATGGCGGGGCTGCCAGCCAAGACATGGATTCGTTTCTTTGTCTGGCTGATTATCGGCCTGGTGGTCTACCTCTTCTACAGCCGCAAGCGCAGCGAGTTTTATAAGAGTTGAGCACCTTTGCCTCTCCTGCAAACAGAACTACAAGCGGCAGGACCTAAACTGGTAAGAATGGCGAAACGAACTACAAAGCGAGACGCAGAGATCGACGTCGTCGACTGGCTGCGCAAACTCCCCAAGGCGGAGCTGCACCTGCACCTTGAAGGCACTATCCTGCCGGAGACCCTGGTCGAGCTGAGCCGACGCCACGACGCCGAGCCTCTCACCCTCGAATCCGCTCGCGAGCTTTACAGGTACGAGAACTTCCTCGGCTTCCTCATGTCCTTCAAGGCTGTCACCGAGCGTCTGCGCGGGCCAGAGGACTACGAGCTGATCACCTACAACATGGTTCGTGAGCTGGCTGCTCAGGGCGTCGTTCACGCTGAGGTCTACATCTCCTTCGGCATCATCTTCTACTGGAAGAAGACCGAAGTTGAGCCTTATGTCGAGGCCATCGAGCGCGCGCGTATTCGCGGCGAGCAGGATTTCGGCACCACGGTTCTCTGGATCATTGACGCTGTTCGTCACTTCGGGGCGGACGAGGCAGCAAAGGTATTTCGCAAAGCAGCGGAGCTGCAGCCGAAGTATCCCAGCATCATCGGCATCGGTATCGGCGGCGATGAGGCACGCGGTGGTGCTGACCTCTTCCGCGAGCTATATGCAGAGGCAAAACAGGCTGGCCTGCGCCTCACCGCGCATGCAGGAGAATCGGTGGGCCCCGAGAGCATCTGGTCGGCGATCAACATCGGCGCCGAACGTGTGGGTCACGCTCTATCGGCACAACACGATCCTGAATTAATCGAGATCCTGGCCGAGAAGCAAATTCCGCTTGAGATTAACGTGACCAGCAATATCCGAACGGGCTGTTGCTCGAGCTTCGATGAGCATCCCTTGCGGCAATACTTCGACTCCGGCCTGATGGTAACGCTCAACTCCGACGATCCGCCGATGTTCGGCAGCAATCTGCTCGAGGAGTATGTTCTGGCACAGGAGCGTTACGGCTTCTCGCTGGAGCAGATGCGCGAGTTTGCAGCGAATTCCGTGGAGGCGAGCTTTCTGCCTCCGGAGCGAAAGCTGGAGCTACTGCGGCAAGTTGAGCAATACGGCTGGTAGAAGCTATCTTCCGTCAGGAGCTGGCTCCATCACGGCATTGGGATCGACCTTCGGGATACCGAAGTGGCCGCTGAGGTGGACGAGGTCGAGCGGGCGCAGATCACAGGTGATCTGGATAACGCTCATATCGCGTGGAGAGCGTGTGAGCACGACAACGCCACTGATATTCGGGCCGGAGTTATGCAGCCAGAGATCGGTGATAGGACCGCGAGGCTGCGCCGAAGACGCCGGTGACTGGTTGGCATTGACCAGATGCTTCCAGCCCGCTGCATGATAGCTGGCGATGATGCTGCTCATCACCTCGGGCGTATAGAAAGCAGGTTCCGAGTAGTGATAATTGTCCACAGCAATGCCGGTCAGTGCTGCGGCAGCGCGTTCCGGGGCCATTCCGCCGGACTGTAACAACGCCTGCGCAACCTGCATCATGGTGCGGTCGAAGCTAAAAGCAGTGTGGCTCGCAGGCTGATTTGCCAGCTCCGTCCATGCATTCTGGATTCCCGCAGGCTGCTGCGCGGATGCAAGCAGTGACGCACAAGCCGTAACGGCGAGCAAAGCGAAGGTGGGCAGTGCAAGGCGCAAACGCATATTCATGGGAGTTCTCCCTGCGTAGTTAGACACCGATGCAACCCGAGAGTTTCCTGTTTGGCCGCATAATTTCGCAGCAGGCAGAACTGGGGGAGACCGTCTGTTTCTACTCGACGACGACCGCCATAGCAAAGCCGTCATGGCCTTTGCTACCAATAGTTTGCAGCGCTGTAGCCTGCAGCCGCGGCTCCCGCTTCAGCGCGTCGAAGAGCTGTCGTGCGCCTTGCACATTCGGATCTTCGCTGGATGCGTCGATGACCTCACCGTCGCGGATAACATTGTCAACGAGGATGAGCGTCCCTTTGCGGGAGAGCTTCAAGGACCATGCCAGATAATTTGCGAGATTCTTTTTATCCGCATCGATGAATATAAGGTCGAACGGCCCCGCACCTTCTTTGACGAGAACCGGCAGCGTATCGAGCGCAGCTCCCAGCTGCACCGTAACCACTTTATCCAGCCCTGCACGAGCAATGTTCTTGCGAGCCACCTCGGCATGCTTTGCATCGAATTCGAGCGTCACCAGGCGGCCATCTTCAGGCAGCGCCCTTGCCAACCATGTGGTGCTGTAGCCGCCCAGTGTTCCGATCTCGAGAATCTTCTTTGCCCCCGCAATTCGCGCCAGCAGATGCAACAGCTTTCCCTGGTTCGGTGCGACATCGATGGTCGGCAATCCAGCAGCTGCATTGGCCGCCTGCGCTTCTTCGAGAATCGGATCGGCAGGAATCAAACGATCAGTGATGTACTGATCGACCTGTTTCCACAACTCTTCTGCGTCTTTAGCCATAGCTCGTGTTTCTCCAGCTTCTAAGTTATTGTGGCGGCTTCGGCGCGAAGTAGCCCTTCTGCGCGCGAACGTGATATCGCGGGTCCAACGCCTGCAGGTAAATGGTGCGGAAGGAGCCATCCTGCCTGAAGTCTGCCGGACGATAGACCAGCGAGTACTGGCTGCGCAGCTCCTGCTCGATATTGCGGAAGCCGAGAGCAACGTCTTCGATCTTGGTGGGATAGAAGGCCTGCCCGCCGGTCGCCTCCGAGATGGCCTTCAACACGTCGTCGCCCTTGTCGCGGCTGGGGCTGACGTTGGTGCTGATGGCATACACGATGGTGTTGGCGCGCTGGCACATCTTGATTGCATCGCTCTCCTGCGCCCGGCTGTAGTTATCGTCGCCGTCGGAGACAAGAATCAAGGCGCGCCGCACCGAACCCGGTTCCGGCAGATCCAGCATCTGGTCGCGGCAGGTCTTGTACAGTGCGTCATAAAGAGCAGTACCGCCGCCCGGCCGCAGCTTGCGAATTCCCTGGTTCAGCAGATCGACGTTGTTGGTGAAGCCCTGCGCTACGTCGGTCGAGATGTCGAATCCTTCGACGAACGCTCTGTCATTGAGGTGCAGTATCTGGAGCAGGAACTCGATCGCGGAGTCCTGCTCGAACTGGAAGCGCTGACGGATCGAACTGCTGGTGTCCAGCATGATGCCGACACGAAGCGGCAGGTTGGTCTGCTGCGTAAAGCCGAGAACCGCTTCCGGTGGACGCTGATCGTCGAGCAGGCCGAAGTTCTGGCGCTGCAGCCCGGTGATGAAACGGCCTTTCTTATCGGTCACGGTGAAGATCAGGTTAACTTCATTAACCTGTACCTGAATGGTTGTAATCGGCTCTTCCTGCGATGAAGGCTGGCCCGGGGTCGTCGTAGTCGGGGGCGTGGTCTTGGACGCCGCCGGTTGCTGTGCGGTGGGAGAGGTCTGCGATCCAGCAGTGGCTGCTGAGGCGGCGGGGGACGTCGCTTTTGTCTGCGCATACAAGGGCGCAGCGGCAAACGCAACTGGGAGCAGCAAAGCAAAGGTCAACAACCCGGGCCTACGATGGGTACGGTTAAGTGCAGTCACAAGCATTGATTTTACTCAACTCCGCCAAAACCCGTCCGAATCTTTGCCAGAAAGGTCTCCAATTCGATAGGAAGAGGAGCCTGTATGTCCATTGCCTTCTTACTTTGAGGGTGGGTAAAGGCCAGATGCGCCGCGTGAAGAAAATTTCGCTCCAACGATAGCGCGGTCTCGCCACCGCCAATGCGGTGCGGTGCGCCATAGAGGCTGTCGCCCACCACCGGATGCCCCAGCGACTGCATATGGACGCGAATCTGGTGCGTCCGCCCGGTCTCGATGCGCACCTCGACCAGCGTGAACAGCCCGTAGTCTGACTTGATGCGCTCCACCACCTTTACATGCGAGACAGCCGGGCGTCCATCCGCTCGCCGTGTCGTCATCCGTATGCGGCGAACCAGATCCCGAGCAATCGGCAGATTCACGGTCGTCTCGTCCTTCGCAAGGTTGCCGTGAACCAGAGCGATGTAGGTCTTGGCAACCTGGCGCTCGGAGAACATCTCTCCCAGCTTGCGATGGGTGCTGTCATCCTTCGCCACAACGATAATGCCACTGGTCTGTTTGTCCAGCCGGTGCACGATGCCGGGCCGCAGTTCGCCGCCTATGTCTGAGAGCTTTGCAAAGTGAAAGAGCAGGGCATTGACCAGCGTGCCGCGATTCCGCGCGTCCTCACTTGCACCCGAACCTGCATGGACCATCATGCCCGCTGGTTTATTGATGACTGCCAGATACTTGTCTTCGTACAACACATCCAGCGGAATATCTTCAGGAATCGCATGAAGCGGCGGAGGATGCGGTGCGCCATCGATCTCGATGGACTCGCCGCCATGCAATTTGTGCTTTGGTTTGGCGGCCTGCCCGTCGACGCGCACTTGGCCATTGTCGATAAGAAGCTGCACTCGCGCCCGACTGATGTCGGGAATCGCCTGCGCCAGATACTGGTCAAGCCGCAGTCCCGCGGCTGCTACGTCTGCCGTGAAGGTGCGAATGCCATCCTCGGCCTCATCTTCGATGTCGAGCATCGGCACCGGTGGCGGTGCAACCTCTTCGACGCCGCGTGTGGCCCGGTACTCCGCTTTGACGGAGCGCCGCCGTTGGCCTTTTGGCAACATATGTTTAGACGGCATCGAATACCAGCTTTCTTGGCCACAGCCAGATGATTCCAGCCGCGACGATCATTCCTATGGCAACCCATTGAATCGGATCGAGAAGATTGCCGAGCGTCTCGACCGAAGGATCAGGCTGGCGTAGAAACGTCAGCAAAAACTGTGCAATCCCTACGGCAGCCAGCGCAAAAGCAGCCGTATCGCCGCGCCTGCGCCGTCGTCGCAGATGGAGCAAAAGCACCCCCGTCAGCAACACCGCCACCATCGCAGCATACAAGGCCACCGGATGGAGAGGAATTCCTCCCGCGATCATCGGCCTGCCCCACGGCAGCTTAGTTACCAGTCCGGGATCGCTGCCCTCGGCAAAGTGTCCCAGCGCAAGAAACGCCCAGACCAGCGTAGCGCATGGAGCCCACGCATCCAGCGTCGCCAGCAGCGGAAGCCGTCGTACCCGCAGATACAGCACCGTGACGATACCCGTCAGCAGTATCCCCAGAGGGGTAAGCGACGGCACTGCCAGCAAAAGAATAGGGTAGGTCAGGAACGCGTGCAGGTACAGCACGATGAGCAACACCCGCGAGAGCACGAACGCTGAAAGCAGCACGAAGAGCCCCGCGTTCCAAAGCCGGTCAGGGCTAAGCCCTGCAGACACCGCTGTACGCAGGCTGAGCGCCAACCCGGCCATTAGCCCCAGAGCGGCTAGAACGCCGAAGGTTGGGAGAGTAATGTGGCCGAAGTGGAGAAGGGTGGGATGCACGTCTGAAATTCAGGCAAAGAAAAACTGCCAATAATTAAAACAAAAAAGAAGACCGACCCGCGGGGCCGTGCGTCGAAGCGCTGGTGAACCCGTCCTAAGACGGCGGGACCCTGCCGTGGCTCTTTAGGCATTCCGGACTGGCGGACGTTGCACACCGAGCCATGTATACGAGTCAAAGCCCCTGTTCAATGAATGTTGGTTCAACCAGCGTAGATCGCGCACCTGCTTAGCAGGCCGGTTTCTAGGTTGGATGCTATATGCGGAGGCGTGGATTAGCAAGTTGACAGCCCGGCGTAGGATAGATGCGCATTTCCCTTTGCTTTCCTCCTCTGCGCCGCGGATCGCCGAAGTGAGCTTTTTCGCGTAAACCAACCCATTCAGATACTTGATTGCCTATGATGGTTGCGCGGCAAAATGTGCGATTCGATATGACCTTTAGAACATCCGCTGCGGCCATCTCGCTTGTTGCATTGCTTGGGTTTTCGTCTGCGCTAAGTGCACAGCAGGCGAAGACGCCTTCGCTCGAAGAGATTCTCGAGCGGCTGGATGCGAATCTGAACCACTATGACGCCAGTGTCCCCAGCTTCTTCTGCGATGAGCATGTCGTCTCGCAGGTGGAACATGGTTCGCGGACCGAGGACACCACCGTCACGGATTCCATCTTTCGCCTCAGGCGCACCCTCGACCCTGACAATACGACAGCGCTGGTAGAGTCACGCCAGATTAAGACCGTTAACGACAAGTCGCCGACATCGCAGAAGATGGACGGCCCCACCATGCTGAGCGGAGCGTTCGAGGGAGGTCTCGCCGTTGTCTCGCTCAAGCAGGCGGCCTGCACGAACTACAAGCTGCAGCGGGTACATAAGAAACGTCCGGCCGATCCTTACGTTGTCAGCTTTGCCACCGTTCTCATGCCCCAGAACACCGCCCGCTGTCTTTTAAAGGAGAACAGCAAAGGCCGCGTCTTTATTGACCCGGCATCCATGCAGATTACGCACCTGGAGCTGACCACCCCGCACCACGTCATCACCCCGGGGGACATATACAGATCGCCCTTCATCGGCGAGCGCGTCATCACCGTCGACTATGCGCCTGTCCTGCTCGGCGGCGAGACCTTCTGGATGCCTTCGACGATCGATCTGCGTGTCACCAGCGGCGCCGGAACCTTCCACAAGAGTATCTGGTCATTCCGGGCTGCCTATCGCAACTACCACAAGCTGGAAGTGAAGTCGCGCATTCTTCCCGGCTTTAAGAAGCCTGCCCGCTGACTTGGCAATCAAAAATGGCGTACGGTTTACTCTTTTGCGGCGGCTATAAGCGCCTTCATCGCGAGACTCTCAGAGGTCCCCAGCCGCTCCAGCCCATCGATGACCCCAGCGCGGTTGCTCTCAGGTTGGTTCTGGCTGGCCTTCCACTTGCCCTCGATGCGCTCGATAGGAAGCTCCAGCCCGACAATTCCTTTCAGCAGCGATGCAACATAATCCGCAGGCGCATCGCCGACCTGCCAAGGCTCAGGGAATGCAGATTCATTAGCTGTAGTCAGCGCGTTGAGATGCTCAAGGAGCCACGCCGGGTCTTCAATCACCTTCAGACGCCCATAGACATGGACAACGGCATAGTTCCACGTAGGCACAACCTTGCCGGTCTCTTTCTTCTCCGGATACCACGATGGGCTGATGTAATGCTCCGGGCCGCAGAAGATTGCCAGCGCCTCGACCTCAGGCCGAAAGTCCTGCCACTGCTTGTTTGCCCGCGAGAGATGCGCCTTCAGCAATCCATGCGTCGCCGATTTGCGTTCCAGCACCATCGGCAAATGCGAAGCAAATAAACCGGATGGCCCAATCGTCACCAGCGATGCCAGGGGATGCGACTCGATCAGGTCGTGCAGAACCTCGAGCCTGTTCTCTTCATTAGCCCTGGGGATGTACACGCAGACTCCTTCTTCGAGGAAATGTGCAGGTTAGCCGGCCTTGCGCTCTTCCAATACCTCGTCCAGCAGTCCCGCCAGCGACCCGGCGCGCGAGCGCATCGACACCTGCGACTGCGACAGGCTTCCGGCGAGCACGTCCTGGCGCTGCCGTGCGGTGCACAGCTCGTCGGCAATGTTCAGTGCTGCCAGCACCGCCACACGCAGGCTATCGACCGTGCCGCCGTGCGCGCAGACGGCGCGCATCTTGGCGTCGACCATATGGGCCAGTCGCTCGATGTACGCGGGGTCGGTTCCACGCAGATTGTAGATCTGATCGTAGATCTCGACGGCGATGGACTGAACTTCGGCCTGCTGTTCCGGGACTTCGACTGTCTGTTCCATCGCTGCTCCTTGTCAGATTCAGTTAGAGGAGTTCGTCCATCTGTTGCAGCATCTTTTCAACGCGCTGGCGCACTGCATCGCGTTCCTTGGTCAAGGTAGTGAGCTGCGCTTCAACCGCAATCTGGGCAGATAACTGACTCTCAAGCTGATCATTAAGGGAGGCGACCTGTGCCTCGGCAGCAGCGCGGGCCTCGCGCTCGCGCTTTACGATCTCGACGGCACGAATAACTTTTTGCTCAAGCGCCTGGAACTCATCGACGCTGATGGTGGATGTACTCATATGCTTCAAGTATAGACGGCAGCAGCGTGGATTTTGTTGGGGAAAAACTGTGTGGAATCTATGTGGATGCCTGCCTCTTTCACTGCAAACACTTGCAGCGGTGATGGAAAAATGCTTCGCCCTTTAAAGCCCTGGAGCGCGAATCGTTCCGCCCAGCTTGGTCAGTGCCGCGATAATATCGCTCCACCATGTCGTCAGCTCATCCTCCCGCAGCGTGCGCTCGTTCGACTGGAAGACGCACTTCAACAGGATTGCGTAGAAACCCGGAGGTACTGACTTGCCCTTGGCATCCCGGAAGATCTCGGTCGGAGCGAGCTTCTGCAACTCGGGAATCCCCAGCGCGCGGATCGCCGCGGCGATCGTCTGCCACTGCATCGAGTCGGGAAAGGTAAACGAGAAGTCGCGCTCCACGGCCTGAAACCGCGAGATCTCCCGTGCTGTTACCTGTCGCAGCGGAAGCGTATACAGCTTTGCGAGGTCGATCTGCGCTAGATAGACCGGCTGCCGCAGCTTGCGTCGGGCCATCTCCGAAGCGGCGAGTTCTCCAAACTGAGCCACAGGTTGACCATCAAGCAACGCCGTAGCGCTGCGTCCCGCTTGCAACCAATTCGGTGCGTCTGCCGCAAACGCAACCTCGCCGCCTGCAAACAGCGAGAGCAGGGACTCAATCGCGCCCTTCAGCTCAAATATGGGGGTGTCAGCCGCCGTGTGTAACGAACTCGCGCCAGACGCTCCCGTCAGCCCCAACGAAAGCGAGGCTGACTCGGCAACTTCTTTCGTGCCTCCGGTAAAGATCGCGCCCTGTTCAAACAACCTCACCGTCGGCACATCGCGGTTCAGATTATGCGCCAGCATGGTCAACATGCCCGGTACCAACGAAGGCCGCAGCAGCGCTGCCTCTTCGGACAGAGGATTTTCCATCGCGACCGTGCCTTTACCGGCCGTGCCAAACAAATCGCTATCCGTCTGCGAGGCAAACGTGCTCGAGATCGACTCGCTGAAGCCCAGCGCCAGCAGCCGCTCGCGCACCGCGGCCTCCGCAGCAGCGGTAGGATGCGCAATCACAATACCCGGAGTTGGCAGAGTATTCGCAAACCCGTTGTAGCCGTAAACCCGCGCTACCTCTTCGATCAGGTCGATCTCACGCTCCAGATCGAGTCGCCAACTCGGCAGCTTTGCCGCAAACGCATCGTCAGACGTCGCCGTCAGCTCACAGCCGAGCGCCGCCAGATACCGTGCCACAATCTCCTTCGTGATTCCCTCGGGAGCGATCGTCGTTCCCAGATGCCGCTGCACCTGACTGACCGAAAGCGCAATCGGCGCACGATCAACGGTCTTCGCCGCAGCCGCTGGAACCACCACATCAACCAACTCGCCCTCAACTTGTCCGCCGCTCTCGAGAATCAGCCGCGACACAAGCGCATTCGCCACAGGAGCGGCATTGAAGTCCGCGCCCCTCTCAAACCGGTGTGAGGCATCGGTGTGCAGCATATGCCGCCGAGAGCTGCGCCGAATGCTCGCCGGATCGAACCACGCTGCCTCCACCAGAATGTTCTTCGTCTCCGCCGTAATCATGGAGTCCCAGCCGCCCATCACGCCTGCCAGCGCGAGCGCCTTCTTCTCATCGGCCACGACCAGATCGTCGGCCTCGAGCGTCCGCTCGGTTCCGTCCAGCAGCCGCAGCTTCTCGCCCTTGTGCGCCAGACGAACCACGATGCCGCCCTCAATCTTGTCCAGATCGAAAGCATGGGTGGGATGCCCCATCCCCAGCAGCACGAAGTTGCTCGCGTCCACAGCATTCGAGATCTGCTTCTGCCCCAGCAGGTTGAAGTATTCTGCGATTCGGCCTGCGCTCGGAGCAATAGTCACACCGCGCAGCACCCGAGCTGTAAATCGTCCGCAAAGCTCCGGCGCCTCAATCCGCACTGGAAAAGCCTTCGCGCCTGCCGTCGCAGCAGGCAGCGCCGTCTCCAGCGGAGCCAGCGGCAGGTTGTAGATCGTCGCTGCCTCTCGCGCGATGCCATAGTGGTTCATTGCATCGACGCGGTTGGTCGTGATGTCCATCTCGAACAGATGGCCATTGCCTTCGCCAAGGTCATGTACGCCTTCGACAGCGATACCGCGAAGCGTCAGGTCATCGGCCAGTTGCCGGTCAGAGACCGAAAGTGAGGGCAGGTAAGAGCGGAGCCAGCTTGTAAGAATCTTCATGGTGGACGCTCTCTAGTCTAAATGTTGAGCGGTCCCTGCCATATCCGGACTACCGGGAAGGTGTCTCCTCAAATAGCCCGGTCGGAAACCCGTCGATGCTGCGCTCATTTTTCAGGTGCCAGTACTCCTCAAGCCCCTCTTCACCCTTGGCCTCAGCCCAGCTGGTGAGCTGGTCGCGTTCGCCCACGTAGTCGTATAGCGGTACTCCGAAGCCGCATGAGGTCTGCACCAGATCGACATCCAACCAAACCATCTGCCGCGTTCCCGGCGGCTCTGTGTTCTCAAACTCAGAGGCCAGCAGATCGGCATACTCCGTGCTGCGGCGCGGCACGATGCGTCCTTGCCCATACAGCCGAAGAATCAGCGGCGGCCCTTCAAACGCGCAGAACATCAACGTCAGCCGGCCGTTGGCTAACAGGTGAGCGGCAGTCTCATTGCCGCTGCCCGTGCGGTCGAGATAGACCACAGTGTTGGTCGTCAGGACGCGGAGGGCCGCATTATCCCGCGGCGAGACGTTGACATGCCCTTCCGCCGCAGCCGAGGCATTGAAGAAGATCCGCTGCCTTTCGATGAATTGGCGGTGGAGCAGTTCGATCCGCTCAAACTGTTTCGCCACAGTGGTAGTCCTCCTCAAGAGTGATGTCCCGTCTGATAGTTAGACATTCTGAAAAGTACGCGCGACTCATCAAAACCGCGAATCGCTTTGAAGAAGATAAGGTATGCTTTTTCTGTCAACAGGCTCGACCGGAGAGTTCAGAACTCAACTTCAAGCTGAAAAAGAGGGAAACCGATTATGCTCCGATTATTTCTGCACTGGATATTGAATGCCGTTGCCCTGCTGATCGTCTCGCACTTCGTCGAGGGATTTCACGTTAGCAGCTTCATCTCCGCGCTCATCGCAGTTATTGTCATCGGCCTCTTCAACGCGACGCTGGGACTCTTTCTCAAGATCATCACACTGCCGCTGGGCATTCTCACCTTCGGCATCTTCTTCCTGATCATCAATGCGGTGATTCTCTGGTTCTCCAGCAAGTTCGTGCCGGGCTTTGCCGTGACCACCTTCGGCGCAGCATTTTGGGGCGCGCTCGCTCTCGCCGTGCTGCACCTGCTGTTCGGTTTCATCGGCCTCTCCAGGAAAAAGCCCTCCTAGCATTTAAAAGGTCGACATCACAGTCTGAAACATCACTAATCAGCAGATCTGCAAGCTGGGGAGAGATGCGATGTTCAAGAAGATTGCAGTTGCATTCGATGAATCACCGGAGGCGGAACACGCCTTTCGTTCGGCACTCGATCTGGCCAAACTCGTCGCCGGAGAGCTTTATCTCATCACTGTCATCGAGAACCCGCCCGCCTATATGAGCTACGTCTCTGCCGTCGCTCCCGACGTTCCGCCGCTGATCAAAAGCCAGAAGCGGGCCTTCTACGAGGACCTGCATAGCAAAGCCCGAGCGGCGGCAGAGCGGGCAGGCATCAGCCTTCATTCAGAGCTGATCGAAGGAAACGAGATCGATGCCCTGCTTCAGGGGATCGATCGGCTGCTGCCGGAGCTTCTGGTCGTCGGCCTTCGCCGCGACCCCGGAGGGGTCAGCCGTTACCTGGGCGGTACGGCCCACCAGTTGGCACTGCACGCGAAGTGCGATGTGCTGGGAGTTCGATAGAATTACCCGCGCTAAAAAGCCTTCCGGCCCGTTGTAAAACAGGGCCGGAAGGCTTTAGAAAGCAGATTTGAGACAGGTCCTAGGCAGTGAGGCGTCGCCGGAGAGCTCCAGCAGCACCAAGAATGCCTGTGCCGAGCAGAATCAGGGAAGACGGCTCAGGAACCGCGCTCATTGTGCCCGGGTTGTTGATGCCGGATTCGCCCGTTTTCCCGGCGCTGTTCATGATGTCTGCTGCGAAGTAATATCCGTTGCTGTTCGCGACAAAATCGCTATACGAGATTCCCGAAGCATTATTGATCGTAAAGACAAGAGGGCCATCATTGGCTGCGTTCGCCCCATTGCCCGGGTTGGTGATGAAATAGTCGAATGTTCCCATGGCAGGACCATTCGTTCCTGTAGAAGTAAGGTTCACATCTCCCGAGACCCAGGGCGAGCTCAACCCCGAGATAGAGATGGTGGGAGCGTTAAGAAGGTTGAACGCGAACCCCGGATGATTTCCCGAACCGGTATTGACGAAATACTGAGCGCCATCCGTCAAACTTACAGTTACCTGCATATCGTTCGCGTCGAGTTGCTGCAGATCGACGTTGAAGCAGCAGAGGCCATTTTGAGAGCCTACGAAGAGTTCATCCGCTCTTGCACCTGAAGCGGTAAGGACTGTCACACCCAACGCGAGACAGAGATGGAGAAAAGCCTTTTTGGTAAACATAAAATCCCTTTCAATTCGAGTTTGACCGTCAGGTGCTTAGGCAATCGATCTAAGATCCGGAGGCAGCAAACTGCTTCTGCGTATCTTGAAAGCAATTGGATGACCAAAGTTGCCCCTAGAAGGGATTTGTAGGTAAGTTATTTAGATACAATTGCTTAGATATATGGGGTTGCCGCGAATCAGTGAAGCGATATCTAGGTGGGAAAATATTTTGCATGCCTAGTGGCATTAAGTTTCTTCAGGGTAATGGAGAGCTTTTGTCGAGCGGCAGTCCTTTCCATTGCGTGGCTTGCCACTTATGCTTAGGCGAATTGCTCCAGAAAGCGCATATCTCCCGAATAGAACTGCCCAATATCGGAGATGCCATGCTGAATCATGGCAATGCGCTCGACACCCATGCCGAAGGCAAAGCCGGTGATGCGATCCGGGTTGTAGGCATCATCATCGAGACCTAGTTTGCGGCGCTCTTCCGTTACCGAGGCAAAGACGGCCGGATCAACCATCCCGCAACCCAGCAGCTCAATCCAGCCCGAGTGCTTGCACTTGCGGCAGCCCTTGCCGCCGCAGAAGATGCACGAGATCTGCACATCGGCCGACGGCTCCGTGAACGGGAAGAAGCTCGGGAAGAACCTTGTCTTGACGTTCGAGCCGAACAGCGCCTTCATTGCATGGTCCAGCGTCCCCTTCAGGTCGGAGAAGGTGATATTTGTATCCACGCACAGCCCCTCGACCTGGTGAAAGATCGGCGAGTGCGTTGCGTCTGCGGCATCGTTGCGATGAACCTTGCCCGGAATGACGATGCGGATCGGGGGGGCCTGCGCCACCATCGTCCGTATCTGTACCGGCGAGGTGTGCGTGCGCATCAACAGCCGGTCGCGGCTCGCCTTCGATCCCTGATCGGCGATCTGCAACGTATCCTGCGTATCCCGCGCCGGATGATTCTGGGGAAAGTTCAGCGCCTCGAAGTTATAGAAGTCGCTCTCCACCTGCGGCCCCAGGTTGGTCGAGTAGCCAAGATGGTGGAAGACCCGCACGATCTCCTGCATCGTCTGCAGCAGCGGATGAGCGATGCCCGGCTGACGGACCGTTCCCGGCAGGGTGATGTCGATTCCACGCACGGTGGTCGTTCCAGTCGCGGTCACAGGGGCCTCAAGCGCCGCTTCGATCTCCTGCTTGAGCTGATTGAAGCGAATGCCCAGTGGCTTACGCGCCTCTGCCGGAGCCGACTTCAGCCACGCCTCGCTGATCAGCTTCAGCCGGCCCTGCTTCCGCCCCAGCCAGTGCAGCCTAAAGGCCTCTTGCGCGTCAGGGGTCTCAAGCGCCGAGGTTCCACTGCGAACCTCTTCGGCAACGGCGGCAAAGGCGCTGTCGAGCGCGGCTTCATCGTAAGTCAATAGCTGAGGGATGGCATCGTTCATGGTGGACAGTGATAAGAATAAACGACGCTGGATTTGCCAGGCTCAAAACGAGGGGCAAAACAGAATGAGCACCCCGAAAGGTGCTCATTCTTATGATCTTGGTGCCGAAGGGGGGACTCGAACCCCCACACCCTTGCGAGTACATGGACCTGAACCATGCGCGTCTGCCAATTCCGCCACTACGGCCCGGTGTAAACATTCCAGCTAGAACCGGAACTGCTAAACCGCGAGTGTTCAGTCTTACAAACACTGCGCCGCATGTCAATTCCACCGCTGCGTTAGTGACCCTTCCTTCGATCTGGCATCTCATTACCAACGAGACTACGAAGCAGGATTTAATTATGACTGATCAGATCTCCCGGCCCGGCACCCAACCCTCCCAGAATGACAACAGTCAGTCTCAAATCCCGGAAGACCTCGCTGTTGAGATCCGCAAGCTTGCCCACGACCTCAGCAACGCTCTTGAGATCATCGTGCAGACGAGCTATCTGCTTAGCACCACCGAGATGAAAGAGCCTGCCTCTGACTGGCTGCGCATGTTAGATGGTGGCGTCCAGAAGGCGCTCGACCTCAACATCTCTCTTCGCAACTACATTAAAGCTCACAGTCCCACCTAGAAAAAGGCCTCACCTGAACCTCATTAAATTGAAACCGCCCATGCAAAGCATGGACGGTAGAGTCGCACGAAAAGCCGGTAAATCAGCTTTGCTTCTTGCCTGAGCTCTTTTTCGCAGCTGGCTTTTTCTTTGCTGCTGCCTTTACGAGAGTCTTCTTCGCGGCGGTACTTTTGGCCTGAGCTTTCTTTGCCGGGATCTTCTGGGCTGCGGCCTTCTTCACAGGCACCTTCTTTGCCGGGGCCTCCTTGGTCGTCTTCTTGGTTGCCGCCTTCTGCCCATTCGCTTTCTTTGCCAGCTTACTTTCATGCGAGATCAGAAGCTTTTCAAGCTGCTCCAGCAGGACGCGCGTGTGCATCGGCTTCACCAGCATCTTGTCCGCGCCCATCTCCTGCCAGTCTTCGTCCGCTGCCGGGAACGCCGTCAACAGCGCCACTGCAGGCTGATACGCAGCCGCTCGCGCCGCTTTGATGACCTCCAGACCGGCGGCATCGCTCTCCATCCGCATATCTGTAATGACCATCTGGTACTCATGCGTATGCAACTTCGACCGGCCTTCTTTCGCCGAAGCCGCCGTATCCACTTCAAATCCACTGATCTCGAGCACTGCCTTCAAAGTCAGCAGTACGGCTACCTCATCATCGACCAGTAAAATGCGACGTTTCATCGGGTTCCTTTCACTATCGGAGCATACACACAGTATCCGTTATTTTGCTCCCAAGGCAAGCTGTCGCGCCTGCATCCAGGTAGTGGCAACAGAAGTGCTATACTTCACGTTGCGACGCAACCTTTAATCCCAAAGGTGCGCCTAACCCTATACAAACGCATAGCGAGCCGCAAAGCGCGCTGTGGAGGCGACTTATTCCACCGATTGATAAACGTTCCGCTAAGTCTTTCATCCGCACCAACGAACGTATCCGCGCACGCGAAGTTCGCGTCATCGACGAGAACGGCGAACAACTTGGCGTCATGGCTCCCTTCGAAGCCCTCAAGATGGCCCGCGAGCGTTCTCTCGATCTCGTAGAGATTTCTCCCAACGCCGTCCCCCCGGTCTGCAAGATCCAGGACTACGGCAAGTTCCTCTACGAGAAGGACAAAAGCGACCGCGCCGCCCGTAAGAAGCAGAAGATCATTACCATCAAAGAAGTTAAGTTCTCCGTCACCGTCGACGAGCACGACTACCAGACCAAGAAGAATCAGGCAGTCCGCTTCCTCGGCGAAGGCGATAAGGTCAAGGCGTCACTCCGTTTCAAGGGCCGCCAGATGGCCCACCGCGACCTCGGTTATAAGATCATTAACCGTCTTATCGTCGATATCGGAGACGCCGGCCAGGTTGAATTTATGCCTCGCATGGAAGGCACAACGCTGCACGCGATCCTTGCCCCATCTAAAAAGGAAGCCGCACCGGCAAAGAAGCCAGCCCCGGTCGCGCCAGTCCCCTCTGAATCTGCTCCAGTACAGGCCTGATTCGAATCTCCCGCCCAGTGCACCGCATATCTTTTGACGTGATGCCGGACGGGAGACCTCCATTCCCCGCGATTTTGATCTAAGCCAATCTATATCAATGACTTGCGCGCGATACTCTCCTATCGCTGCCGTCAACCCTATAGTTACCCTAAAGAGCTCACACTTTTGTGAGCTCTTCCATCCTTTAAAAGCAGATAGTTGGGGAGGATGGTCTCAACTATCTCAATAGGATTAGGAAACTGACAGGCCCCGGTTCCCATCCCCTCCCCATTTCGGCAGAATCTCGCTAAAGCTTCATTGAGGAAGGGTAGTAGGGAAGAGGAGCGGGATTCTTTATTACCCTTCAGCCTCGTCCGAAGCCACCTCGAGGTGGTGTTTACCAGAGATACAACGGGTGCCGAAGAGGGAGGTGAATTCGCCTCCAGGAGCAGGGGCAAAGTAGTTACTCACAACACTCAAAATCTTCCCAATTTGGAGTATTTCTCCCAGCGTCGGCTGAAAAGGGAACTGAACTTCCACTTCAACGAGAGCGAACAAGCATACTTTTGCGCATGCAAAAAGCGACGGTTACGTTAGTCACTTTTTGCGTTTCATATTTAAGTATGTATTTGATTCTATTGGACTTACTTCCAAAACGATCCTAATCTCTATCTATCGAATCTGTCCAGCAAAATCGGCGGATAGAATCTACAACTTTTGGGGTATCCAGTCATGAAAAACATCGTCCGCGCTTTCGTCGTCGTCCTCGCCCTCACCGGTGCAGCAGCAACCACCCAGACCTCCTCCGCCTCCTCCAAGGCCACGATCACCGCAAAGGTCAGCGCTTCGCCTATTCCGATGTGCCCTCCGAACTCGCCCAATGCTTGCAACATTAATGGTGGCTGGTAATTACTGGCTTTCGTTCTTGCTTCGCTAGTCGCGCAAAATAATGCGTAGTTTGCTGATTTATATGTTGTGTGCCCCCGTGGAATAGACTAGGCTTTTATTAGTCTCACGGGGCGGCAAGATGAACGAAGCTTGGCTAATATCGTTTTTCACATATCTCGAACCTTTGCTATGTGCAGGTGCGCTCGTCTTTCTTTTGCGCTCGACCATTTCACATAACTACCGATGGCTTATAGCGCTTTTATCGGTTAGGTTCTTGTCAAGTCTGGCTTGCTTAAGTTTGATTCGCTTAAGCGTTGTTGCTCTTATTGAGCCGCATCTTGCTTATCGGATTTACTTTTATGTCTATTGGGGTTCCTATGCTCTAGAGGCGATTCTTTCGCTTCTTGTCGTCTATAGCATCTTCAAGCTATCGATGGCTCCACTGAAAGGACTTCAAACATTAGGAATGCTGATATTCCGCTGGGTGGCGGCAATATCAGTGGCTGTGTCTGTGGGGGTTGCCATGGCACCTCACCATTCAGGCCTGGAATTCGTTATTGGGTTGGTTACGCAGGTTCAGCAGACTTCGAGCATTCTTACGCTCTGCCTGCTTCTCTTTGTCTGCTTCGCCATCCGTCCGATGGGCCTTTCTTATCGTAGCCGGATCTTCGGTGTTAGCTTAGGGCTTGGTCTCATGGCTACGGTGAGCTTGGTTGATGCTGCATGGCTATCACACAATCTGAACATGCAATCCACCGTCAACGTAATCAATGGCTTGGCTATCTGCGCCACTCTTGCAATCTGGACAGCATACTTTGCCTTCCCGGAGCCCAAGCGTCGCCTCATTGTTCTGCCAACAACGTCGCCCTTCCTGCGTTGGAACCAGATATCGATGGCTCTTGGCGACGAACCGGGCTATGTTGCAGTAGGCGGCATTGCTCCCGAGCTCTTTGCTCCTGCTGAGATTGAGATCATGAAGCGGGCCTCGGCGATGATGCCTGCGAAGCAGATCGATACGCAGTCCAACCTCCGCTCCATCTCTGCATAACTCGATTCAATCCGGACTGGATACACAAAGAAGAACGGCAACAGCGAAGGCTATTGCCGTTCTTCTTTTTCCTGTTGACCGCAGTGGTTTACAACAAGCCCTCAACAACCGAAGCCGCCTTTGCAAGTGCGCCATCCAGCGCAGCGACATCGCTTCCACCAGCCTCTGCCAGATCAGGGCGCCCTCCGCCTTTGCCTCCCACCATCCCTGCCAGCGCACCGACGATCTTTCCTGCCTGCACCTTCGCGGTCAGATCCTTGGTGACGCCGACGATCAACGAGACCTTGCCGTCCACACCGGCGCCGAGAACCACAACGCCGCTACCGAGTTTCGTGCGCAGACTATCGACCAGCGTCCTCATCTGACCTTTATCCAGTGCATCTACCCGCTGCGCCAACACCTTGACGCCCTTTACTTCGACCGCAGCGGAAGCTGCATCCGAGACAGAGGCCGAAGCCGACTTCATGCGAACCTGGTCCAGTTCGCGCCGCAGCTTCTTCATCTCCTCTTCCTGTGCGGAGATCCTGTGCCGCAGCGCATCAGCCGGAGCCGTATCCGTAACCCCAATCATCTGCCCTACGACGCGTGCGACGTCGAACCCGCGCCGGAACTCGCTCAAAGCTCCAGTTCCGCTCACCGCTTCGACACGGCGCACGCCCGATGAAACCGAACCCTCGCCAACCAGCTTGATCAGGCCAATCTCTCCCGTCGCTCCTGTATGAGTTCCGCCGCAGAGCTCGGTCGAGAAGTCGCCGATCTTGACAACGCGCACGCGGTCGCCATACTTCTCGCCAAACAGCGCCATCGCACCCAGCTCATTCACCGCAACATCGATGGGCACATCAACCAGCGTCTGTACAGCAGCGTTCCCCAGCACCTGCCGGTTCACAATGTCCTCAATCTGCTGCAACTCTTCCTCAGCAACGCCGGTGAAGTGCGAAAAGTCGAACCGCAGCCGCGAAGCGTTCACCAGCGAACCAGCCTGCTTCACATGCTTGCCCAAAACTTCGCGCAACGCGGCGTGCAAAAGATGCGTCCCGGTGTGGTTGCGCTCTGTGGCCCGGCGATTCTCCACATCGACCACCGTATCCACCACATCGCCCACAGCCAGAGTCTGCCGCGCCACTACCTTATGCGCGAACACTCCCTGCACCGGCTTGGTCGCTCCGCTGACATCGGCAACGACCGTATTGTGGTCGCCCGAATACAGCCAGCCAATATCGCCCACCTGTCCGCCCGAGTCCGCATAGAAGCTGGTCGCATCGAGCACGACCTCTCCCTGCTCCCCGGCCTTCAGCTCCGGCACGCCGACGCCATCCTTCACCAGCGCAAGCACCCGTGCGCCATCCACCCGCAGCGCCGAGTAGCCCTCAAACTCTGTCTTCGCCAACTCCCGATAGACCGGCGCCGCCGACTTCTGCGATCCGCCCTTCCACGAAGCCCGAGCCCGCTGCTGCTCCTCTTCCTTCGCCGCATCGAAACCGGCCATATCAAATGCAATGCCAGCATCCCGCGCTGCATCGACCATGAAGTCAAGCGGCATGCCGAACGTCTCATACAGCCGAAACGCCAGAGCACCTGACCGCAGCGTCTCTTCATTCATCTGCCGCAGACCAAGCTCCAGCGTCCGCGCAAACTGCTGCTCCTCGGCCAGCACCACCTTCGCCACCCGCTCCGCCGACTCCTTCAACTCCGGATAAGCCACGCCCATCTCATCGCGAACGGCAAACACCATCTCGTGCATAAACGGCTTCTCCTGCCCCAGCAGCCGTCCATGCCGAATCCCGCGCCGCAGAATCTTTCGCAGCACATAGCCTCTGCCCTCATTCGCTGGCAATACACCATCCGAGATCAAAAATGTAGCTGCCCGCGCATGGTCGGCGATAATCCGCAACGAAGCACGCGAGCGATCATCCACCTCGTGGTCCGCCTCAACCTTATGTCCGGTCAGCTGCTCCGCCCGCTTAATCAGCGGAGTAAACAAGTCCGTCTCGAAGTTCGACAGCACACCCTGCAATACCGCTGAAACCCGTTCCAGCCCCATGCCCGTATCAATCGAAGGCTTGGGCAACGGAGCCAGCACCGGCCCATTGGCTGTAACCGAGCGGTCGAACTGCATGAACACCAGGTTCCAGATCTCGACATAACGCTGCTCGTCCTTGGGGAATGGCAGGTCCTCACCCGTCTCCGAAGCCGCAATACCAAGGTCGTAATAAATCTCCGAGCACGGCCCGCACGGCCCGGTATCGCCCATCGCCCAGAAGTTATCTGCCGCGCCCATCTCGAAGATGCGCTCCGCAGGAACGCCCACATCGAGCCAGAACTGATACGCCTCCGCATCTCGCGGCACGGCGGCGTCGCCCTCAAAGATCGTCACATACAGCTTCGCCTTATCGATGCCGAACCACTCCGGCGAGGTGAGCAGCTCCCACGCATAGGCAATGGCGTCCTTCTTGAAGTAGTCTCCAAAGCTGAAGTTGCCCAGCATCTCGAAGAAGGTATGGTGCCGCCGCGTGAAGCCGACGTTCTCCAGATCGTTATGCTTGCCGCCCGCGCGCACGCACTTCTGCGAGCTTGCCGCCCGCGAGTATTCGCGCTTCTCGGCACCCAGAAAGACGTCCTTGAACTGGTTCATCCCCGCATTGGTAAACAGCAGCGTAGGATCGTTCGCCGGCACCAGCGAAGAAGAGTGCACGCGGCGGTGCCCCTTAGTCTCAAAAAACCGCAAAAAATCTTCCCGAATCTGGCTTCCCGAACGATATTCCATATGGCTAAAAGTTTATCAGCCTGATTCGCCCTCAAGCGTGCCCAGCCTCAACCCCTCCTGCACCCCAGGCCGCCAGGTAATCCCCTCCAGCCGCAACGCTGCATCCTTCGTAGCCTTCAGCCCAGCAAACTCACCCTGCCAGCGCACCATCTCCATCGCACACACCAGAGCATCAAAAGCATCCTCGCTACCCAATGCCTTCGCCATCACCCCACGCGACAACCCGACATAAGCCTCATCCGTCTTTTTCTTCGCCGCCAGATAAGCCTTCCGCGCCGCAGGATTACTCTTCGCCACCGCGCCCGTCAGCAGTCGCGTATACATCTCCACCAGCAGCGGTTGCGGCTTCTTCGTGCCCAGTGCAGCATCTTCATACGGCCACACCCGAAACCCCGCCTCCCGCAGCTTCAGCAAAAACGGCATCGCCCGTAACGATCCCGTCCCCACGCTGCCCGAGCCCCCAATCTGAAACGGCGATTTCGGCGTAATCCCCTTCACCTTTGCCGCACGCTCCGGATCTCGGGTCAGCAGCTCCGGAGCAAACTTGTTATCCATATCCGTCCACCGCATCGACCGGTGCAGCCCCGCGCCGCAAAACTGTGCTGGCCGTTTATGCGGCTTGCCCCAGAACCGCTCATCGCGCTTCACATCCTCGCACTCCCGCGCCAGCCAACGCTCGCCATGCCCTGCCGCAACATGCTGCCAGAAGTCGAAGACCGTGGCGCACCCATGCTCCTTGAGAAACCACGCCGGAAAGCTGAAGCAGCAATCGATCCCCACTACCATCCGCGGAGTCTCCCGCGCCATCTCCACCAGCCACTCCATCAACTCCTCACGCGTGCGCCCGGCCTCCAGCGTCACCACACCGCGCGTCCACACCCCGGCCCAGATATGCCGCCGCTGCCCCGCGGCATCCACCCGCCCCGACCAGTCCACCGCGACCACGCGTTCTAGCGACTCTGCCCGTTTCTCCATCTGTCCGGAACCTTTGCCCACCTTTCAGCGTAACCTTCTATGCGCCATCGTGCGCAACCGGAGACGTCATGCTCAAACTCCTTCTCTTTTGCCTCCTCCTTGTTGTCTGCTGGCCGCTCGCGCTTCTTGCCCTCATCCTCTATCCATTTATCTGGCTGTGCCTGCTGCCGTTCCGCTTAGTGGGCATCGTTGTCGAAGGCGCCTTCGCACTCATCGCCGCCATCTTCTTTCTTCCGGCAAAGGCTCTCCGCGCTATCTAGCTGCGAGTTCGCAGCGATAAGAGTTGACTCACTAGAACTCCGGCAGATCCTCATCCCGTTCCGCATACGAGTCCGAATCCCGCCCACCCTCTTCGATGCCTTCCAGCGCTTCCTCAGGCAGATGCCACTCCCGCAGCACCTTGAAGATGGCCGAAGAAGAGAAACCCGCCCGCATCAGCCTCCCCATGATCCGCGTCGTCTGCTTCTGCGCGTCGGGACCGCTCGGCTGCTTGATTCGCTTCCGTGCAACATACGCTCGAGCCAGAGCCACCTCATCCACATCGTCATACGCCTGCGCCAGCGTAGAAGCCACCAGATCTTTGTGGACGCCCTTCTGCATCAGGTCCTGCTGCACCCGCCGCCGCCCATGCTTCTCATTCTCCTTGCGCAGCCGCGTGTAGTCGGCGGCAAACCGCGTATCGCTGAGATACTTCAGCTCCGTTAGCCGAACGATCACAGCATCCATCGCCCGCTCCCCGGCCTCACCTTCTTCGGCGCGGTTCTTCATTAACCGGCGCAGATCGCGCACCGTCCGCATCCTGCGTGCAAGCACGCCCACGGCATACTCAAACAGGCCAGCTTCTCCCACAGGCTCGCGCTTTTTTTTCGTTCTATTAAAAGTCATCGCGTATTTCGTCCTGTTGACTCACTGTCTCAATTTCCACCGTCGCAGAAAGCATAAAGAAAGATAACTTGACTCCTATATGCTGCAAAATTTTGCAAAGTGATAAAGACAACGAGACCTTATAGGTAAGTATTTGCACACAAAAGTTTGGAGCTTCAAATGCAAACGTTTCGTTCCGTCAATAACTTTGTTTGAGGAACATGTCCATGAGAATTGTGAACCTTTGCTCAAAGGGAATAGGCATTGCCACTGCTATCGTTATCCTGTTCGCAGCGGTAAAGCCTGCATCTGCTGACACCTATCAGATATTCAATCTGAGCAGCGATCAAGGTTACCTTTTCTACGGGATGGATGACTCCGGCAACGTCGTGATCAATAATCTTGAGCACGATCGCTACCAGACCTTTGTTGATGGCATAAGCACAGGTTACTCTTCTTCGACGCCGACCATCGTCGCCGACAGCGGAACTCCATGCACCCCAGCCGTTCCCTCCGGTAGCGTCGTTTTGAACGGAGTCTGTAATGGCGATCATGAAGCATTTACCGGAAAGCTCACCCCTGACCAATTTTTTGCGGCTGTCTATATCGGTGCTGCTCCTGTACCCGATCTTCTCAGTGGAAGCGGCGGAGGATCGATCTTTATGGACGGTTCAGGAGACATCGTGTGGGACGATATCTACTCGGAGAACTGGTTTGAGGCAGTCGACCAGACCTCCGCTGTTCCAGAACCCAGCAGTCTCCTGCTTTTCGGCACCGGTGTACTTGCCGCGATGGGAGCAGTGCGTCGCCGCCTGCTCCAGTAGTTTGTTCTATAGTCTTTGCATGCAAACCTTGCGCTAGTTATCTGCTTAGGTCAGACGCATAGGCTCCGCTATGCGTCCACCGATCGCACCAGTCATTCACGGTCTTGTACCAAAGCTCGGAGTTCTGCGGCTTCAACACCCAGTGTCCCTCATCCGGGAAGTAGAGCATCTTGCTCGGCACATGCAATTGCTGCAAAGCTGTAAACAACTGGAACCCCTCCGACACATCCAGCCGATAATCCTTCTGCGAGTGAATGATCAGCGTAGGCGTCTTCGCATTCTCGATCGACAGCATCGGCGACCATTTCCTGAACGGATCGTCCGCCACCGGCCCCGAAGCATACTTCCACGGCTGCCCCGGCCCAGTCGTTCCTGGCCGCTTGAACTCCCACTCGTTGAACCAAAGCTCCTCGGTGGTTCCATACGCGCTCTGCGGGTTGTACATACCGTCGTGCGTCACAATGCACTTAAAGCGGTCGGTGTGAGTCAGCACCCAGTCGGCCATATATCCGCCATAGCTCGCACCCAGCGCGCACTCCCGCGTCTTATCGATAAAGGGGTACTGCTTCTCCGCATAGTCCAGCCCCTTCATCAGATCGACATAGGCCTTACCGCCCCAGTCGCCGCTCACCTCATCGACAAACTTCTGCCCATACCCGGTCGAGCCGCGCCGATTGATCATCACGACTACATATCCGTCGGCGGCAAACAGCTCTGCGTTCCAGCGATAGCTCCACGCATCGCCCCACGCCGTCTGTGGCCCGCCATGCATCAGGAACTTCAGCGGATACTTCTTTGCCGGATCAAACTTCGGCGGCCGAATAATAAATCCCTGCACCGATGTATTTCCCGCGCCGGGAAAGATGAAGCTCTCCATCCTCGGCAGGTCCAGCGATCTCAGCAACGCATCATTCAGGTGAGTCAAACGCACCACCGGAGCGCCACCACCGCCCGCCGCATTCAACGCAATCGAGGCAACCGCCGCAGGGTGCCGCACTGTCTGCACCATTGCAACCAGCGTTCTTCCGTTCGGCGAGACCTGCAACCCGCCATACTCTGCCTTGTTCGCTACCGCCGTCGCCTCCGGCAGCCCCACCTGCGTCGACAGGATGTTCTCCTCGCCCATCTCTTCGCTGGCAAAGTAGATGGTCTGCGAGTTCGGGGCCCACGTGAACTCGTCCACCCAGTTGTCGAACTTCGGCAGCATCTCCGTAATCGTCTTCGCTTGCCGGTCAAACAGCATCAGCCGAAAACGGTCGCTCTCAAACCCTGCCCGCGCCTGCGACCGAAATGCAATGTACTTTCCGTCCGGCGAATAGGCGGGAGCGTCGTCGCTTCCAGGCGAGGTCGAAATCTTCACCGCCCGCGCGCCGGGATCGTCCAGTCGCAACGTGATCACGTCGTTGTTCGTGCTCGCTGCCGGAACCGGGTCAAGGTTCGTTACATACGCAATCTCCTTCGAGTCGGGAGCCCACGCATAGTCCACCGGCCCACCCAACGAAAACACCGGAGCCTCGGTGTCGCCGATCTCCCGCCGCGGCGTAAGGTCGCGCACCGCATTGCCATCCGTTGTGTTCACCACCAGCACATGGCTGCGCTTGTCACCGATGTAGTGGTCCCAGTGCCGGTACAACAGGTGCGTAAAGATCATCGCCTTCACCGGACTCGCTGCCGCCGCATCGTCCTTCCGCTTGTCGCAGGCATCCTCTTCGACCCACGACTCCTCATCACTGCACTCTGGATAGACCCGCGACACAAACAAGATTCTCTGCGAGTCTGGCGACCACACCGGTCCATCAGCCTCGGTGCTTATATTGGTCAGCAGCTTCGGTGTTCCCAGCGTTCCCGCGGCCCCGTCCCACGACGCCAGAAATATTTGAGAGTGTCCGGTCGCGGTATCGGTCGCCACAAACGCCACCTGCTTACCGTCAGGCGAAAAACGGCCTTCGCTCTCGCCCTCCTTCCAAAAGGTCAGCTGTCTCTCCTGACCACCCTTCAGCGGTACCACCCAAAGATGGCTCACCTTGGTATTCGCTGCAAGGTCGACATCCGTCGCTGCAAACATCACCCACTTGCCGCTCGGCGAAACCTGCGGATCGTCGAGGCGCTTCATTCGTTGTAAATCGGCAAACGTCATCGGATGTTCGTTTAAAACTGATCCCGCATCTGCCACTGAGGCTTCGGTCGAAGCTATCCCCGCACCGTACGCTAAAGTCACCCCGCCTAAGAGCGATCCCAGAACCAACCCCGCAAGCATCTTCATCGCGCCAGTCTACTCCCGTAGCCCTCTCTCAAGCCCCGAAAATTGTGTTGCCTTCTAAGCGACCTCGCGCGCTGCACTGGAGTAGTTCTGCGTGGAGACCTCTCCTAAAGGCAGCTCCACCATCACCGCAGCCCCATACGGGTGAAGGTTGAATGCGCTGATCTCTCCGCCATGTGCATGCACGATCCCGTAGCAGATCCCAAGTCCCATCCCTGCGCCTGACCCAAACGGATCGAAGATGCGCCCCGGCTCCGCAAAGCCCGGCCCGGTATCGCTCACAATCATTTGTATCGAGTTCGCATCATGGCTCACCGAAACACGTATCTCTCGCTCCCGCTCGGCGTCCTCGCTAATTGACTGGCTAATCGAATCGATCGCCTGCGCGGAGTTGTTCAGCAGATGCTCCAATACCTGACGCAACGCATCCTCATCTCCCCGCACCGCGGGCACATTGTCCTCGGCATCCACTACCAGGTGAACGCCTCGGCTCTCCAGCTTCTCCTCGCACTCAACCGCCAGCTCCCGCAGCAACCCTACGATCTCGACCGGCTCATCGATACGGGCCTCGGAGTGTCCGAACTTCACCAGCCCTTGCACCGTCTGCTGCATCCGCAGCGCCTCGTTGACGATCGTCTCCGCATCGGACCGTATGCGGCTGTCCTCGGCTGTCTCGGCAATCTGTTCTGCAAACTCCAGCACCGCCGTCAGCGGATCGCTCAACTCGTGCGCAACCCCATTGGCCAGCATGCCAAAGCCTGCCAGCTTCTCTGCCTGTTGCAGCTGTTCCACCGTCTCGGCGTTTTCGATGGCTCGCCCCAGCTTCACTGCGAGCGCCTCCAGCGGCGAAATCGTCTCTTCCACCGTCTGCCGCCGCAGGCTCATCAGCCCATCCGCACAGACTGCCAGCGCGCCCTGTACCTTTCCCATCGACGTCTGCAACGGAATGAGGATCGCCCGTCCACATCCTGCATCGGTGGCATCTTTGCCCAGCACCACCGCAAAGCTCCTCTCACCCAGATGCATCCCCACTGTGTCGGGCGTAGGTTCTTCGCCGTTCGCTTCTTCCATGCAGCACTCGCTGCACACTTGAAGCTCCTGAACGGTCAGTTCATCGATGCCCACGCTGCCCACCACCTGCATCTGTCCTTCGGCATCCTGCGTCAGCATGGCGACTCGCTGAAACGCGCTCTTTTTGGACACCAGCCGGCACACCCGCCTGGCCAGCCCATGCAGGTCTTCTCCGTGCAAAGCGGCATCAAGAGCGGCGTAAGCCTCGAACTCCTCACGGATCCTGCGATCCCGCCGACGTTCCTTGGCATGAAGACGTTGATCATGTGCCATCAACAACACCGCTCCCGCCAGGCCCGCGATGCCGATAACGCATCCCCAATGAAGAGCCCACATATTACTAACCCAGCCCAACATCACCAACCCTCACTTTTAGCGTCTATTCTTTAGATAGAGGATGGGGGAGGTACCGTTGCCCCGCCCTTTTTATTGGAGTCCCAGCAAAAATGACGAAGCTTATCCGCCTTCGCGCCTCGGCCAGTCTCTTCGCGGCGTCGCTCCTGCCGCTGCTGGCCGTGTCCTGCCTCACCTTAGCCGCCATCACCACGCCCCCGGCAGCCATAGCGCAGGAACCCGCAGGCTTCGGACCGCTCGACCCCACTCCTCCTAAAGACATGACCCCGCAGCAGATCATCACCAAATTTGCCGCTCGCGAGTCCGTCTTCAACACCGCCCGCCAGAACTACACCTTCCGCCAGACGGTAAAGGTCGACACCATCGATGACGACACCAACAAAGTCGATGGCCAATACCTCCAGGTCACCGATATCCTCTTTGATTCCAACGGTAAACGCGATGAGCACGTCGTCTTCGCCCCCCAAAACACCCTCGAGCGCGTCATGATGTCCCCCTCCGACTTTCAGGACATCGAGCACCGCCTCCCCTTCGTTCTCACCACCGAAGACCTGCCCCAGTACGACATAACCTACCTCGGCCGCCAGCACATCGACGAGATCGACACTTACGTCTTCGACGCCAAGCCCAAGGTCCTCGAAAAAGGGAAGCGCTACTTCCAGGGCAAGGTCTGGGTCGATCAGCAAGACTTCCAGATCGTCCTCATCAACGGCAGGTCAGTCCCCGATGACAAGCGCAAGGGCCACGAAGACCTCTCCCCGCCCTACACCACCTACTATCAACAGGTTGACGGAAAATATTGGTTCCCCACCTACACCAAGGCCGAAGGCACCCTGCACTTCGATGCACAACAGGGTGCTTTAAGCGAAGACGTTCACCTGCGCACCGTCGTCAAATACACCGACTACAAGCAGTTCCGCGCCACCAGCCGCATCATCTACAACGGTCAGGACATCACCGACAACAAGGCCCCCGACGACAACAAGCAGCAACCGCCGCCGGCATCCAAACCCTGATCTTCCTCTCGATCTCGCCGCCTTGATAAAGCGGCTTTAACCCGCTGTAGCTGCTTCCTCTCAGTCGTGGCTTCCTTTTGGTTGTCATTCCCGAAGGGAATCTGCGTTTTGCTCGATTCACCAAAGCTACATCAGGAGGGCAACCGCCCTAGACAGACTCGCAGTGCGCGCTGGGGTCTTCGTGCTGCGCTGTCATCCAGCGGTCGATCAGGGTGCCTGCACAGCGCGCGCCGCACAGATGCTTCACCCCTTCTTCATGGGCCTGCCGCTGCTGCCATCGCGTCAGCTTGATCAGCGGCTGGTCGTCACCCGGGCTGATGCCCTCGAAGCAATCGGTCCACGCCAGCCACCAAAGATCATTGTGATTTTTCTGGCTACCACATACATCGCACTGAAAACTTTCGCTTCGCGCCATTCAGGAACTCTCCTGCCGCTGAAATTATCACACTTGCAGAACGTCCTATACGACAACAAAGTGTTAGTCGGCCAACCGACACTCTTGCACCACTCAACTCACGTCATCTCGACCGAAGCGAAGCGCAGTGGAGAGACCCCTGTATTTCATCTCTTTCCGGTTGCATTGAAAGCAGAGTGGCCGGCAATCTGACTCGCCAGCCACTCTGCTTTCAATGCAGCACTATCTTGTTGAGGTTTTCTAACCACCAATGGAGTAATTAATATTAATCGTCGTCTGCACTGCTACTGGCTCTCCATTCAGTAGATACGGTTTATATCGCCAGGTCTTCACCGCAGTAAGAGCGCTCTCGTCATAGTCTTTGCGGAGGCTCTTCACCACACGCAGACGGGTGATATATCCCTCTTTGTTGATCGTGGCCTGCAGAGTGCATGTGCCATCCACGGTGTTCTTTTCAGCCCTAGCCTTCGCTGGATATACCGGGTTTTCCCCTCCGATCTTGCTCCCGGCCATAATCGCGCCTTGTACCTTCACAGGATGGTCATGGGTCGCAGCCGCAACAGCAGGTGCAGGCGGCTCACTCACATCCAGCCGCAGCGCCAGCGCCGATCCGCAGGTAGCGACTCCCACTGCAACGCATACCGCCGCAAAGCCAATCCGCAACAGTCCTCTCGTCTCTCTCGGTTTCGTCATCAGATTCATAACTCTCCTCTCCAGAATGTTGGCATCGAAGATTCCGATGGCGTGAATGTTTACGGTCTGCGTCTGGTTCAGCATCATCGACGCCAACCGCAATAGCGATCGTGCATAGAGTTCTCTCGTGGTTACAAATTCCGCTGCCATCGCATCGCACACCAGCTCACGGCTCTGCCTGATCTGCGACTTCAGCCATCGCGTCATCGGGTGATAACTTACCGGCAGCGAGATCAGTTCGTAGAACAGGTTCTTGGCGAAGTCGCGCCTCTGCATGTGCGCCAGCTCATGCCCCAGCGCAGCTTCCACATCGTTTGCCTCCGCAGTCTCCAGAAAATCAGAAGGCACCAACAGCGTTCGCCACCGAAACCCAACCGTCATCGGGCCTGTGATCCTCGGCGTACTCGCAATCTCCACATTGGTTACATCGAAGACGCAGCAGCACCGCTCCCACATGTTCTGCCACTCGCCGGTAAGCTCCAGCCGCCGCGATCCCCGGCGCAGGCCCACGCTTTGGATGACTCCCCAAATAAGCCGTCCACAGAAGAAAATCACCAGCCCCATATACAGGAGCGCGGCTCCATGACGCAGCCCCGTCGGCAGATGCAGCGCCGTGCCTGTGATCTGCGTGAATCTTCCCATCTCAACCTGTACCGATCCGGCAGCCGAAGCGCTCGTGCCAAAGCCATGCGGCAGCCATGCTCCGGTCCCGGCACAGGCCGGTAAGACTGCCGCAATCAGCAACGCCGTCACCCACACCCTGTGCTCCGCCTGCGGCCCCATCCGACGCACCAGCCGTGCGCAGCCGTATGCGGCCACGCAGATCAGCGGAACCTGCCACAGCGAGTTCACCAGATACCCCAACACGAACGATTCGAGTCCGTTCATCGCTCGCCTCCGCTCTCTTCCGCTTCTTCCAGCCTGCGGCTCAGCTCCGCAATCTTCTTCGCGTCGATCTGCTTGTTCTTGATCAGACTCATCACCAGCTCTTCGCTCGATCCGCCGAACATGCGATCCACCACATCGCGCAGCGCATGGCTCAAAGCCTTGGCCTCAGTCACGGTGGCGCTGTACTCATACGCCCGCCCCTGCAGCTTCCGCTTCAGCTTCCCTTTGCGGTGCAGAATATTCAGCATCGTCTGCACGGTTGTGTAGGCCAGTTGCTGCTCCAGCCCCTCCTGCACCTCGCCCACATTGCTCGTACCCCGCCGCCAGATCACCTGCATGATCTGCAACTCCAGCTTCGTCAAACCCTCTTTGTCCTGCTCGCCCATGGCTTATCTCCTAACGAGTTAGGACATTACGCCGCAGCTTCGGTTCGTGTCAACTAAAAACTTAGGAGATAGATTCAAGATCTTTCACAATCCATCCACGAAGACCCAATTCCCATAGAACCCTCAGAAGCTACCGTCTTTGTTTCCAGGGTCAGCACAGGATTCCAGAATTAGCGTAGGGTCCATGATTAGCAGGTCCCAGGATTGTCGTAGGACTTTAGCATCAGCGTAGGGTTCAGGATTAGCGTAGGGCTTTAGCCCTACGAAGCTTGTCGAAAAACGCAAAAGGGGCTTTAGCCCCGGGCCTTTCTTTTCCTGTGCCACATCTGCGCCATTTAGACGAGATGTAAAAGCTGTCAAGCTCTAAATTGCACAACTCTTTTCAAATCAATAACATAAGATTGCAAAAGAGTTACACCAGCGTTGCTACAATTAAATCAGCAATCAACACAAAGCCCGGGCCAACGCCGGGCTTTTGCACTTAACCGAGGTCACTCGAGGTCCAGACTTAAGTCTCTTCTTTCGAAGACTTTAGGACTTAAGTACAGGGGGTACCTCTTAGACCGGTGAATGGCAAATAGGCAAGCTAAGCCGCGTCACCCGCCTCAAAGTACAGGTACTTCCGCCAAGCCGCATCGGCGCTGCCGATCATCCGCATAATATGTCGCGAGGTATGCAGGCTGAACGGCCTTGGCTCCCGCTGCAGCTTCATGTCTGTCAGCTCGTGCAGCAACTGATTGCCCTTGCGCCGGTTGCAGTCATGGCAGCACGCTACAAGATTCTCCCAGGTCGAAAGCCCTCCCCGCGACCGTGGAATCACATGATCCAGCGTCAGCTCGCTGGCCGTCAGTACAACCGAGCAATACTGGCAGCTATTCCGGTCTCGCAGCAAAATGTTCTTTCGCGAGAGCGCCCTTGTCTGGTGAGGAATCCGACGATACTCCAGCAATCGGATCACGCTCGGCATCGCCACATTCACTCGCGCCGCATGCAGAATCGCGCCTTGCTCCTCCTCGGTGCGCGCTACGCCCTTCAACACCAGCACCAGCGCACGTCGCGCTCCGCAGATATTGATCGGCTCATAGCTCGCATTCAACACCAGCACCGGTGTCTGCATCGCTGGCTGCCGGAACACTCCAATCCGGACGTCCACATCCGACAGCAGTCTCCCGCTCGCATGCGAGCTTCCATGTCCTGCGTGCCGATTTCCAGTCAGTCTCTGCTTCCGCGTCTTGCCCGATTGCATCGTCCTGCCCTCCGGTTCAAATCATCATTAGCGCAATGCCGTATCTTTGAAGCTCCCTTGTTCCTGTTCTGCATCCCAGAACTCAACCATCTCTCGCTGCGCCCGCGCCAGCGTAGCGACCCAAACTTTCGCCGCTCCAGCTCGTCGCAAAACCCGCGCGCACTCCCGAGCCGTCGCTCCAGTCGTATAAATGTCGTCTACTAGCAGAACCTCGCGTCCTGCGAGCGTAGCGCCATCCCGCACCGCAAATGCGCCCTTCAGGTTCCGTCTGCGGCCATGCGTTGTCAGCGCAAACTGGCTCTCCGTATCGCGCACCCGGCGAATGACGCTGTGCGCCGCCCGCAGCTTCCACTCCGGCTGCGTTTCCTTCAACTTAGCCAGCGCCGCATCCGCAAGCAAAACCGCCTGGTTATAGCCCCGCTGCCTCTCTTTGGACGGAAACAGCGGCACCGCAACGACCATCAACTCTGCGCCAATCTGCCCGTTCAGCATCTCGATCGCGCAAGCCAGCATTCTTCCCAGCGGACGTGCGACAGCGCTCATCCGCTCGTACTTCAGCAGATGCACCATCTCCCGCAGTCCATCCTGATAAACCCCATAAGCGACAGCTCGCTCAAACTCCGGCGAAACCATCCGGCAAGGCGAGCACAGCAAACCCTCGGCAGGAAACTGCCCGGCAAACCGAACTCCTTCCAGATCAAGAGCTTCCCCGCAGCGCCTGCACAACATCGCCGTCTGTGCGGCAACTGCGCCTAAACATGTTTCGCAAACAGGAGAAAGGCCAGCCCGAAGCAACGGTCCACCACAAACCCTGCAATCGGCGGGAAACAAAGTTGTTACTAAATCGTCGACAACAGCCCGGATCACCCATCCCGGCTTTTGAAGCAAGCGCGTCGTCGCGCCACTGTCGGCCCCTCTGGCATCGAAACCAGGCGGCGCGCTGGAACCCGCACCCGGCGGACCCCCGGTTCTACTCCCGAGCGCATTGTCGTTCCAGCATTCGCTGAAGACTCACCTCACTCGCCGGCGCTCCAGGTCGGTCGGACCGCGCCATGCCCGCAGTATAGTCCCAACCTCAACGGCAGCGCCAATCAATTCCCAGTGAATCGGCACGCCGCCTGCACCTTTCGTGATTCCTGCGACGGCACCTTTGTGCCTCGCATCAATAACTTACACATGACCGATCCAGTCACTTATACCCTCGAACCCATCGGCTTTGTCCATTCCCAGCTTCGCCGCCGCGAAGACGCACCGCGTCAGGGCAATGAAGATGCCCCGGAGGCGTGGCTGCACCTGTCGATCCCCTTTCTTCCAGCGCTCAAGGGGCTTCAGACGGGCGCGGAGATCGTCGTCCTGACCTGGCTGCATCTTGCCGACCGTGGATCTCTCGAGGTGCATCCGCGGAACGATGCGCATACTCCACTCACCGGCGTCTTTGCCACTCGCTCGCCCGACCGCCCGAATCCGATCGGACTGCACCGCGTCACGGTGCTTGAGATTGATCCTGGGACGGGTCTGCGCGTTCAACCGCTCGAAGCTGTCGACGGAACGCCCATTCTGGATATCAAACCTGTTTGGAACGACTAATTTTCAGACGTTAGTCAGCCGAGAGATGCCTTGATACACTCATCCCGCCGCGGGCAAAAACCGGGCGCCGGGAGAGAATCGAAGAATGGCAACGCCTACCATCACCAAAACTACCTACCAGCCTTTCGTAGGCGCAGGCGAATCCCGCCGCGAACTCACTCCCCGCGCGCTTATTCTCGGCAGTCTCTTCGGTGTTCTCTTCGGAGCGGTAACTGTCTATGTCGGTCTCCGCGCCGGTCTCACCGTAGCGGCGTCGATCCCCATTTCGGTGCTCTCCATCAGCATTCTGCGCGCCTTCGGACGAGCCAGCATTCTTGAGAACAACATCGTCCAGACCACCGGAAACGCCGGCCAGTCCATTGCTTCAGGCGTTATCTTCACGTTGCCTGCGCTCATCTTTTTAGGCTTCGATCTTGAATCCACCCGCATCTTCGCGCTCGCACTCTTCGGAGGCTGGCTCGGCGTCCTCTTCATGATTCCGTTGCGCCGCCAGCTCATCGTCGAAGAGCACGGTTCCTTAACTTATCCCGAAGGCACCGCCTGCGCCGACGTCCTCGAGGCTGGTGAGCGCGGCGGCTCTTTTGCCAGCCGGGTCTTCCTCGGCCTTGGTCTCGGCGGCCTCTATACCCTCTTCCAGAACGACAACCTCTTCTCCCTCTGGCCCTCGCAGCCCGACTACCAGCCCAACCTCGGCGCGCAGCATCTGCTCAAAGGCTCGGCCATCCGCGCCGACTGCACGTCGGAGTATCTCGGAGTCGGCTACATCATCGGCGTCCGCGTCTCCGCCATCATGCTCGCCGGTGGCGTCTTCTCGTGGCTTGTCTTGATGCCGGCGATTTATTTCTTTGGCTCCCACCTCACCAGCCCGATCTATCCCGGCACCACGCTCATCAGCAACATGACGCCCTCCGATCTCTGGAGCACCTACGTCCGCCCCATGGGTGCGGGAGCCGTCGCCGCTTCGGGCCTCATCACGCTCCTCCGCACCGCGCCGACAATCCTTTCCGCGCTTACTGAAGGACTCGGCAGCATGGGCAAAAATCGCGCAGGCAAGCAATCCGCTCAAACCATCCGCACCGAACGCGACATTCCCATGTCGATCGTCCTCGGCGGCAGCGCTCTGCTGATCGTCCTGATGTGGGCCTTCCTGCAGTTCCACCCCGTCCCCGGAGCGCAGGTCGGTGCCCTTGCCAACCTCGCCGCCGCGCTGCTCGTCATCGTCTTCGGATTTTTATTCGTCACCGTCTCCGCCCGCATCGTGGGCATCGTCGGCAGCAGCGCCTCGCCGGTCTCCGGCATGACTATTGCAACGCTCATGGCCACCGCCGCCATCTTTCTCGTCCGCGGCTGGACGGCTCCGGCCTTCGGAGCGCTGGCCATCACCATCGGCGGCATCGTCTGCATCGCCGCGTCCAACGCAGGCGACACCTCGCAAGACCTCAAGACCGGCTTCCTCATCGGAGCCACGCCGTGGAAGCAGCAGCTCGCCATCATGATCGGCGTCATCGTCTCCGTCTTCTCCATCGGAGCCACGCTCAACGCCATGAACACCGGCCTCGAGACCTTCCAGCGCATGCAGAAGCCCATCGTCTTCTCGCTCAACGCGCTACCCGACGGCGTACAGAACGAAGGCAACTTCAAGCGCGATCATCTCCAGCTCAGCTCGCACAACACCGACAACCCCACCCACGAAGAGGTCTCGAACGCCCGCCAGTTCATCCTGCTCAACTCCATCGGCTCCTCGACACTCGAAGACGGCAAGTACCTCTACAACCCGCAGACGGGAGAGATCGAGATCCAGTGGATACAGGGCATCGGCAGCGAAAAGGCCGCCGCTCCGCAAGGCCGTCTCATGGCCACCGTCATCAACGGCATCCTTACGCGCAAACTGCCCTGGGGATTAGTCCTGCTCGGAGTCGCCCTCGTCATCTGCATCGAGATGCTCGGCATCCGCAGCCTCACCTTCGCAGTGGGAGCCTATCTCTCCATCGCCACGACGCTGGCTATCTTCATCGGCGGCCTCATGCGCTGGATGGTGGATCGCACCCTCGCAAAACGCGCTGCGACGAACCCCGAAGAGATCGATCCTGATACCGGGCTGCCTGTTCCTACCAGCGTCACGCCTGCACTCGATTCAGAATCAGAGATCAGCTCCGGCTCACTCTATGCCTCCGGGCTTATTGCGGCAGGCGGCATCGTCGGTTTGATGGGAGTAGGCGTGCGGCTCTACGAAGCGGCTACCGACAAGATGTTTCCACGCTTCAGCGACCACAACCCCTTCTACCACGATTGGATCAGCGTCATTATGTTCGCTCTGCTGGCCTTCTCGCTCTACTACTTCGCCCGCAAGCCGCTGGAGAAGAAGTAGAGCGAGCGATCACAGCCGGACTATTGCTTGAGCAGCTTGGTGAGGTAATCGAGCGCGCGGGGATCGCGTGACTGACCGAGCCAGAAGACAGCCTGTTTGCGTACGGCAGGATCTTTGCTGGTGTTGGCAACTTGGATAAGCTGTGTAGCCGCTTCGTCTCCGGGCAGGCGCGAGAGCGCGAAGACCGCCGATTTGCGGAGCTGCGTATCCGGATCGTTTTCGCTGATCTCGCGAAGATCGCCCGCAACAACTTTGCCGCCCTTCATCGCCATCCAGAACTGGGCCTGTTTCCGCACCTGCGGAGAGGAGTCCTCATGGGCCATGCGAATCAGCTCGCCAATCGCTCCGGGGTCTTTCGTAAGGGTGAAATCGAAAGCCAGCTTTTCGCGGAAGCCTGCATCAGGATCTTCGCGGGCAAAGCGCTTCAGTGCAGCGAAGCCCTCAGCGCCGTGCTGATTGGCAAGCCAGAAAGCGGCCTGCTCACGCAGTTGCAGGTCATTCGTAGGAGATGCAAGGCTGATAAGGGCGGGAACAGTGGCCGGAGACTGATGGATCGAGATGGCGAAGACAGCACTGTCGCGGAGCTTCTTTGCGTCGCTTTGAAGCGCTAGCGATTTCAGATTAGCGATGCTTTCATCGGGTGTGACATTGGTGAGCCACACCACCCGAAGGTCGCCTGCATCGAGCTGACGGTCGGGATTGTCCACATGTATCTTCACGATGCTGTGGTCGGCGATGCGAAAGAGAATAACGGCGTGGTCGTAGGAGCGATTGGAGTTTAAGGTGTTGTCATTCACGTTCGGATGATCGCCCTCAAGGTAGCTGATACGCGAGTCCCAGCTAGAGAAGCTTTTTTCCACCACAGGGACACTATAGCCGACCCACAGCGGCGTTGCTTCGCCTTTGAGCGTATCGAGTTCGGCATTGAGACCATGGGCGGCAACGGTAGTGAGGCGCGCATGGACGAACTGCGGTTGTTGTGCCAGGACTGTGGCAGCAGAAAAGACAGCGATAGCGGCGAGAGTGCGGGCAAGATGGCGCATGTTCTTTCTCCTGATCGATTCGATTGAGCCGAGGTGAATCACTTGAGAAGTTCCATCATGTAGTCGGTCGCAGCCTTGTCGTGCATGATCGCAAGCTGCGAGACGATGGAGCGCTTCAACTCCATGTCCTTCTCGCTGCGGGCCAGCTCTACAAGATGCGGGGCATCCTGCGTAATGAATAAAGCGGAGATGACCGATCGCTTAATCTGGCGGTCTGACGTGGTGCGGTAAATCTCGGCGAGCGTATCGTTGTCCCGCTTGCCCTGAAAGATTGCCATCATCATGATGGCTTGGCGTTGAAGCTCGGGATCCATCTTGCCGGTGACGGCATCGTGCAGTATGGCCTGGGCTTCGGGAGACTTGCTTTGGGCGAGCACAAAGATGGCATGCTTCTTCACTCCGATAGGCTGATTTCCATTGAGAATGTCGCGCAGGACCGGGATCGCCTTGGCGGGGTCCTGATTGAGCATGGAGTTGAGAGCAAGGATCTTGATATCAGGATTGTTCTTAATATCGACATTGATATTGGGGATGGTGATGGGATCAATGTGAACATCGGGATGGACGTGAATGTTCAGGCTTTGATTGATATCGCCGAGATCGATGTTGATGTTGGGATTGTCGATGGAGAGCGCATCGCAGTCCTTATTCCAGGGGCTGTCGGCATACTGCGCATGCAGTGTGTTGCAGATCGCCGCCGCATCGGAGTGGCGCTGCAGCTTATTGAGCGAGTACGCCTTCCAATAGAGGGCGGCATCCGAGCGCTTCTCTTTCGCCGCAATCACCTTGTCGAATGAGCGAATGGCATCCTGCCAGCGATGCTCATTCATGGCGCGGGTTCCATCGGCGTAAGGGCTGTTATCGTTAGCTGCTGCGGCGGGAAGAGGCTCCGGCGAGAAGATCATTCCGTACAGCGGTTGCGCAGCCGCGAGGACGAGCAGAAGTGCCGGAGAGAGAAGTTTGCTGCCGATTCGTTTTGTCGTAGTTGTAGTCATTGCGTTGGTCATGGCTGGTCCTTATTGAGCGGTCTGGTTCTGGCGGAGGATGCGAATGTCGAGCAGCAGGCCGGAGGTATTCATCTCGAGGCGAAGCTGCAATGTGCTATGTGGCGAAGAGGGTTCGTTGTCGAGCGTGGTCAGGACGCGGCCCAGATCGTCGAGCACCGCTGCCTGCGCCAGGTCGCCGTGGTCGCGCGCGGTGCGCACATACACGGCGTTGCTGAGTAGCAGGTCATGCGCCTGCGCACGCGTTGCCGGATCGAGCGCGCCGGAGGTGTGGTTGACCTCCGTCAGCAGGCGCTCGGCGGCATCAAGGTGATTGGCCACGCCAGGGTCGGTGGGCTCGGAGGTAAGTGGACCATGTCCGTTAATCGCAGTGTTGGTATGGTTGACACGATTGAGGGCAGGCAGCAACGCGGCGATGTGGTCGCGGTCGCGGGTAACGTGAACGCCGACGAAGACCACGAGAAGCAATGCTGCAGCCGCCAAACCTGCTCCCGACCACAGCGCGAAGCGTGGAAAGAAGCTGCGTCGCGGCTCGGCGGAGAGAACCGAGAGGTTGCCGCGCAGTCGCCGCCAGTTACGATCGAGGTCTGGCGTGGGAACCGGGTCGGAGGAGAAGACGCGCAGGGTCTCGGCAATGGACTCCGATAGCGCAGCGCACTGGGCACATTGCTCGACATGGCGCTGGATGGCAGCTTCGTCAGGGCTTTCATGAAGCTGATAGGCAATCAGTTCTTCTTCAGAGAAGTGGGTCATGACTGGCCTCCTGCAATAGGGGCAAGGGAGCGCCGCAGTTTGCCGACGGCACGAAAGACGGCCTGTTTGGCAGAATTCGCAGGCACGTTCAGCGCTGCGGCGATCTCGGCGATGGGAAGGTCTTCCATGTGGCGCAGCGTAAAGGCGGTCCGCTCCATGTGGGTAAGGTCGGCCAGAGCCCGCTGGCGAAGCGAGGCAGCTTCATGGTCGAGCAGCTGCCGTTCCGGATCGGGTTGCGTTCCGGCCAACTGCACGGTCTGTTCAGCCGGCGAGGGAGTATCGGCGATGCGAAGGCCGTTCTGTGAGAGATCGCGGCCGCGGCGTTCGACGAGATTGAAGGCGGTATTCATAACAATTCGCGTAATCCAGGTGGAAAAAGAGGCGTCCTGACGGAAGCCCGGAAGCTTGTTGTAGGCGCGGAGAAACGCCTCCTGCGCGGCTTCTTCCGCGTCGGCCTCGTTGCCGGTGATGCGGAAGGCGATGCGATGCACGGTGCAGAAGTGACGGTCCATCAGGACGCGGTAGGCGTCTCGATCTCCGGACAGGATCTGCTGAATCGCTTCTGCGTCGACTTTGTTCATCCGCCCGATTAGACAACAGCCCCGGGCCGCGGTTAGGTACGAAATTTGGTTTATTTTTGGCCCGGTCGAGGGGCTTCCGGCCAGCATGGCGGCAGGCTTTTGTATTGGCGAAGCCGAAGGGAAGATATTTCCGCTACACTCTGCTTCAGTTGAATTTTTTGTACGTGAATCGAGTTTTCTTTCCAATGACAAGACAAAGAGTTGTAGTTGCCGGTGTCGGGCTGGCGGTTTTGGGGCTGGCAGGGGTGGCCCTTCCGGGGCGAGTGGTTCGAGCGGCGGAAGCGCATCCGCAGGCAGGACAGACCTCCAGCATCCTCGTAGATGCGATGGAGTCGGAGTTGCACCGCGCCATGAACTCGCTGGGTAGTGCAAGCCCGACAGCGCAGCAGCCGAAGCCTTACTTCCTCAGCTATTCGATCGCCGATGGTGAACAGGTCAGCATCGCCGCCCAGTTTGGCGCGATCACCAATTCGAACCAGAGCCGTCGCAGGTTTGCCGACGTGCAGGTCCGCATCGGTTCTCCCGCCGAAGACAACACCCACGGCGACCATCGCAACAGCGCGCTGACAACCATCCCCATGCCGCTGACCGACGACAACAACGCCATCGCGCGCAGCCTCTGGTTTGCGACCAATCGCGGCTATGGCAAAGCGCTCGACGGCTATCTCAAAGTCAAGACGGACCAGGAGGTTCGGGCGAAGGAAGAGGATGCGTCGCCGGATTTTTCGACCGAAGATCCGAAGGTTGCCCTGCTGCCGCCCGCTCCTGCGCTCAAGGTCGACACCGCACAGTGGGAGCAGCGCCTGCGTGATCTCTCCGGTCTGTTCAAGCAATATCCCGATGTCTTCTATAACACCGTGGCGCTCGAGGCCAGCTCCGAGACCGACTACTTCGTCTCGTCGGAGGGCGCGAAGACTGCCACGCCGAACCACGTTGCCCGCCTGGTCATTCTGGGCCGAACACGGGCCGCCGACGGCATGGACATGTTCCGCGCCGAGACGTTCGAGGCCGATGAGACCGGGCATCTGCCCGACCAGAAGGTGCTTGCCGCAAAGATCACCGAGATGGGCAAGAATCTCGAAGCATTGCGCGTAGCTCCGGTGACCGATCCGTACAACGGCCCCGCGATTCTAAGCGGACGAGCAGCGGCGGTCTTCTTTCACGAGGTTCTCGGCCATCGCCTCGAAGGCCAGCGGCAGCGCGGCGACGACGAGGGCCAGACGTTTACCAAACTGATGGGCAAGCAGATTCTTCCATCCTTTATGAGTGTCTCCGACGATCCCACGCTCGAAAAATTTGACGGAACGTGGCTAAGCGGGCACTACGACTATGACGACGAAGGCCAGCAGGCCAGGCGTGTCGACCTGATCCAAAACGGCATTCTGAAGACCTTTCTGATGTCCCGTCAGCCGGTCGCCGGCTTTGCTCACAGTAACGCGCACGGACGCGCCGAGGTTGGCCACATGCCCACCGGCCGTCAGGGAAATCTGATTGTCAGCTCGTCGAAGACGGTCAGCGATGCCGAGCTGCGGCAGATGCTGATCGCCGAAGCGAAGAAGCAGGGCAAAGCCTACGGTCTTTACTTCGAAGACATCTCCTCCGGATTCGCTGTAACAACGCGCCGCTCGCCGCAGGCCTTTCAGGTCATCCCCTTGGTCGTCTATCGCGTGTATGTGGACGGGCGTCCCGATGAACTGGTGCGCGGCGTGAGCATCGTAGGCACGCCGCAGGCGGCTCTGGCCCGAATCGTCGCAACCGACGATAAGCCCGAGGTCTTCAACGGAATTTGCGGTGCCGAATCCGGCAGCATCCCGGTCAGCGCGGTCGCGCCGGCGATGCTGGTCAGCGAGATCGAGACGCAGAAGCAGGCACAGGGTACGGCCAGGCCGCCTATCCTTCCCCCTCCCAACGCCGATGACGCGACGAACGCTACCGGAAAGGCTGGCCAATGAACAACCGATCCTTCTTCTCTCGCCGCCTCCGCAACTCCTCGCTGCTTACCGTCGCATCCTGTGTCTGCGTTGCCTCTGCAATGCCCAGCTTCGCGCAGCAGAGCAACGATCCCATGCTGAAGGCCATGCAGACAGAACTTGCCCGTGAAAAGGCGAATCTTGTATTGCCCGGAATGCAGCGCCCTTACTTCATCGAGTATCAGCTCGACGATCTGAACAGCTACGAGGCCGTTGCCAACTACGGCGCACTCACCCGCGAGGAGTCGAATCATCAGCGCGTGGTGCGTGTCACCGTTCGGGTTGGCGATTATGCTGCCGACAGCAGCACCAGCAGGGGAGACGGCGCCATCGCGCTTGCGCCCAGCGACAACAATCCCGAGGCGTTGCGCTACGCTCTTTGGACTGCGACCGACACAGCATACAAAAATGCTCTCCAGGCTTATGCCGCCAAGCAAGCCGCTTTGAAGCAGTTCCAGACACCGCAGATGGAGCACGACTTTGCAGAAGCGAAACCGGTGGTGCACATAGCTCCGCTGGTCGGCATCGATCTCGATCGCAAGGCATGGAAGCAGAGGATCATTGACGCCAGCGGGCTGTTCGAGACTGCGCCCGAGGTTCGCGCGTCGGCCGAGTATGTGCAGTACTCGACCGCGAACGTGCGCGCCGTCGCCGTCAACCGATACCTGGTCAACACCGAAGGCACAGCGGTCCGGCAGGGATACTCCGGATATTCCGCGGGCATCAGCGTCGGCGGTCAGGCGCCTGACGGAATGCGCCTGAGTCGCGATAACGGGCCCACCACAGCCGATGCGAAGGAGCTGGAGAGCTGGCCGATATTTCGCCAGCGTGTGATCGACGATCTCAAAAGCCTTGAAGCTCTGCGAGCGGCTCCAGTCGTTCCGGCCGAGGACTACCACGGCCCCATCCTCTTCAGCGGTGATGCCGCGTCCGACGTGATGACGCGCCTCTTCGTTCCCAACGTCGAGGCGGACCGTCCCGCGATGGGCACGACGGCCAGGACGACCGGCGTCTATGCCTCGAGCTACAAGTCGCGCGTGTTGCCGGCGATGTTGGATGTCACCGACGATCCGCTGATGACGAAGTTCGCAGGCAAGACCCTGCTGGGTGCCTACGCGGTCGACGACGAAGGTGTGCCCGCGCAGTCCGTCGATGTGGTGGCCAAAGGCATGTTGCAGAGCTACCTCATCGGGCGAGAGCCGGTAAGAGACTTTCCAGCTTCGAACGGTCATGGCCGGTCCGCACCGGGACAGGTGGCTCACTCGCGCTCCGGCGTCATGATCGTTAAATCGAGCGAGGCCGTCCCCGTCAGCGAGTTGAATAAGAAGCTGCTCGCCATGGCGAAGGAGCAGGGCCGCGACGTCTATGCTGTCGAGACGCTGGCCGGCGCGCTTGAGCCGCGCCTTCTCTACCGTGTCCACGCCGACGGCAGCAGAGAGCTGGTGCGCGGAGCAGTCTTTGACGAGCTGGACAACCGCAGCCTGCGCTCGGATATCGTGGCGGTGGGCAATGACGACTACGTCGACAATTCACTTGGTCCGGTGCCGCAGACCATGATCGCGCCGAGCATGTTGTTTGACGATGTGGGCGTCAAGCGTGCCGTTGAAGAACAGCAGAAGCTGCCCTACTATCCTCCTCCGCCCTTACCAGAGAAAAAGTAAAACCAAAAACCACGTCATCTCTACCGCGGCTATCGATCCCAACCACACGTCATCTCGACCGAAGCGAAGCGCAGTGGAGAGACCCCTGTATTTGTTCTTGCTTTTGTTGCATCAACGATGCTTCGCACGGCCCACAACAGCCGCAGCCGTCAGAGCATCGAGCGCAGAGCTCTGACGTGCCGCATCGGCCAGGTCGAACGGCCCTGCCCACCAGAAGCCCAGATGATTGGCCGCATCCCGATCTTTGGCCCAGATGCTCTCCGCGTTGGCTCGGGCAAATGCCTGGTAACGATCATCGGGAAACGCATTATTGAGCAGCATCAGATTGCGGCTGAAGATACCTTTGAACTGCGGCACGTCTCCGCCAGTATGCGCGCCGTTAGGCTCATGCAACACGCCCTGGCCGTCGACAAGATGCTCGATCGCCGCATGTGCGATGGCCGAGGCCGTCTCTGTCAGCGCCGGGTCTGGCGCGGCTTTATTCAGTTCTACCAGCGCACCAAGAATCACGCCCTGGTTATAGCTCCAGGTCGCCTTGCCATTGTTCGTACAGTGCGCCGGGTTCGAGATGTTGAGCCCATCGTTGACCAGGTGCTCCCCGTTGATCATGCCCGAGTCACGAAACCAGACCCACTCCTTCTGCGCCCAGCTTAGATATCTCTGGCGATCTTCAGGCATCTTTGCGCGGTTTGCCAGCGAAGCAGCAACTGCGAGAAACAGCTCATTCTCAATCGCATTTTTATCCTTGCTCTTTTTGCTCCACCACACGCCTCCGCCGCAGGTCTCGGTCTCCCATCCCTTTTGCATGTTGTCGAAGATGGAGCCTGCAGCCTGAAGATACTCAGTCTTTCCGGTCAGATCATAGACATCGATCCAGGCCAGCGCCCACCAGCCTTCGTCGTCATAGTAGTCGTTGATGAATCCCGGGAATCCATCATGTCCAGTCTGCGCGGCGTGCAGCGTGTTCGCAAAGATGGGCAGATATTTTTTCGTGTGGCTCATGCGGCTGTAGTTCGCAAGCGCGGTGATCGCGTTGGCGGAATTCCACCATCCTGTTGTGCGATACAGCCCGCTCTGCGGCGTGTACCACTGCTGCAATACGTTCACCGCCTCATGTGCGTGCTTCCGCGCGGCATTGTCTGCTGATGGTGCAGCAAATGCTTGCGCTGCCATGCAGGCTGAGAGGAAGGCGGGAAGGATACGGGCGATAGAGTTTGTTCTGAAGAGTGTCATCGAAAATAAACAGGCCCTTGGTTAAAGAATTCTCTACATAGTTCTCATGTAGAAATGGTCCGCAACAACTATAGAAGACATTAGTTGGTTCGGACGATGTAAGGCAGCGCATCGGGGTCAGCGGAGTGAATGCTCTCGGCGACCTCGTTGGCGTGAGTACGGTCGGGCTGCAATGGATTGATGCGAACCCAATGGCCAGTAGGCCCGGCAAACTCAATCACCTTGGCGGTGGTGTAGCGGCGGCTCAGTTGGTCCTTCAGCTTCACAGCATCCTTCTCGCGCGAGAAGGCACCGACCTGGACGCACCATCGTCCGGCGACCTGCGGCGTAGCAGAGGCAAACGCCTCGACCCGTACCCTGGCGACGCCGACGCGATAGACGCCGATCGCCTTGGCAGCCGCAAGCGAGAGGTCGATGATGCGGCCGCGAACAAAGGGCCCGCGGTCGGTAATGCGCACGACGGCAGATTGGTTGGTGGTCAGGTTCGTCACGCGCACCAGCGTTCCCAGCGGCAGCGTCAGGTGGGCCGCTGTCATCGCATTCTGGTCGTAGACAGTACCGTCTGCACCCTTGCGTCCGGCGTAGGGCGGCCCATACCAGCTCGCCAGTCCAACCTCGCTCGAAACCGGCCTGCCTTCCGTATAAGGCTGCGGCGGAGTCTCTTCCATGTCACGATCACGATTGCGGCTTGGGGCATTGCTCGCGCGGTTAGAGGTGTCCGCACTCGGCAGCGCCGGCGGCGGAGGCTGGCGATAGGCGCGAGGCGTCTCTCGGTGACACCCGCTCGCCAGCAGCATCAGCGCTGACAGGGTAACCGCGTAAGCGAGGCGCGAGCGGCTCAAAATTTTGGCTCATCCTGCGGCGGAGTCTTGCGCGCTGTGTCATCCATCCGCTGGGCCAGCCGGTTCAACTCTGCCGCCGCTGAACGAAGCGCTGCGGAACCGTTGCGGCGCACATCAGGCACAATCTCTTCGTTGAAGTAGGTCACAAAGCGGCGAAGGTCTTCCTCGACACGGGTTCCGGCCTCGTGCAGACGCTGTTCCCAGGGGCGCTTTGGGGCTGTGGAATCTTCAAAAGCCATGCGCTACCTCCCTAGCCTTGAATCATGCGTGCCTCGCTACTCTTTAATTATGAAGATGGATAAAATGCACGGTCAACCGCGATTGCCGCATATTCGCCGTGCAGTGCCGACGTGGTAACGGTGCCATATCGCAGGCCCATGCCGGCTTTGCGGGTACAACCTGAGGCCTCAAAATCGCGTCTTTTTAAAGGTATAGATACGCTGAATCTGCGCGTATATAGTCTGCTTGTTCTCTTTTTTCCCGAAAGACTTCGAGGTTATTTCTTTTGAATGGAAAGCGTATTTCAAAGTCTTTCACGGCACGACAATCCATACTGCTTCTCGCGCTCAGTGTGGCGGTAATGCCTGTTGCACTCGCGCAATCCGCATTGCAGCCGGAGGCTACGCCGCATGCCGAAGTGGCTGCGCTCCCCGACGCGCCCGGGGAAGCATTCAGGTCAATCGGCAACAACAGCGTTGAAGTAGTCGACAGCTCTTCCACCTCAGCCGAGGCTTCCTCCGATGCCATGCCGACAGCGCAACGTGCGCCGCAAAGGGCGACAGCTTCGCGCTGGTCCAAATTAGTTCTTCCCGGCCAGCAGGCCCCTGTTCTTACCGATAAAGACAAATTTTTGCTGGGTGCAAAAGATTCGGTCTCCTTGTACTCGATGACGGGCTGGGTTTTTTCTGCGGGATTTTCCCAGCTTTTAAATAAAACTCCGAACTATGGTACCGACAAAGGAGCCTACGGGCAGCGGCTGGGAGCAGCATCCATCCGCAATATCAGTGAAGATATCTTCGGCACCTCGGTCATGGCTCCTATCTTGCGAGAAGATCCTCGCTACTACAGGATGGGCCGGGGCCACAGCGTTACTCGGAGGGCCGTGTACGCAGCGACTCGCCTCTTCATCACAAGGACAGATAGCGGTCGTGCGACACCCAATCTGGCTCTGTTCACAGGAAATCTGGAAGCCGCGGCGCTGACCAATGCCTATTATCCTGCACGAAATCGCGGTGCCAGCCAGACCATGCTGACATTCGGCGCTTCCCTTGGAGGCTCTATGATCGGCTTCGGCGTCAGCGAATTTCTCGGTGACGCGCTCGAGCTTGCACATATTAAAAAGAGCGAGTGACTCATACCTCGCCGGGGTTATAGAACATAGCGGATGGGCTATACGGTGATTCGATCTCTCCTGGTTTTGACGGTTGCTTGGACTGCTGCAGCGACCTGCGCCCAAACCAGTACTCTGCAAGCCTCCTTGCCCGATGCTCCCAGCGCTCTTCTCTCGCAGCAGCAGGACGTTGTCACCGTTGCCGAGAACTCGCTCAGGACCGACGGCAGCGGTGTCGCACCCTGCACTCTGCGCCACGCCATGCTCCCCATCCCTTCGCACTCGCGAACCATCGTGCCGGTTCACGTTCCTTGCAACGAGCTCATCAATCCCTCCCAGCGCTTTCTCGATACCAACCTCATCATTCCGCTGACGGCGAAACAGAAGGGCTACCTCGCGATCCATAACCTTACCGACCCGGCCAATCTGCTCACCATCGTCGCCCTCTCCGGCTTTACCATCGCCGTCGACCCCGATAGCCCCTACGGCCCAGGCCTCAAAGGCTTCGGCAAAAATACCGGTGTCAGCCTTCTGCAGGATGCGACAGGTGAGTTCTTCGGCGCCTTTCTCATCCCTTCGATCGCGCATCAGGACCCGCGCTACTTCCGCATGCCCAAAGCAAGCATCCCACGGCGGCTCGGGCACGCCGTCTCTCATACCTTCGTTGCCAACCACGACGACGGCAGCCTGATGCCCAACTACGCCAACCTTCTCGGTTATCCCATCAACGCGGAGCTGAGCAACCTGTATGTCCCCGGCATCCATGCCGATCCAGCATCCACTATTCAGCGCATCGCCACCGGGCTTGCAACCGATCCTGCCAACAACCTCGTCACCGAATTTCTGCCCGACGTGGCCAAGCACATCAGCATCCGCATCATCTTCGTGCAGCGCATCCTCAACCAGGTCGCCAGCCAACAGCAGGCAGGGGTTAACCCAACGTTCTAGTGTCGCTAGCTGATTGCCGCATCGGCTGCCGCATCAGGTGCCACAGCATCTGTTACATCGTCAATAGACGGTCTACGCAGATAACGTCGCACCAGGAACAGCAACGGTATCGCCGCCGCAAGGCTCATCAGCCCATCGGTCAGCAGCAGCCCACGCACGCCAAAGTGCCGATACCCAAGCCCATCCATCGCCGTCATAAACACAATCGCTCCGTTGGTCGAGGCCGAGAACAGGCCAAGCTGCGTGCTCGCCACCGGACTGCTGTGCCCCACCAGTTGCAGGCAAAGCGAGGTAAACGCCGCATAGCTGCATCCCGCCACGCCGTTATAAGCCAGCGCCAGCCATACAAAGTTAGCCGGCACATGAGGCAAAAACGCGACGATCAATCCAAAACTCGCTCCAAGAATCCCCGACAAGAGATAGACATAGCCGCGGTTGAACCGGTGTGACGCCCATCCTCCCAACAGCGACCCTATCGAAGCGGTGATGGCGCATCCCGCACCCGTCACCAGAATCACTACATGATCGCTGGCATGGAAGTCTTTTCCAATGCCTGAGAACAGATTGATGGCGGCAAGCGAACTGGCCGGAGCAAGAAACAGGGCAAACCCCACCAGGCACTGCTTTTGTTTGGTGGCCTGCCACGTAGCCTTCATCGCGTCCACAAAGATCTGCTTCAGACCAAACTTCGACTGATGCGGCGACGGAAACCACAGCGCAGGCACCAGCCCCACAAGGATTGCACCCATCAGTCCAAGGCCAATCCAGCGAGCATCCACCCGCGAGGCCAACGACATGATGGCCAGCGACCCCAGCGCGCCTCCGCCAAGGTTAGCGACGTTCGTCCATCCGCCCACCATGCCGCGCATCCGTTCTGGCACAAACTCCGTCTGCCATCCAAAGAGCGCCGAGCTGAACAGCACGATGGACAGCTCTCCCAGCAGCAACAGGATCGTCGCCGCCCCCAGCCGCGCAGGTGAGAGCACCCACAGCCCCGAAGCCATGCAGGCAGCCGCCACCAGCGCCGTCAGCCAGCAGTACGCTCTGCGCGTCAGCCCAACATCGAGGATCGGGTTCAGCAGAAACGCCCAGAACGTCGGTGTCATCACCGTCGCGCTCATGGCAGCGGCGCGGTCCAGGCTGACGCCCATCCTCGTCACCAGAAACGGCAGCGCCGTAATGGTGAACCCCACCACAATGCCAAAGGGAAGCCACGCCAGCCCCGTCACCCATGCGGGTGGAACCCGCGGCAGCAATTCCTGAGGCTCGACAAGATTTGGCAGATTCAACCCCGATCCCGAATCAGACTCTCCTGGTGCGATAACCGGCACCCATCCGATCACATTTTTAGACGAAAGTGAAACCCAACGGCTTTGCCGGGCAGTCACTTTCGCTGCCGGAATTCGCCATTCAATGTAAATTCTCGCCAATCGGCGTTCAGTTGTTCAAAGTCTGGCGACAAAATCGTACTCTTGAAAGCGTCGTAAGCTGTTGTGCCTGCTAGGAAAAGGGACACAAAATGGGCACCTGGATGTGCACTTCCGCATCCAAGCAATAGCTAGGTAGGCTGGAAGATAAATAGTTAGATTGGCTGGAAGAAGCGACGTGTATATCTTCCGCTTCAGGCCACTGTCAGGAGACAGAAATCAATGTCACAAGCAAAGCCATCGAAGTTCTTCGAGAAATCTCTCACGCAGGTAGCCAAGGCCGGTTGGGTTGTCTTCAATAAGCTGAACTCGATCAGCCCCAACGAGAGCTTTACCCCCAAGTGGAGCGACAAACCTCTGCTCAAGAGCTACCAGAAGGAGAAGCCGCCCCTCGGCTGGCCGCGTACCACCGACTCCCTCTGCCCCAAGTGCATCCCTGAGATCCGCCAGCAGATCGTCGACGGCAAGCTGCCCCACGAGATCCTTCTCAACGAGAAGGTCGGTGAGATCAAGGCGCAGATCATCGAGCGCGATAACCAGATCCTGATGGTGAAGGACTGCCCCATCCACGGCCACTTCGAGGACGTCATGTCCATCGACCCGCCGATGATGAAGCACCTCGAAGACGTCTTCCCCGGCCGCGACATCCGTGCCCACAACGACGAGAAGCTGCACAACCACGGCACCTCGACCGTGACCCACGGCCGCGGATCGGTCCTGACCATCGACCTGACCAACCGTTGCAACATGATGTGCGACCCCTGCTTCATGGACGCCAACCAGGTCGGCTTCGTCCACGAGCTTACGTGGGACGAGATCAAGACCATGCTCGACAACGCCATCACCATCAAGCCGCGTCGTCAGATGAGCGTGCAGTTCTCGGGTGGCGAGCCCACGCTGTCGCCGTACTTCCTCGACGCTGTCGCCTACGCCCGCAAGGTTGGCTACAACTCGGTGCAGGCCGCAACCAACGGCATCGAGTTCGCCAAGTCCAAGGAGTTCGCCAAGGCTGCCGCCGATGCCGGTCTCCGCTACGCCTACCTCCAGTTCGACGGTATCGGCAACGCGGCCAACTCGCACCGCAAGGTCGGTAACGCATTCGACGTCAAGCTCCAGGCCATCCATAACCTGCACGAGGCCGGCGTGGACATCGTTCCCGTCACCACCATCGTCAACGGCATCAACAACGAGCAGGTTGGCCGCATCATCGAGTTCGCGCTCGACAACCCGAAGAAGATCAACTTCCTCAGCTTCCAGCCGGTCAGCTTCACTGGCCGCGACGAGGATATCTCCGATGAGCGCCGCGCCGCTCAGCGCTACACGCTGTCGCACCTGGCGCACGACATCCGCAACCAGACCGGCCTCGGCGAGAGCACCCGCGACTGGTTCCCCATCTCCTTTATGAGCACCTTCAGCGACTGGGCCGACCTCGTTCACGGGCCGAACCACGACTGGGGCCAGCTCTCCTGCGGTTGCCACCCGAACTGCGGTATCGGCATGGCGCTGATGATCGACAAGGAGACCAAGGAAGCTGTTCCGGTCACAGCATTCCTCAACGCCACCCAGCTCGCCCGCGACGTCGCTCGCGTCAACGATGCTGCTCGCGGCAAGTTCCTCTCCATCGTCGGCGTCTCGCTGGCGCTGCTGCGCAACTACGATCCCACCAAGGCTCCGACGCACTTCAAGATCGTGGACCTGCTGCAGAAGTTCGACAAGTGCTTCGGCGCCACTGGCCGCGACTACGGCAAAGTGACCGGCGACCGCACCATGGCCGACATCGAGAAGCGCCGCGCTGACCGCTGGAACTTCCTCTTCATCGCCGGCATGTGGTTCCAGGACCTCTTCAACTACGACTTCCGCCGCACCGAGCAGTGCATCATCCCCTATGCCACACAAGAGGGTGAGATCAGCTTCTGCGCGTACAACACCGGCGTAGGCTGGCGCAATATCATCGAGAAGATGCACATGACCTCCACCCTCACCAAGTGGTACGAGGAGCATGGCCGTCACGAGATCTTCGCCGGTGGTAAGAAGGTCGGTCTGGAGAAGGAGTCCAAGTACGACCTCGTGCTCAACGAAGCCCACGTCAACTCAGCGGCCAACGATACCTTCGACAAGTCCGGTATCGCCAAGAACGCCCGCGAAGAGAAGATCCGGGCCCGCGACGCGAAGATCAAGCAGGACGCCGAGAACGCCAAGATGGCCAAGCTCTACCGCAAGGAAGTGCTGGGCGAGAAGGAAGTTCCGGGCTTCATCTCCCTGGGCGAAATCAAGCCCGCCGCTCCCAAGGTCGAAACCGAAGAGACCGTAGCCGGCGACTAGCATTGCATGCAGCAGCCGCGCTTCGCGCAAAACCAACAACAAAGAAGGCCGCCAGCAATGGCGGCCTTTTATTTACCCGAAGCTCCTCACTCTAAACGTCATCTCGACCGAAGCGCAGCGCAGTGGAGAGATCCCTGTATTTTGCCTCTGCCTTTGCCTGTTCTTCCTGCCAACTCCACCACCGCAGCGGCAGTTAGTAAAAGCTAGCCTTACTCCCCAATCGCCCTTACCCGAGCCCGCGAGCGACGATGCCGCGTCCGCACCCCATACGACCACTCCCGCACCGGCCCCACATCCACGTGCACGAACTTCGATACCGGATAATACCCCACGCCGCCTTCATGCAGGCTCAGCGCCGCATTCCGCAGCCTGGCCGTCGAGACGCCCGGCACGCGAATATCAATCGCCTTCGCCTGCATATGCTGGCTATGTTCGGCGACGCCGGTGTTGGCCGAGCGCGTTCGCAAAAAGTTATTGGTCTCCGGAGTTCTGTAGCCGCAGACGATATCGATCACCCCATTGGGCCGTCGCAGCTTTGTCATCAGCGCGTGCAGCACATCGAACTCTTTCGGATCGTATGTCTTGACCGTGTCGGTACGGTAGTCGCGCAAAAAGTGGTTCAGCTTATCGAGTGCCTCCGGAATATACGTGTCACCCACCCGGTACACCACGTCAATGCTCTCGCGCGTATGCAATTGGTAGAGGTGCAGCGAATACTGTTTGCCCTGCGGGACTTGCAATGTCTCTGTCGGCTCCTCCGCGTTCGCCGATCCACTCAGCGCCAATACCATCGCCGCAACGGCAACCATCGCCGCCCACCTGTTAAAACGAAGCTTCATCCACACTACCCCAGGGTCTGATTTCATCAAATGGTCACACTTAAATGGCTTTCGCCAAATGCCATTCGCTAATCCGATTTTATCTTCCGCAAACACAGCTTAGGCTCCAAAATGCCCCCGCCAAATGTAACTTTTCGGTCACAGTTCCATCTCAGTTACTTCGGCGCTCTGACAAGAGTCATCAGTCTGCCTACGATCCATTGTGTAATCATTAAGTTATGACGCTCGACCCCATCCAGCTTCGCGTGCTCGGTTCATTGATCGAAAAAGAGATTGCCACGCCGGAAAATTATCCGCTCTCGCTCAACGCTCTGGTCAACGCCTGCAATCAGCGATCGAGCCGCGATCCCGTGCTCAATCTGACCGAGGATGAGGTGCGTCAGGCGATCCACTCGCTCGAAGACCTCAAGCTTACCTCGTCCGTCCACGATAGCCGGGTGCCCAAGTACGAGCACCGCATCCGCACCGTGCTGAACCTTCGCCGCGACGAGACCGCCGTTCTCTGCCTGCTGATGCTGCGCGGCCCGCAGACTCCCGGCGAGCTGCGCAGCCGCGCCGACCGCCTCTACACCTTCGACGACATCGGAGCCGTCACCAGCACGCTCGAGCGCCTCGCCTCCCGTCCCGAACCATCCGACGCCACGCAGACTCCCGACGCCACCGGCCCGCTCGTCGTCATGCTGTCGCGTCAACCCGGTGCACGCGAGTCCCGTTACATGCATCTGCTCGGCGGACCCATCGCAGTAACTGCACCCCGGGCCTCGTGGTCGCAGCCTCTTCCCGATACCAGCCACGGCGCAAGCTCTTCGCGGGAGCTGCTCGCCGCCCTCGAACAAGAGGTCGTGGCCCTGCGCGCCACGGTCGCCGCGCTCGAGTCGCGTATCGAGCAGCTCGAGTCCCGCCATCTCTCGCAGCCTCTTCCCAGTACCGAGGCCATAGAATAGTCTCAGTACACTGAGACATCCGCTATGCCACAAACGCCTTTCGTGAATACGGCGTCACCTGCATCTTCTCCGCAAGCGGGCTCTTCTGCGGCATCGGGTCTGGACTTCGCCGCGCTTCTCGACGCCGCGCCCGACGCCATCATCACCTACGACCGCGACTTCCGTATCCTCTACGCGAACCCTCAGGCCATTCGTATCAGCCAGTTGGACGCGGACGGTTCCATCGGAAAAACCTACTGGGACATACGTCCGGAATCGCGCGGCACCATCCTCGAAGAAAACTTTCTGGCTGCCATGCGCCATCGCGTCTCGCGCCAGTTCGAGTTTTATTGTGCTCCCATCGGCGTCTGGATGGATGTTCTTGTAATGCCCTTTGCGGACGGCGTCGCCGTCTTCTATAAGGACATCTCTGTCGCGAAACTGGCCAGAGACACTCGCGACATCGCAACCAAGCGTCTCCAGCAGATGTTCGATGCGATGCCGGATTCGATCGTCTGCCTCGATCGCGCCTGGAACTTCACCTTCGCCAACTGGCGCGCGGTCGATATGTTTGCCTCGGGCCCATTAACTGGTGAAAATTTTTGGTACTCCCTGCATCGCGGCGTATTGGAGCCCTTCCGCTCCAACTATCGCAAAGCCATGGAGCAGCGCGTCCCAACCGAGTTCGAGGCCTACTATCCCGAGCCGGTCAACCTCTGGCTCAACATCCAGTCGGTCCCCACCGACGACGGCATCATCGTCTTCTTCCGCAATATCACCGAGCGCCGCCGCGGAGAAGAAGCCCTTCGCGAAAGCGAGGCCCGCTATCGCCTGCTCACCGAGCTCAACCCCCAGATGATCTGGATGGCTTCGGACGGCACCGGCGTCAGCTACACCAACCAGCGTCTGCTCGACTACGCCGGCCTCTCTCCCAACGACAACTCCAACCGGGACTGGCTCGCCATCATTCATCCGGAGGACCAGCCGCTGCTGCTCGCCGCCTGGCAGCGCGTTCATGCCAGCGGCGAGATGCTGGACGTTCAGCTTCGCCTCCGGCAGAAGTCTACGGGAGAGTACCGCTGGTTTCTCTGCCGTGCGCTTCCCGTTCCCGACGACTTCACCACTGGCCGCCGCTGGCTGGGCGTCTGCATCGACATCCACGACTACCGGCTCACCGTCGAAGCGTTGGGCACCAGCGAGGCCCGCTACCGCGCATTGATCGAGCTCAACCCGCAGGCCCTTTGGATGAGCGACGCCCATGGCAAGATCACTTACGCCAACCGTGGGTTCAGCGACTATCTCGGCTTTACCACCGCAGACCTCGATCACTGGATCACCGCCTTCCATCGCGACGACCGCGCCCGCATCCTCGAAACATGGAGCCAATGTGTCGCTGCCGGCTCCGAGTACGACAACGAAGCCCGCCTCATCCGCGCCCGCGATGGCCAGTCGCGTTGGTGGTGGATCCGCGCACGGCCCATCCGCGATGCATCCGGCGCCGTCCTCCACTGGCTCGGCGTCGCCATCGACATCGACGACCGCAAGACCTTCGCCGAGATGCTGCTGCAAAAGCAGGCCGAGACCGAGCGCCAGCGCGCCGAGCTTGAGACCATCTACGACACCGCTCCCGTCGGCCTTGCGCTCTTCGATCCGGTCGAGTTCCGCTACCTGCGCGTCAACGACCATCAGGCCGCGGTCATTGGCCTGCCCAAAGATAAGATTCTCGGTCGCTCCATCCTCGAGATCGCGCCGCTGGAAGGGCTGAAGGAGCTGTTTCAACAGGTCGCCGCAGGCAATACCGTCAGAAATAACATCCTCGAAGGCGAACTGCCCACCCGTCCCGGCCAGCATCGCTTCTGGAGCGTTAACTACTCTCCCATTTACAGTGCCGATGGAAAGATCGAGGCCATCGCCGCCGTCGTCGTCGAGATCACTCATCAAAAGAAGGCGGAGAACGCCCTCATTCAAAGCGAGAAGCTCGCCGCTGTCGGTCGCCTCGCCAGCTCCATCTCGCACGAGATCAATAACCCGCTCGAAGCCATCACCAATCTGCTCTACCTGATCGCACTCACCGACGATCTATCGCCATCCGCGCGGGCCTACGTGCAGACGGCGCAGAGCGAGCTCTCCCGCGTCTGCCAGATCGCCACGCAGACACTCCGCTTCCATCGTCAGGCTGTCCGCGCCACCAATGTTACGGCAGCCGAGCTTGTCAACGCCGTGCTCAATCTCTATCAGGGCCGTCTCGCCAACTCGAGCATCAAGGTCGAAGCCTGCTACGCCACCACGACGCGCATCCTCTGCTTCGAAAACGACATCCGCCAGGTGCTCAACAACCTGATCGCTAACGCCATCGACGCCATGCGTCAGGGCGGCCGTCTCATCGTTCGCGCCCACGATGCCACCGACGAGTCACGCGGCAAGAGCCGTCATGGCATCCGCATCACCATCGCCGACACCGGTCACGGCATGTCGCCCGAGGTGCGTGCGCGCCTCTTCGAACCCTTCTACACCACCAAAGACCTCAACGGCACCGGCCTCGGCCTCTGGATCTCCGCCGGAATCGTGCGTCGCCACCAGGGCCGTCTCAGCTTTCGCAGCACGCAGCATCCGATCCATCACGGCACCATCTTCTCGCTCTTCCTGCCCTGGGCAGAAGAACCATCCCCGCCAGTCTCTCAGTAAGAATTTGCTTTAGCTAACCCCGAATGCACGTCATCTCGACCGAAGCGCAGCGTAGTGGAGAGACCCCTGTATTTTGCTTTGTTTCGTAGCAATAGCCACTCATTGGTACGACCTCGTATGATGATCGTCATGTTCACTGAAGCCTGCTGCCGCCTCCGCAAAATCCTCCTCCCCACTTTAAGCATCGCCCTCCTGTTCTCCTCCTTCGCCGTCGTCGCCCATGCACAAACTTCCGACACCACGCTACTCGTCGACATCGACCATCGTGCCGCCACCTCGCTCGACGGCGACTGGCACACCATCGTCGATCCCTACTCCACCGGCCTCTACAACTTTCACCACGAGATCAAGGCCGACGGCTACTTCATGAACGGCACCAAGGCCTACAACGGCGAGCCGCTCGAGTACAACTTCGCCCTCTCCCCCACGCTCAAGGTCCCCGGCGATTGGAACACCCAGCGCCGCGACCTCTTCTACTACGAAGGCGTGATGTGGTACGAGAAGGACTTCAAGTACAGCCCCAAACCCAACACCCACACCTTCATCCACTTCGGCGCAGCCAACTATCGCAGCCACGTCTGGGTCAACACCAAAGCCGTCTGCGAGCACGAGGGCGGCTTCACTCCCTTCGACTGCGACGTCACCGGCGTCGTCAAAGATGGCGATAACTTCGTCGTCGTCGCCGTCGACAACACCCGCTCCGCCGACGGCGTTCCCACTCTCCAGACCGACTGGTGGAACTACGGCGGCCTCACCCGCGACGTCTCACTCGTCGACGTGCCTCAGCAGTTCATCGATGACTACGACCTCCATCTCAGCCGCGCCAACCACGACCTCATCGAAGGCTACGTCCACGTAGAAGGTGCGAACCCCGGCACAGACGTCACTGTCTCCATCCCCGAGCTGCACGCCACCACGCACGCCACCGTCGGCACCGACGACCGCGCCGACATTAAGCTTCCAGTCAAATCCCTCAGCCTCTGGTCGCCCGACAATCCCAAACTCTACAAGGTCAACCTCGCCTCCGGCTCCGACCACCTCGAAGACGAGATGGGCTTCCGCACCATCGAAACTCGCGGCACAGAGATTCTGCTCAATGGCAAACCCATCTTTCTTCGCGGAGTCTCCGTCCACGCCGAAGCTCCCTACCGCACCGGCCGCGCCTACAGCGAAAAGGACGTCGATACACTCCTCGGATGGGCCAAAGAGATGGGTTGCAACTACGTCCGCCTCGCCCACTATCCACACGACCAGCGCATGACCCGCGCCAGCGACCGCCTTGGCATCCTCGTCTGGTCGGAGATTCCCGACTACTGGGCGCTCCAGTTCGACAACCCCGCCGTCCTCGCCAAGTCTAAGCAACAGCTCGGCGAGATGATCCGCCGCGACCGCGACAAGGCCTCCATCATCCTCTGGTCCGTCGCCAACGAAACCCCTGACACCGAGGCGCGCACCAAGTACCTCACCACTATGGCGAACCTTACCCGCCAGCTCGACCCCACCCGCCTCGTCACCGCCGCTCTGCTCGTCAAAACGCAGAAGACCGCGACCGGCTCCAACAAAATCGTCGATGACCCGCTCGGTCAGGCGCTCGACGTCATCGGCACCAACGAGTACATCGGCTGGTACGAGCAGAAGCCCGCCGGTGCCGATACGACGACATGGGACATCCACTACCAGAAGCCCGTCATTATGTCCGAGTTCGGAGCCGCTGCTCGCGCCGGTCACCACGGCCCCGCCACCGAGCGCTGGACCGAGGAGTATCAGGCCGACGTCTACAAGCACCAGATCCCCATGCTCAACCGCATCCCGCAGCTTCGCGGTACCAGCGCGTGGGTGCTCATGGACTTCCGCTCTCCCATGCGCACGCTGCCCGGCCTGCAGGACAACTTCAACCGCAAGGGCCTCATCTCCGACCAGGGCGAAAAGAAGCAAGCCTTCTTCGTCCTGCAAAAAGCCTACAAAGACAAGACTCTAGGCAAAGCCGAATGACCCGTCGTTTTGCTTAAGGGCACGGCTTCAGCCGTGCCGCAAGTTTAATAAAAATGAAAGGGGCTTTAGCCCCCGAGGTACGTCTTTGGAAGTGCCTCGGGGCGTCCCCACGATGACTTCGCTCTATTCCTCTTTCTTCTGCTTGCTCTCCTCCGGATGCCGTCGCTTCCACCACCATACGATCAGCCCCGCCGCAACCGTAAACCCTGCCCCTCCCGGCAACACATACTTGATCGCCGCAGACGGATTGTTCCAGAACTCTTCCCGCGCCGACTCCCAAAATCCCGGCACGCTTACATTGACGGTTGCGACATAACTTGGGAGCAACTCTTGAGGATTATCCCCATTCTCGGAGTAGACAAGGAAAGCTTCAATCGTCAGTGTCTGACTTTTAGCAGGCTGTTTCGGTACGACGTTCCACGTCCATTTCGCCGAACTGTCAATCGGCACAGGCAAGACGGCCCCGACCTTCGGATCAATCTCAAACTCATCTGGATTATCAGCCGTGAGTTGCATCCGCATATAAGGGGAGACCTTAAGGGTTCCTGTGGTAGCTCCGGGCAGGATGTTTTGGCTCGTATCCGCAAAGCCATGGATCACGACCGTGACGACAGACGTCTCATGCAGCTCCATCTGGCCAGGAATGTTGTATTCGATCTTTCCATTCTTAAGCGCCTTCACCCACTGCGCTCGCGCTTCAGCCGCTTGATATGGATCGCCGCCGCTTGCTGACGACGGCGGCGGCGCAGCCGCTGTAGAGGCCGCTGAAGGCGCCGTCACTCCCCCTGCCAATCCCCCCACCGATACAGAGCCCTCAATGGCCTCAGATTGAGCTTGCTCCGCTGTAGCCGGTGAGGTCTGAACAACGTGCTTATGCGAAGCATGAATTGCCGCTCCGCCCTGAGGCGAACCGCCGCTTCCCCCCAGACCGTTCTTAGCCGCAACTTCTGCAGATTCGGGCACAGACGCATGCTCTTCTGCGGTGACAGTCTGCATCGCCACAACATGCACAACAACGTTGCCCGCCCCCCGTCGCCCGGCTCCATTCGTCACCTGACAGGTGGCCGAGATCGTGCTTCCGACAGCCACGCCCTTTGTGTCCAGCCGCGCCACAGGGCCATCGGGATAAAGCCTTCCGCCGCTGCTCGAAAAGCTATATTGCAGCCCTGCCGAGACGCCCTGCACCCGGGCGGTTAGGGTCACGATCTGCCCGGCGGTTACGGTCGTCGAAGAAGCGACGCACTCCACCTTTGGCGGCAGCATGGCTTCAATTTTTTTCGCATAGGTTGCATCGGCAGCCGCCTGCGGCGCGCTCCAACACGCAGCAGGCATCAGAAGCAGCGCCAGAATGTTTACAAATAAAAGAGAGGGCCCAAATCTCCGGTTCATAGAAACCCTCCAGAAATCGAGTGGCGCCATTGTGAGCGTAAATCTCACCGGTGTCTACAACTTTCCAGCTCCCGTAGTCCGCTACATCTCAGCCCATCGCCGCAGCAGATTGTGATAAACCCCGGTCAATTGCACGCCTACCGGACTTCCCGGAACATCCTTCGCCAGCGTTTGAATCGCTGTATCGAGGTCATACAGCATCGACCGATCCGCATCGCTGCGAATCATGCTCTGAATCCAGAAGAAGCTCGACACCCGCGCGCCCCGCGTCACCGGCTCCACACGATGCAGACTCGTCGCGGGATACAGCACCATATGCCCCGCAGGCAGCTTCACCGAGTGCGATCCATACGTGTCCTCGACGATCAGCTCACCGCCGTCATAGTCCTCGGGCTTCGTCAAAAAAAGCGTCGCTGAAATATCCGTGCGAATCCTCTGCCCGGTCGTCACCAGTTGCCGAATCGCGGTATCGACATGCGTGCCAAACCGTCCGCCGCCGGTGTAGCGGTTGAACATCGGTGGAAACACGCGAAGCGGCAGCGCTGCCGACATAAACAGCGGAGAACGTGCCAGTCCACCCAACACCATCTCGCCCAACTCCACCGCTACCGGATGCCCCTCCGGCAACTGATGGTTCTCCTTTACCTTCTGCGCCTGATATCCCGCCGTCACCTTGCCGTCCACCCAATCGGCGGCATCGAGCTTTGCCCGCGCCTGCTGCACCTGCGCGGCGGTCAACACATCAGGAATCGTAATCAGCATCGTCGTCTCTCCCTATCGCAAAAACCTTATCACTCCCAAACAAAGTGCGGCGAAGTCCGAAAGACCTCGCCGCACTTTACAGCCCCACCACGCAAATCAGAACTTGAAGTTCACTCCGATCAGCGCACTCAGACCAGCTCCCGGAATCAGGTGGCTCGGATGCGGTTGATCGATATAGAACCGGTTCAGCAGGTTGTAGACGTTGGCCTGCAACTCCAGCCTGTCCGTCACTGGCCGCCGCATCATTGCGTTGAAGACCCAGTAGCCCGGCACCTGCTTCATCGCCACGCTGGTCACGACATATCCCGGTCCATTCGGATTCGGCGCATAGCCAGTCGGCACAAACGGCACCGTGGAGCTCGCCGTGCGGCTGGCAACATAGTTGCCGCCCAGCCCCGCGCTCAACCGCAGCGGAAGCCGCTGCGTGATGAACGCATTGAACGTCTGCTTCGGCACGTTCGCCAGTTGATACCCAACCGAAGTCGGATAGTACTTCGACGAGATCACCGCGCTATCGAGATACGCATAGCCCAGCACAACGTCGGTACCCTGCGGCAGCCTGCCCACCATGCTGAACTGCACGCCCTTCACCAACTGGTTGCCCGAGTTCACGATGTTGTTCGAGTTCGTCGGATCGGTCTCCTTGGCATTGTCCTTCTCCGTGCGGAACCACGCGCCATCCAGCAGCAGCCGCTCATGCAACAAGCTGTACTTCGCGCCCGCCTCATACGTCTCATTCTTTTCCGGAGCCAGCGAGCTGGCCGCCGTAGGCACGCTCAAACTCAGCGACTCAGCCGCCGGATCGAAGCTCGTTCCATAGTCGAAGTACACGCTGCCATGCTTCGTCGGCTTGTACACAAACGCCGCACGATAGCTCGGCTGCTTGTCCAGCCTGCTGATCGGCCCAATCGGCGCGCTCACCGTGCCGCCTGCCGGTGGAGCAACCGGCTGATAAGAATTAAAGACCGTATCGAAGTAGTCCCAACGAACGCCGCCGCTCAGCTCAAACAGATTTCCAAGATGAACCGTATCGACGAAGTAGATTCCCGCAGTCTGCGACTTCGTATGCACCACCGTTGTGATGTATCCAGTCCCGCCAAAAGAGTCGGCAGCATTCGGATGCAGCAGGTTCGTCGAAGGAACAGTGTTGACTCCCTTGATCGTGTAGCTGGTGCGAATCGGGTTCGATACCTCCTGCCCGCCTTCCACGCCGCCATCAAAATCGTTCCGCATCCCCAGAACCTTAAAGCGTGCCGTCAACTCCGTCTGGTCCCAAAGATCTCCTTCAACGCTCTTGATCTGCAGCTGATTCCGGTTCACCGCAATCGTCGCCGGATCAGTTGCCGGTGTATAGGTACAAGGCAGTGACGGATTGGCCGCATTCGTCGGCAGGGAAGCAACCACACCGCCCACAGGCACGCTCAACGCAGCGTTCGAACAGATCTGCGGCTCCGTAATCTGTGCCTGTCGCGGATAGTTCGCCCACCGCGCAATGCTGTGCAGGCTCACATTCTCGCCAAAGGCATGGCTCACCTTCGCAGTCAGAATATCGTCGTTCGTCCTCAGATAGTTCTGGTCAGGGAAGCCATAGTAGTTATGCCGAATCGGCCCCGGAGCCACGCCATTCAGCAGCCAAGGTAGACCGTAGTCGGGCGTGTCGCTCTCGGTGTAGTGGAAGTAGCTGATCGTAAACGGCGTCGTCGAGTTCAACCCGAACGAGACCGAAGGCGCGATTCCAAACCGGCGAATCTCGGCATGCGGACGGCCAGCCACGCCGCCCTCCTGCCCTACCGCATTCAACCGAAACGCCGATCCACCATGCCCCACATCCGTCAGCGGCTCGTTGATGTCGGCCGTAATTCTGCGCGTCGCGTCCGTGCCAAACTGCGTCTGCACATTCACAAACTTCTGCAGCTCAGGAACCTTGCTCTCCTGGTTGATGACGCCGCCCGTCGCTCCGCGCCCAAACTGCACGCCCGCAGGTCCTTCCAGCACCTCAACCTGGTCGAAGTTGAAGCTGTCGCGGTAGTAGCTGCCAAAGTCGCGAATGCCATCGAGAAAGATATCGTTGCGCGCCGTAAAGCCGCGAATCGTCAGGTTGTCGCCCTGCGCTCCGCTCTCACCCGCTGCCATGCTGATGCCCGGAACATTCCGCAGCGCATCGCGCAGCGTCGAGTTGCCCTCATCGTGCAGCACAAACTGCGGCACCACCTCTACCGTTTGTGGAGTATCAATCAGCGGCTGCGAAAACTTCGTCATCGACACCGCATCTGCCAGCCCCGAAGACGTCACATTCACCGAGTCCGAGTAGCGCAGCCCCACCACCATCGTCGATGCATCCTGCGCCGCATAGCTCAGCCCCGTGCCTTCCAGCAGCAGCCGCAGCCCTTCTTCCTCGGTGTGCAGCCCGTTCACGCCATGCGTCTGAAATCCCGACAGCGTGCCCGAAGGCAGCGTCACATTCACCTTCAGCCCGGTTACCTGCTCATAATCTTTGATGGCCTCATCCAAAGGCCCCGCGCCGATATGAAAGCGCTTCACCGGAAGGTTCGCCGCCGGTGCACCCGCACCCGCCGCGCCCGCTCCGGCATCGTTGGTCACCGCCGCCATAGCGGCTGCTGAGCGTCCGCTCGAACCCACCATCGCATACGCCGCCAGCGTCCCCATCGCCAACCACCCACGCCGACTCCCCACCTTCCAGCCGGCCTTCTTCTTGCTCTTCCCCACCGTCTTCAAACTTCGCTTCACGCGCATTCTCCTCAAATCAAACATCCAAAGGCCCTGGCAAAGACCGCACCCTAAAATCGAAACCACCATGCGTTCCCTGCAGTTCACATCCATGCAGCCAGCCCCCCAGTACCGAAAAAACGCATACTTCGGCGTTGACCGCTCATCCCTGAAGCCCCCGCCGCCGGTCAAAGCCAGCGAAAAACTTCAAAGCTCAAAACCCAAATTTTTATGGAAGGAGTGGAACCGATGCGGATTGCCGCAGTTGCCCGGGCCGAGAGCCGACCCTATAATCCAGACAACCTGCAGCCGTCCAAACGGCTTGCAGCCTCCAGGTCCCTGTGGTCTCCGCCAAGAGATAAACCCACGGGGATCTGGACCTTCTACTCGATCCCTGCTTCTCTTTCAAAAGCAAAAGCGTCTTGCAAACTCGATAAATCGAATATACGACAATATAAGTCCTAGTTCAATGAAAATATAAGACTAATTTTGTCCGTGTTCGAAAATCGGCCACATCTCCTCGAGAAAGCGCGTTTTAAAAGAAAAAAGGCGAAGAGCCGAAGCTCTCCGCCTCTCCATTGCCCTGTCTCCAGAGCGGGTTAGAAGTTCAACTTCAACTGGAACTCCGTGGCGCGTGGTGCGCCCTGGTCGAACGTTCCAGTCTTGCGTGAAATACGCAGCGAGTTGTATGCCTCATAATCGGATGGCCCATTGACGTTTCCGGCGCCACCGCTGGCAGCTAAGTCAGCAGGCGTCAGAATCGTTCCTCCCGAAATATTGGCACCGCCAACCGCGAGCGTATCGTAATTTGCAAAGTTGAATATGTTGTAGATCGACACCGATGGCTCAAGGCTCCATTGTTCCGGCAGCTTCTTCCAGCGAATGGGGTAGGAGAAGTTGGCATCGAAGGTCTTCAGCATGGAGTTTGCAAAAGCCCTGCTTGGACCAGGGGCCAACGTCGGCTCAACAGCGCCTGCCGCGGCCATTTCAGCAGGAGTAAACAGGCCTGCCGCAACCACAGCCTGTCCCGCCGGTGTCAGCGTTCCTGCATGGGTGGTGTTGTAGTTAGCGATCAGGTTGTTCAGAGTTCCCGGCTTGACCTTCCTCATATATGCTCCAGGATCTGTTCCCGGAACAAGATCTCCGATCTGTCCGTCACCATCGACGTCGCTGCGGAAGATCTCACCCGGGGCAGAACCTTGCTCATCGAGAGTAAGGTTTGTTGGCACCGCGGAATCAAAGTGCGCAATCAGGCCGATCCGAGGGCCATACTTCGGTTGAATCGCTCCACCCAGCGAGAAGATGTGGGTGCGATCAAGGCCGCCATAGCCCATGTTCTGCGTCGGGTTCCGGTTGTTATAAGACGGTGCCGAGAAGAACGGATCGGAAGTGCCGACGTTGTTATAAGCCGTTGTCGTAATCATCCGGGAGTAAGCGTACGAAACTTCAAGATTGGTCTGTGCCACTCCGCGGAAGGGATGGGCCTTCTGTTCGGTGAGATTTAGCTGGAGCCCGTCATAGGCCGCCTTACCCATCGGGTACGAGAAAATGCCGACTCCAACTGCCGGGTTGATTCCATCAAATGCGGCTGCTGCACCGCTGCCAAGGATCGAGTTCGGCGCGCCTCCATTGACTGCCAGGCCAGAATCGAGTCCGTTTTTGGCGAAATCGACCATGGTTGCATTGCCATTTGCTCCGGAACCGGTCGGGCAGCCTCCTGGGCTCAGTGCTACGTCAATGGAGCTTGCTCCGCATTGGGCAAGGGTATTCGCGATAGCTGTCTTTGCAAGACCCACGTCAAAGTATCTCGAATCGCCTACGTGGTTCGCATCGATCGTCTGCTGGATTCGAAGAGTTGCGGAGTGAACATAATCGGCCGAAAGAACAACTCCCGGCGCAAGCTCACGCTGAATGCCAAAGTTGATGTTGATGGAATAAGGAGACTGGTACTTGGGTGCGTATGCAATCGTGCCAGTCGGAGTGTTCAGTGCATAGCCCATAAACGAGGTATTGGGAATGTTCTGCGCTCCGCCGGCGCGCGCATCGGCCTGTAGCTGCAAGATCGCAGGCGCGGCCTGGGCGATTGATTCCGTGCAGATCGTCGAGATGGGAATGCCGGTACTCGTCTGGGTGACGTTTCCTTTACCCGGGATCGGATAACTGTAAGTTCCGTTTTCGCAGATCGTTGGATATGCTGCAAACTTTCCAACCGGCAATCTCGACGACCGATCGAACTGCACATTGTTGAAGACGTTGCTCTCAAAGTAGAGCCCGATGCCACCGCGAAGCACTGTCTTCGGCGAGGCAGCAGGATTATAGGTAAAGCCAAGCTGCGGTCCGACGTTCCGGTTCGGCTGGCTGACGCGCGCGCCAAGCCCAACACCCCACTGATCGAACAACGGCGTGCTTCCCGTGCACGGAGGAGCAGTCGTAAAGTTTGCCGTTACGATCTCGGAGCAGGGAACAGCAGCCAGATCGGAGTTCGTGCGGCCAGTGTCCCGGTCATAACGTGCTCCGATGGTCAATGTAAACGTGGGCCGGATCTTCCAGGAATCTACAAGATAAAATCCGGTGCGCCAGTCTTCCTGGAAACCGCCGGGAAGGCCGAAACCCGGCTTCTCTGAGGCGTATCCCTGATCGTTTGAAATTTGAATCACTGCCGCCGAATAACCATTGACTGGATCGTTCGGGCAGGCTGCAGCACCGGCAACGCCTCCGCAATTGGCCAGAGCCGTGCTGCTGGTCAGAGTAGCAATGGGGCCATAGCCAAAGAAGGCTGCCAGTCCACCACCGGTAATACGGTTCAGGCTCGCGCCATAACGAATATTGTGCGCACCCTTGGTCCAGCTCCCGTCATACCGGATCTGCTTGTCTACCTGGTAGGTTTGCTGTGGCGCATTAGCATTCGGACCACTGTTAAAGTTAGAGCCGTAGCTAAGGCCCAATCCCGGGATGGGGTTGTAGAGAGAGGTATTTCCTTCCGTTGTATCCACAATCAGGTTGTGGAACTTCTCATAGCTTCCTCGGAAGCTATGGGTGAACCGTCCACGAGCGTAGTCCACGCCACCCGCGATGCCCGGTGCATTGTCCCGGTTAGCATAGGTCGAGTACTCCTGACCTGTATCGAAAAAGTTCGCCTCGTAGTTAATGCGAGCGAACATGTGGGTGCCCCAGGGGCCGTTATAGTCCACGCGGCCAGCCGAATAGGTGTCCCGAGCAGGGCTCCCAACGCTTGGAAACGCGCTTTGAACGCCGGAGAAGATTGAGGGAAGATTAACCACCGCCGACTGGTCCTGCTTCAATCTCTCCGCGCTGGCAAAGAAGAAGAGCTTGTCTTTGAGAATCGGTCCGCCAAAGTTGCCGCCAAACTGATTGCGCTGGAAGGGACCGTCTACTCCCTGAAACGATGCTGCACCCACCCGCTGGTCCTGGAAATCATAAAAAAGCTGTCCATGGTAGCCGTTCGTGCCGGAGCGTGTCGACATCAGCACAGAACCGGAAGACGTAATGTCCGTCGAAGGGTCGGCTGTTGCGCGGTTTACTTGCAGCTCCCCAATCGAGCCTGCTGAGATATTGAAGATCGTCGTTCCAACTGTTTCGTCAGTGACATCCTGTCCGTCCAGAAGGATGCGTGTCGTGCGGCCCGAAACGCCGCTGAACGAGAGTGCCGAATATCCTGCCTTCGTCGGGTCAAATCCTCCGTCGCCGCTTCCGCCCGGTTGCAACTGAACACCAGGCTGGAGCTGCGCATAATCCAGAATGTTGCGTCCATTTACCGGCAGTGTCTCCAGCTGTGCTGTCGTAATGACGCCGGAGACTCCAGCCTGTTCGGTATTGATCTGGACAGCGCCCGCATTCACCTCAATGGTCTGGCTCGACTCACCCACCGTCAGCTTGAAGTTGCCGCTTGTCGCTGTGCCCGTCTGTATTCTTGTCGCTACAGAAAGCTTCTGAAAGCCGTTCATCGTAATCGTGACGTTATATCTGCCAGGATTCAGTGGCCCAAGGCTATAGAACCCCGCAGAGTCCGTCGTCAAAACCTTGACCGATCCGGTATCGATGCCCGTAATCGTGACATTGGCTCCCGGTACCACGGCTCCGGTTTGATCCGTAATCGTTCCCTGGATCGATCCGCCGTTTACCGAAATAGCCTGACCGTAACTCATTACCAAGGTTGTGAATAATATCGCAACCAACCCAAGAACTTTTTTCATATGGTCAACTCCCCCTAATCGTCATCGAATCCGCTTGGCCGATTCCTGTCTTTCAGCAGACAGTGCTCAAGCTCAGTGAACCAATTTCGTGACCATATGAAGTGCATTTCTTATGCCAGCCTGAAAAAGCTGATCGTTTATCGGCCTGACTCAAGTAATCAAACAACTTATTGAACAGCCATTCAGGCGATCATCTCGCAGTGCGATTGAATACCCACTCATTTTTGAGTGGTCATTCAATCCTGAATATTATTAACCATATATTTATCTAACCCGGGAAATAGTGTGATTTGGGGGTATAAAACCGACAATAGTTGCCTTATAAAAGTTTCTGATTGTGATGTCACTTCAATTTCCTTCGCCAAAATGACGCCCTCCATTGCCTTCCAGAACGCCTGTCCGAGGCTCTCCCGGCATAGTTTCTGCTTCAGGGGGCATCCTTCCGGAGTCGCGAGGCAAACACGCGAGAATTCGCCCGCTAAACGCTCTATAATGGATACATAAACTCATGGCAGATGATCAGAATCCCCAGCTCCCGCTAGGTCCTAACTCCGACTCCCCAAACTCCCCCCCCGACGGTCCGCTGAACACTGTCCAGGGTCGCGGTGCGGCCTACATGCTGTCCATCAATATCGAAGACGAGATGCGCCGTTCGTATCTCGACTACTCGATGTCGGTCATCATCGGCCGCGCTCTGCCCGATGTCCGCGACGGCCTCAAGCCCGTCCATCGTCGCATCCTCTATGGCATGGCCGAGATGGGCCTCCAGTTCAACAAGAAGTACACCAAGTCGGCCAAGGTCGTCGGCCACGTCATGGGTAACTATCACCCCCACGGCGACTCCGCGATCTACGACACCATGGTGCGCCTCGCCCAGCCCTTCTCACTCCGCTACACACTCGTAGACGGCCAGGGCAACTTCGGTTCCGTCGACGGCGACCCACCCGCCGCCATGCGTTACACCGAGTCGCGCATGACCCGCATCGCCGGTGAGATGCTCGCCGACATCGACTCCGACACCGTAGACTTCTCGCCCAACTACGACGAGTCCACGCTTGAGCCGACCGTCCTCCCCGCGCGCATCCCCAACCTCATCGTTAATGGATCGGGCGGAATCGCCGTCGGCATGGCGACCAACATCCCGCCGCACAACCTCACCGAAGTCGTCAACGCCTGCATCACCCTGCTCAACGATCCTCACGCCGGCATCGATGCTGTGCTCGAGCACGTCAAAGGCCCCGACTTCCCAACCGGCGGCTACCTCTACGGACGCAGCGGCATCGCCAATACCTATAAGACCGGACGTGGCCGCTTCATCATGCGCGCCAAGTGCAGCATCGAGAACATCTCCGGCGGCCGTCAGGCGATCATCGTCACCGAGATCCCCTACCAGGTCAACAAGTCGAAGCTCATCGAGCGCATCGCCGAGCTGGTCAACGAGGGCATCATCACCGACATCGCCCGCGACGAGTTCCGCGACGAGAGCGACCGCGACGGCATGCGCATTCACATCGGCCTCAAGCGCGGAGCCGAGTCGCAGATCGTCCTCAACCAGCTCTACAAGCACACCCAGATGCAGGAGAGCTTCTCCATGATCTTTCTCGCCGTCCACAACGGCCAGCCGAAGATCCTTCCGCTCGATCAGGCCATCCGTGCCTTCCTCGATCACCGCGTCGAAGTCGTTCGCCGCCGCACCGCATTCCTGCTCGGAAAGGCCCGCGACCGCGAGCACATCCTGCTCGGCTACCAGATCGCGCTCGACCACCTCGACAACGTCATCAAGATCATTCGCCAGTCGTCCAGCCGCGCCGACGCTCGCGAAAACCTCTTTAGCTACTTCTCGAACAAGCGCATCAACCTGCGCGGCACCGAGCTCGCAGGCGTCACGCTCGACCCCAAGAAGTACAACGTCGACATGACCTTCTCCAACACCGGCACGCTGGTCCTCAGCTACCGCCAGGTCGACGCCATCCTCGAGCTGCAACTCTATCGCCTCACCCAGCTCTCCATCGACGAGCTGCTCAAAGAACTCTCCGAAGTCCGCGACAACATCGCCGAGTTCGAATCCATCCTCGCCAGCGAGAAGAAGCTCCGCAAGGTCATCGTCAAGGAACTCGAAGAGGTACGCGACAAGTTCGGTGATCCCCGCCGTACCCAGATCGTCGACGAGACCACCGAGCTTCAGCTCGAAGACCTCATCACCGACGAGCAGGTCGCCGTCACCGTCTCCAACACCGGCTACCTCAAGCGCACGCCCATCTCGACCTACCGCCAGCAGCGTCGCGGTGGTACCGGTCGTCTCGGCATGAAGACCCGCGAAGAGGACTTCGTCGCCCAGCTCATCATCGACTCGACCCACGCCTACCTGCTCTGCTTCACCAACACCGGTCGCGTCTACTGGCTCAAGGTTTACGAGATCCCCGACGTCGGCGCCGCAGGCAAGGGCAAGGCCATGGCCTCGCTCATCGCGCTCCAGCCGGGCGAAAAGGTCGTCACCATCCTGCCCGTCCGCGACCTCAACGAAGAGGGCAAGTACATCCTCTTCGCCACGCGCAACGGCACCGTCAAAAAGACCGCGCTCAAGGACTTCTCTAACGTCATGGCGCGCGGCATCATCGCCATCAACATCGAGAAGGAAGACGAGCTGATCGTCGCCCGCATCACCGACGGCCAGCAGATCATCTTCCTCGCCACCCACGACGGCATGGCCATCCGCTTCAACGAGACCGACCTCCGCTCCATGGGCCGCCCCGCCACCGGCAACAAGGGCATCGACCTGCGCAGCGGCGACTACGTGGTCGGCGCCGCCGTCACTCCCAACGACGACTCGCGCAAGGCCCGCCAGAAGGAACTCCAGGCCGAAGGTAAGGACATCACCCCCTGCCTCATCCTGTCCGTCTCCGAAAACGGCTTCGGCAAGCGCACCGACGTCGACGAGTACCGCCTGCAAACCCGCGGCGGCAAGGGCGTCATCAACATGAAGGCGACCCCCAAGATCGGCAAGGTCTCCAACATTCTGCTGGTCGACGACACCAGCGAGCTGATGGTCATCAGCCAGTTCGGCAAGATCATCCGCATCGACACCAAGAGCGTCCGCTCCGCCGGCCGCAGCACCTCAGGCGTCAAGCTCCTCGACCTCGACAGCGACGACAAAGTAGCCGCCGCCGTAGTCATCCCCCCCGAAGAAGCCAAGATCCAACTCGAAGAGGGAACACTGTTGCAGTAGCCACCGTTGCTGTTCTTGTTGTCATCCCCTGAAAGGGAATCTGCGTTTGGATTGCTTAAGGGCACGGCTTCAGCCGTGCCGCAGCGATTCCCAAGTAAAAGAAGAGGGCGCGAGTTGAAACTCGCGCCCTCTTCCACTTGCTCGCGCTATACATAATCCCACACCTTTGGCGGAGATTCGTACACTAAGTGCAACACTAACTGGCCTTATCCCCCAGCATCCGCTCCCGCAAAATCCGGTTCGCCCGCGTCTGATACCCTTCCCCATCTTTCTTTAGCCACGCAATCACATCCGCATCCAACCGCAGGCTCACCGCCTTCTTCACCGGGCGATAGAACCTTCCTCGCACCGCATTCTTCCACGCGTCCGCAGGCATCTCTGGAATATCAGACAAATCAATCTCGCTGTCCTTCATCTGGCTCAGCGCCTTGATCTCCTTCTTCTGCTTCGCTGTCAGAGGCGTTTCCGGCTCTAGGGTGTAACTAACGATACGGCTCTTCTTCATATTCCCTCCTCTCGGTTGGGCTCGCTTTTCGCGCGGAAATAATTCGCACAATCTCTTCTTCCCGCTCCACTACCGTATGCGCGACGAACAGGATCAGCTGGCCACCTACCATCCCAATCGTTCGCCATCGTACTTCGCCACCAATCTCCCGATCTTGCTCCGTCAAAGAGTTTGGATCCTTGAATGCAAGCATCGCCGTCTCAAAGCTGATCCGATGCTTCCGCAGGTTGCTCTTGCTCTTTGCTTCATCCCATTCAAAGCGCACTTGCACCGCCTATACAAATATGTATATACAAAAATGTCTAGGCAAGCAACCAGATAAGAAGTGGCTCTCGATTTACCAAGAAGTAGGTACTCGCTACGAAACCGGCGGCAGCAAAATATCCTGCGCCACATACGCATGCAGCGGATCACCCACGTTGATCTCTACATTCTTGCCATGCTTGACCCGGCCAAACGGAGAAGACAGCGCCCCTTTGATTCCGCCCCCACTCTCTTTGCCCTTGGTCTCGCGCAGCTTGATCTTGTTGTCGCCCGCCTTCAAGTAGTCGAGCCGGATATCCAACTGGCCCGACTTGCCCATCATCCCCGACTTATGCGCCTTGGTCACCACGCCGTATGCGCTGCTGCCCGCCTTCGCCACCACAACATCCCCAACCTTTAGGTCCTTCACCAGCGTCAGCGCCACCGGATCGCCCTCGAACGAAGTCGACGAACTCAAATCCTGCGCGAACTGTAGCTCGACATCGGTCCCCTCCGCCAGCGTGTACTTCTCCGGGGCCTGTGCAACCGCCGCAGCAGGAGCCGCCGTCGTCGTAGCCGCCGCCGAAGAAGTCTCCTGACTCGAACCAACCTGAACAAACGCAAGGATTAAAACCAGCGAACCAGCAAGCATCGGCCTCATAACAACCTCCCCAAGGTCCAAATCAGAAACGCTCAACCGTACCCTAACCTCAGTACCGAAACAAGGAAATTTGCAGCCGACTTCCATCGGATGAACAAACCTTGTCAAGCCCCAACTGCGCTCATCTCACATCTCATCAATGACATAGCGATTGCAGTTCCGTTTCCCTCCATTCGCTACAATTAACGCAGGCCCAAATCCCAAGCCCCGGCACCAATCCGATGCCTTCTCCTTTGGAATCAAGACTTTGCCCAAAGGTTGCATTACGAGCCTAATAAAATCAATACTTTACAAGACGTATCCAGACCTAAGTCAAAAAGAATGAAGACTTTGAGACTAAAGTACCCCAGGGGAGGGGTACCCTGGACGGCCCGCGAAAAAATCCGGACGCAGCCGACCAAACCCGCATCTAACCCCGCATGATGAAGATACGAAAAGCTATACTCATCGCCCCTCTCATGCTGGCCACAAGTCTTCTTCCCATGAGCGCCAGCGCCCAGTATCGAAATCAGAATTCCAACTTCTATAACGGAGTGCGCCACGGTGGTCACGGCGGCAACTACTACGACAACAACCGCCACTACGACGACCATCACCGCGATCAGGGCGGCATCGGGCCCGGCAAAGGCGCACTGATCGGTGCCGGCGGAGGAGCCGTTCTCGGCGCGCTCTTCGGCGGCGGCCTCAAAGGAACCATCATCGGCGGCGCGGCTGGCGCAGGTATCGGCGCAGTCGTCGGCCAGGCAGCACAGAGCAAGCGCGACAACCGCTACGACCACTACCATCGCCGCTAGCCTCCACCTTCAGCAAGAAAGGGAACTCGACCCATGAAGACTGTGAACAAGATGACCGCGAACACAATGAAGACGATGATCTCGAAGCCGCTCCCCGCCTGCCTCATCCTTGCCGCCGCTCTTTTTCTCACCGTCGGCTGCAATCCCAAGACACCGACCCCGACGACGGAGACCTCGACAACTTCGCCAACCTCGACAACCACGCCAAGCGCCGCTCCCGGCCAGTCGCCGGTCACCATCAATCCCGACGCGGGCGGCGCATCGGAGTCTCATCCCTGGACGGATCAGCAGATCCTCACCTGCACCGTCTCGCAGTGCTGGCAGCTCTCTAACAAGAGCGAAGACACCTTCTTCGATATCGTCCAGCAGCTTGCCGCTATCTCCGCGCAGAACCGCAACCTCACCCTGCCGCAGAGCGAGTCCGCAGGTCAGCAGGTCGGCGAAGAGATCAAGACCAAGGCCAAGGCCGATCACGATCAGCTTCTCTACGCCATCGTCGACGACGCCGTTCGCAAGGTCGGTCAACCCGCCGCTGCGAAGTAAATACGCAAACAAAGATGGCCCCGCAAATTGCAGGGGCCATCTTTGTTTAATTTCCTTGACCGTTTTTATACTGTCAGGTCTTCCAGCGCAGCCTTCTCGGCATTCGCCTTCACCGACGCGATGCCTTCTTCCCGCGCCGCATGCGACGAATAACCCTGGCTGGTCCCGATCACCTGATGGTTCGCTGCCTTCAGGTTGAACATCGCTTGGCCGCCATGCTGCTCTTTCCGTTCATAGTTCGCATCGTTACCGGCGTTCTTTCGCACCGACGCAATCCCGTTCTCAGCCGAAGCCTTGGCGACGTACATCTCGCTGGTTAAAATCACCTGGCCGTTTCCAGCCTCCAGCACAAAGTAGAACTCTCCATCCTTCGCTGTCTTGAGCACAAACTTACCCGCCATCGTGTCTCCTTACCTCTGAGATTGACGTTCGCAGCCAGGCCTCCCGGCCGCGCGGCAATTGTACAGGTTTGGCGTTACGGCTCAGTGCGCCGTATGGTGGGCCACCAGCGTATACAGCAGCGCCACAGCGGACAGCCCCATCACCGCGAAGGTAATCCACACAAAGCTGCGCGACAGCCCGCCGCCGCGCTCCTCTCCCAGAATCTCCGCGCTGCCGTTAATCTTCGCAATCAGAAACAGCAAAGGCACTGCGGCGATTCCGTTGAAGACCGCAGTAAAGACCAACGCTTTGATCGGATCGATGCCGACGAAGTTCAGCAGCAGCCCGATCAGCATCGACAGGATGATGACTCCATAAAACCCGCGCGCCTTTTTGAACTTCTTCGACAGCCCCTCCTTCCACCCAAAGGCCTCGGCCAACGCATACGCAGCCGAACCCGCAAGTACAGGAATCCCCAGCAGTCCCAGCCCGATCACGCCGACGGCGAACAGGTCTTTGGCCACCTGTCCGGCGTTGGGAAACGACTGCACCAGCGGCTCCAACGCCTTAGCCGCATCGGCCGCGGTGTTGATCGTCGTAGTCCCATGCTTGAAGAGCACCGTCGCCGTTGTAATGATGATGAACCACTGCGCCAGCTCCGCCGCTGCCATGCCGATCAGCGTATCGATTCGCATGTCGCGAATGAATCTTCGCGGCAGCCGCGGTTTGCCATCCCGACCCGACCTCATTCCCACAGCACGTTCTTCCTCCACCTCCTCCGAGGCCTGCCAGAAGAACATGTACGGCGAGATGGATGTCCCAAAGACGCCGGTGATGATGAAGAAGAAGGCAAACGTCAGCTCGATGTGCGGCACCACCGTGGCATACAGAATCTCCCTCCACGGCTGCTTCACGATAAATGCCGTCGCCGGATACGAGAACAGCGCCAACGCCAGCCACTTCAGCACATTCGCATAGGTCTTGTAGGTAATGACTACCTCCGACACTACCAGCAGAGCAGTGGTTGCAATGGCCAGCAGCCAGAACGGCACGTTCACTACCAGTTGCGCCGCCGCTGCCACTGCGCCGATATCGGCTCCAATGTTGATGGTGTTGGCCACAGCCACCAGCACCACAACGCCGATCAGGATCTTTCGTGAATAGTGGTCCTTGATCACACCGGCGAGCCCTTTGCCGGTCACCGCGCCGATGCGCGCGCACGTCTCCTGCACGGCCAGCAGCAACGGTATCTGATAGAGCGCCGTCCATAGCTGGCCGAAGCCGAACTGTGCGCCCGTCTGCGAATAGGTGGCAATGCCCGACGGATCGTCATCGGCCGCGCCGGTAATAATGCCGGGGCCAAGAATACTGAAGAATCCAATGAGCTTCTGTCTCACCGAACGCTTCGGCTCCTGCTCAACAATCGCCGCCATTTCTTTCTCCTGTATCTGCCCGTCGAAGCGGCACAAGGCTATATCAGTCAGACTTCAATGTCGGTCGCCCTGTCTACACATCCGCCCGCACACTTCTTGGATGCCGATTCCCGTATCATCCTGCAAGCATCCAAATCCACATGGCAGCCGAAGCCCATCCCGTTCGGACCCTGCGCGAGCTGGTCACCTCGCTCGAGGCTGCCATCACCCTAACGGTTGCCGATCCCAAACCGCGCCCCGTCCACCATCTCCGCACCGGCACCCGCCGCATCGAAGCCCAGCTCGAGCTACTGACGCTGCTGCCCGATCTTCCCAAGCATGACCAACCTGCCGTGAAGGCGCGCAAGCGGCTGCGTAAGCTGCGACGAGCCGCCGGACGTGTCCGCGATCTCGACGTGCTGCGCGATCTCATTCCATCCAGGTCCGATGAGGCTGAGCAGCTCCAAAGCTTCTTCAAGCACCAGCGCGAGCGGGCCGCGCATCGGCTCATCGCCGCCATCGACAAGCACCAGGCCAAACTCATCCGCGCCCTCGAGAACATCCTCGAGACTCTTGCTCCTGTCGAATCTCTCAATCTCGCCACTGAAGAACTAGCCGCGCTGGCCCGCGACTGGTACGCTCGCAACGCTCCCGCCGCAGCGGCAGAGCAGAACCATCGCCAGCTCCACAGCACTCGCAAAGCCGCCAAACTTGCGCGCTATATCTCAGAATCGGCGACCGCAACCTCCACGCGCAGCCTCGCCCGCACCTTTGAATCGCTCCAGCAATCCGGAGGCACCTGGCACGACTGGCTCACCCTCTCCGACATCGCCCACCGCAGGCTCGGCGACTCATCGCGTCTCACTCAAACCATCACGCGCCACTGCGAACGCTCGCTGGCCGAGTACCAGCGCCACCTCAAGTCTCTTCCGCAAAAACTGATCAACGCTTAGACGCTCTTCTACCACGTCATCCCGCGCCTCAGCGTCTGGCATCATCGGGCATAATCGCACCCGCCTTCACCCACTGCGTCACCGTTGCGATATCCGCGTCAGAGATCTTCGGCAGCTTCGGCGGCATCGGCATAGGATCCTTCGCCGGTCCCTCGTGCCGGATCAGCCGCACCAGCAGACTCTTCGTCGGATCGCCTGGAATCACCGCCGGGCCATCATGCCCGCCCTTCATCATCCCCGCTTTGGTGGCGAGGTTCAGACCGCCGCGATGGTTAAATCCGCCGTGGCAGCGATAGCAATGCTCTTTGAAGATCGGCTGTACCCTGGTCGTATAGAACTGCGGCGACGCCGCCGGATCCTGCGCTGCCTGCACCGTCCCCACTCGCAATGTCCATCCCAGCAAGGCAACTCCAGCTACCCCAAAGCCCACCAGCAACTTCCGCATCCACACTCCTATTTACTGATGAGTATACGGAACCCACCTGATTACTTACACTATCTCTGAGGACTCTCTAAGGTAGGAATTGCTCTGGCGTTCCGCGCCTCTCACAACATGATGCGGTTGAACGCTACACTTCCGGCCTTCCTGGCGCTTGCAGTCCTATTTTTGATCCCTGCCACGCTGCTTGCCAAGCCTGCGCATCACCGCGCGCGCACGTCCGCCGTCCATCGCAAGGCCGCGGCAAAGCCCGAGCGCACCGCCGCGCGGCGCCACAAGGCAGAGCCCCGGATCACCCCGGTTCACGCAACCCGCAACCGCCGCCATCTCTCTAAGACCGTCAGCGCCGAAGCGCGACCCACCGACAACACGCCGCGCAAGGCCACCTCGGACGACTTTCTGAAGGCCGCCGCGGTGAAGCCCGATGCTCACGAGGCTGCTGCCTCAACTCCAGCCCGACACACTGCCGAGCACGCTGCGCGCACCGAGAGCACCGACCACACCGAGGTCGCCGTCTCTCACTCCCGCCGCTCTCGCCGGTCGCGTTCCGCGGCTCGCCCCGTCTCCGTCGTCAACGTGATCCGTCCCACCGCAGAGAAGCCCCAGCTCAAGAGCATCGCCGATGAGGCTGCTGCTCCTGCCATCCTTCCCGCGCTCTACAACAAGCGCGGACGCCTCATCATTCCCCCGCCGCTCAAGGGCTCGCACGAGATCCTGCTCCACCAGAACGAAGTTGCCGACCGCGAAGGCCTCGAGCGCATTCAGGACGACGCCGACCTCATCGACATGCGCAGCAAGCGGATGCTGGTGCCGCTGCCTACAAGCTATGCCCTCGATGTCGATGAGCGTCTGCCCGAGAACCGCCGTTACACCCGCCCCTGGACCGCGATCTTCCTCAGCAACATGGCGCGGGCACACTACGCCCACTTCCACACGCCGCTGCAGATCAACTCTGCCGTTCGCACCGTCGAGTTCCAGCAGCATCTTATTCACATCAACGGCAACGCCGCTCCCGCAGAAGGTGACACCGCGTCACCTCATCTCACCGGGCAGGCAATCGATATCGCCAAGCACGGGCTTTCGCGTACCGAGGTCGCGTGGATGCGAGGCTATCTGATGCCGCTGATTCAGGAAGGCAAGATCGACGTCGAAGAGGAGTTTCAGCAGTCCTGCTTCCACATCAGCGTCTACAAGCGCTACCTGCCGCCTGCCGACGCGCCTACACGCAACCTGGCCTCACATCGCGGCAGCGAAGCCAGCGCTCTGGCAACTGCCATCCGCTAGGGCTCGCTTTCTTAAACCTGCTCGCGCAATCGACTCTGCCAGCTCTTATAAGCTGCATCGAGCGCGCGCATATTCTTTACGCCGTCCTCGCCCGACGCGGCAAACGTCTCGCCGCCGCGAAGCGCCCGCGCAAAGCTGTCCAGCATCCGCGTGTACCCATCGCCGTTTTCGACCGTCACTGTCTCAATCAGCTCTCCGCCTCGTCGTAGCTGCAGTTGAACGGGACGGTCTACCGTCAAGCCGTTCTCTGCAACCAACACACCGTCGCTGCCGTTAATCTCGACCAGCGTGCGGTACGGCGCGCGCGCACTCGCCGTCACATTCGCATAGACTCCGCCGGTCATCTCCATCTGCAGCGAGGCGACCGCCTCCACCTTGCCTGATGTGTCGTCCTTGCGCGCCAACGTGCTCACGCTTACAACATCCTCGCCCAGCACATAGCGCAACGCGTCGATGCAGTGAACGCCGACATCGGCAATCGGGCCGCCGCAAGCCAGCGTCGGATCGGTAATCCACTTCCTCGGTGCGGTGGCCGCCGGATACGAATACTGCGCATGGGCCAGTTGCGGCTGCCCGATGCTGCCTGCAGCAACCTGCTCCCGCATCCAGTCAAGGCTATGGTTGAAACGAAAGTTCTGCCCTACGCCAAACAGCAGACCCGCCGCCTTCGCCGCCTCGGCCATCTCTTCTGCCTCGGCAGTGTTCATCGAGAGCGGCTTCTCGCACAGCACCGCTTTACCATGCTTCAGAGCCAGCAGCGTATCGTCCTTGTGCATCGCATCCGGCGACGTGATGAAGACCGCATCCACCTCCGGCGAAGCGCACAGCTCCTCGCGTGTCGCAAAGCAATGCGGAATCTTGTAGGCCGCACAGTTCTTCGCCGCGGCCGTCTGATCGCGCCGCCACATACCCACCAGCGTTGCGTCTTTACACTGAGCGAAAGCAGGCAGCAGCCGCCGCACGGCGTGATGCCCAAAGCCAAGGATTGCATATCGTACCGGAGACTGACTCATAATTTCGAGTGTAGAGCATTTCCATTGCTCTCATGTGACCCGCACAAATAGAGGCCACGATGCTCGCACGACCAAAGGCGCTGCAACCGCTATCAGGGAGCCGTGCCGCAGACGGCACGGCTCCCTGTGGTTGCGCTAAACGGTGTAAGGCTTCCCGTTGACGATGACGTCTTCCAGTTTGAGGTCGGTAACGCCGGACGTGTTGAGCTTGTCGTTCTTGGTAATGGTGACGTCAAAATCTTTCAACAGGACATCGCTGATCTCCGTCTGACCGGGGTTGGGCTTGATGGTGCCAAACGAGGTAAACGTGCCCTTGATGCCGGTGATCTTCAGGTTCTTGACGATGGACTTGGGCGGCGCCATGCCTTGCAGATCGAAGTACTGCGACCATGGCGCCATCTGAATGATGCCGCTTGCGGGGCCTTCGCTGGTGATGTTGCGGAAGGTGATGTCCTCGTAGTGCTGGGGCGTATCGGGGCGCAGCTTCAGGGTTGCGATGCGAACCTTGCCCGTGATCTTGCAGTCCTCAGCAATAACGTCTCGGATGATGGTGGCCTCGCTGCCGCAGGTGAGAACGCCGCCGCCGCGCTTGAAGGTGCAGTTGCGGACGCGGATGTGCTCGACGGCCGGGCTGTCCTTGTCCTCCATGGCGCGCGGCCCCTTGGAACCCTTGCAGGCGATGCAGTCGTCCGTGACGGAGAAGACGCAGCCATCGACGGTGACGTTGCGGGAGCTGTCGATGTCGATGCCATCGGTGCTGGGAGCCTGCCTGTAATCGTCCGGCACCTGAAAGTGAACGTTACGCACCAGAACGCCGTCGTTCTTGTAGAGATGGCAGTTCCAGAACTGGGAGTCCTTGAAGGTGATCCCTTCAATCCTGACGTTCTTCGAGCCTTCGATGAGCGCGAGACGGGCGCGCGGCAGTGCGGTGTTCGCAAAGTTTTTGTTCTCGGCTCGTCCCTTCCAGAACGCCTCCCAGATGGGCATACCCGCGCCGTCAAGAATTCCGTCGCCGGTGAGCTCGAATCCGTCGCAGTTGGTCGCATTGATGAAGGCGGGGGTGAAGTGCTCCAGGAAGTGGCCTTCGATGCGCGTGCGTTGCGCGGGGAAGTTCGAGAGATCGGTCGAACACTTGAGGACAGCGCCTTCCGTCAGGCGAAGGTTAACTTTCGGTTTGAAAAAGAGAGCGCCGGAGACAAAGACGCCCTTAGGCACAACGACTGTACCGCCGCCCCTGGAGGCAAGCTGATCGATGGCAGACTGAATGGCCTTGGTGTTGACGGTGGAATCGTCGGCGACCGCGCCGGATTTAGTAATGAGCAACTCGTGAGTGGACGCGGCGAAGGCTTTCGCGGCAAACGGCCAGATAGCAGCCGAGGCGAGGAGAGAGTTGAAGCGACGGCGAGAGTAGCGCTCGATAGACATCAGCAGATTCCTTAGGACAGGGGTCAGGACCGAGTGACCTCAAGTCCTGCTTCTGATCATCATCCGCTGTCCGGAGGTCGAATGTCCAATACGTAAACAAATTCTCAGTTCTCGTGGCGAGGATTCTTTGCCGCTCAAATGGAAAAGACCCCTGTATTTTGCCCTTATATGCAGGACAAACACAGGGGTCAGGTAAAGAGGATGTTTAGTGCGCGTCGTTCTTGAAGATCTCTTCGGCGTAGAAGTTCTCGACCTTCGCCTGATCGCGCAGCATCTCGAAGTAGGCGTTCTTGAGCAGCTGCGAACGGCCCTCGTGAAGCTGCTGCCGGATCGCCTGCTGCACGCTAGGATCTTTCAGCTCGCGCTGTCCCGCAGGCTCAATCGCAATCAACTTAAAGACCGCATAGGCTGCGGGCTTCTTGCTCTGAGGATCCACGAGCGGAACAATCGGGGTCACCTCTCCCGGCTTCAGCTTTAGTACGGCGTTCAGAACCGCGGGTTCTACCTTCATCTGGTCCACCGTAACAAAACCCTTATCGCCGCCATTGGGAGCCGTCTCCGGATCTTCGGAGAAATTCATCGCCATCGTGCCGAAGTCCTCGCCACTGTCCAGCCGGTTCTTCAGTGCCTGGATCTTCTTCCTGGCATCGGCATCGTTCGTCGCTTTGCTGTTTTGCAGATTTACCGGCTGTGGTGACGGCACATCCGTCACAAGAATCTCTGCCAGGTGATACTCCGTCTGAATCAGGTTGTACTCGGACTTGTGCTGGTTGTAGTAACTGGCAACATCCGCATCCGTCACCGTGATCTTCGAGTTGATCTCTTTATTCAGCAGCTTGTTCTGCGTCAGCGACCGGCGCAGGTCGTGCTTCACCTCGTCGAGCGTCGTATGGTTGGCCGCCAGTTGCTGATTGAACTGGTCCTCGGTGTAGCGGGCTTTCATCTCATTCAGCTTGGTGTCGACCTCTTCGCTGGTCGCCGTCAGGTTCATCTTGGCGGCGCGCTGCTGCACGATCTCTTCGTCGATCAGCGCGCGCAGAACATTCAGCCGCAGCGAGTTGGCCTGGTCCTCCGACTGAGGCTGCTGTTGCTGCTGGGCCAACTGCTGCTCATACTGCTTGTCCATCTCCGACTTCATGATGGCGTGGCCGTTTACCGTCGCCACGACGTCGGCCTTGTGCTCCTGCTTGCAACCCGCAACCGGGAGCAGGGCGGCAGCCATCAGCAGGACAACCGGAATCGAAACCTGGCGCTGCAAGCGCGCGGGCAAGGCTGTATTCATATCGCTCGACAATCTCTTCACGTAATCAATTCTCCTGCATCAAAGCTAGTTTCCGGGCTTGGTCGCCGGTGTGGTCTCGGTTGGTTGGACAGTTTCATCCGGCGGCGGTGGTGGCGGAGTCTGGCCTGAGGCGATCAGCGCATCATCAATAGCCTTATACACATATTTCATCGGGACCGCACCCACGATCCTTTCGCCGTTGACGAACAGCGCCGGTGTCGAATCGACTCCCAGCTCGTCACCCAGCTTCATCGAGACCTGTACGGCGGTGTCGTCCTGCTTGGCGATGCAGGCCGCAAGCGTGCCTTCATTCACCTTCTGCTTCGCTCCCTCGGCCTTGGTCAGCGAGTCGATCGTCTCGTTCGCCTTGGCGACGCTTCTCTCGGCTCCGCCCATCTCCGCCGCGTGCGCGTGGATGTAGTCCACCAGGTTCCAATATCCCGTCGCGCTCTGTGCCGCCATGCACTCCACGTCAACCGCCGCGTGCATCGCCCACGGGTGCTGGCTCAGCGGAAAATCCTTATACACAATGCGCACCTGGTTCTTGTAGCGCTCGGTCAGCGCCGGGAACAACTGCGCATGCATCTTCGCGCAGTACGGGCACTCCAGGTCGTCGAAGCCCACAATCAGCACCGGAGCGTTCTCCGGGCCGCCACGCGCAGGCCGTCCCTCGTCGCTCACCAACAGCTTCGGGTCCTTGCTGATATCGAACTTGCTGAACTGCGCCAGCGTCTTGCCGTCCTCAGACAGCAGAAACGTCACCGGCTTGCTCGTCTTGCCCTCCGACGAAAACGTCACGGCGATGGCATCGTATCCCGGAACATCGCTCTTCGTTCGAGGCCCGACGGCGATGTCGTAGTCCGGCGGAACACCCGACCGCGACCGGATCAGAACCTTCACCCGTCGCGCCAGATCAGGAGAAAGTTTCCCCCCGTTGGCCTCCGCTGGTACCTGAGCGTGGCAGCCGAGGGCCGCCAGGGTAAGGGCAAAGACAAGAATTCGGAAGGGTTTCACAGCAATCAGCACCCTCCGATTATCTCACGCAGCCGTCTTTTGGCCGTCTATTAGCCATCTCCTGAAGGTCGATTAGACCTCTGTCGAAGGTCTGTTAGCCAGTCGCCCAGCCCTCACTCAGAACAGCCGTTCCGCCCGCCGCAGATTTCCCGCCGACCCGATATTGGCCAACGTGAAGTTGAACCGGTACGCGTTCTCGTTTCGCACCGAGCCCAGCTCGTACTTCCTGTACTCCACGCTCAACCCGCAGCAGTCCCAGTTGTACGAGGTCTGGAGCGCCCCATACTGCACCGATCCGAGGTTCAGATCGAGCCCAACGTTTGCCGCTACTCCCAGCCCGACTTTTGTCGGCGAACCGTACCCCGCCAGCAGCCGCAGCTGACTGAAGTTCGAGACCAGCGACGACGTTCCCTGCGTGTACGACCGTCCCGGCGCGTTCAGCCGCGCATAGCTCAACCCGGCAAAGGTGTTGCCCTCGTGCAGATCCACCAGCATGTTGTTCGATGTGAACTTCTTGGCTCCCGTATCGAGATCGAAGTCCCACTCCACGTCCATCTTCGCCGACGTCCTCACCCGCAGCCGCGACACCAGCGGCGAGATCTCTCTCGCTTCCGTCAAAAACGCTACGCCCGAAAGGTTCAGCGTCGTGTCGAAGATGTTCCGCTTGCCATCGACCACCGCTCCGCCAAAGTTCTTGTCGAAGAAATACTTCTGCGTCAGCCGCCAGCTAATCCACTCGCGCGCGCCGCACTGCGATACCGGAACATCCGTGTCTGCATCGCCGCCGTCATTCTCCTGCGCCTGATCTGCGTCCTGACCGGCATCTTTATCGGTCTTCTCCGCAACCTTGCACGGCTTGGCCTCCTTGCCTTTCGCCGGTTTCAGGAACAGCCGCTGGGTCACGCCATACTGCATCTCGTTGGTATCGCTTACGACGTCCACATCGTCAAAGCGCAGTACCTTCAAAAAGTTATCCACGCCGCCGACATAGCGATACTTCAGCTCCGGCTCGATGGTGTGGCGCACCTCGCTGCCAAACAGCTTCTCCACAAACTTCGAATCGAAGGTCCTCTCGATCACCGGCGGCCTTATATCTACCTGCGCCTCAACGTCACTGCGGCTCAACCCGCCGCGATGCTCGACAGACGCCTCCCCCGCAGACTTTGGCGGCTCCAGACTGCGGCTATAGAGCGTCTCCCGCACTCCCAGCGAGGGCAAAAACTTCCACTCACCCAGCTTCAGCGGATAGGCAATCTCGGGATGCAGGTCGAACCGCTGGGTAACGCCGCTGCTCACAAAGTTCGGCTGCACGCGCTTCAGCCCACCGGTCGAAGCTTCAATGTTCCACAGCAGCCCGGTCGTGCCCAGCGCATGGTCGGTCGAATAGGTCTCAATCGCAGGCGCATGAAAGATGCGGACCTCCTGGGCCGGAATCGCCGGTGTCGTCGGCGTAGCCGGTACGGCGATACGCTTCAGCCCCTGGTAACGGTCGGCACGCACGTCCGAGGCAAAGCCGTTCGCCTCGTGCACGCCATACGCAAACGAGAGGATATCGGTCGAGACCGCCTGGTTGAAGTTCTCCGTGAACGCCTCGCGGTAAGGGTACGAGCTCAGATACTCCATATCGCTCGCGATTCGCGTCTGCGCCGAAAAATCATGCCGCCCGGAGAAGGTCACATCCTGGCCGCCCTGGTTGATGTACTGCCCGCCGCTCACGTAGCCGCGGTCGAGCAGGCCGCTGTAGCGTGCCGTCGCAAAGTCGTTGTCGAGCCCGCGATAGTGCAGCATCGCCGACTGCGACCAGCCGCGGCTCGAGAAGTACTCCGCGCCCACCGTCAGGTCGGTGCTGCGGTTAATGGCGAAGTAGATCTGCTCGCCCAGAATCAGGCCCTTGGTCGAAGACTCGCCGATCACCGGAATCATGAAGCCGCTCTGTCGCCCTTCCGTGCTTACCGGATGCGTGACATAAGGCATGTAGAGCAGAGGAAGGTTGAAGAGGTGGAAGACGCTGTTGTGCGCGCTGGCCATCTCACCGTTCACCTCAAACTTGCCCGCATACAGCAGCCAGTCGGGATGCTCGAGTTGGCACGAGGTCACCGTTCCGCCGTAGATCTCGTACTCCTCCGGCCCCCTGCGCACCACCACGCGGCCCGTAAACAGAAAAGGGTGTCCGTTCGCGTACACCATCTTGCTGTTGTGTCCCGATCTCTTCAGCCCCACCGAACCCGAGACATCGTAGAACCGTCCCGTCTGCTTGTTCAGGTTGATGGTTCCGTGGCTGGCGTTGATGATCTCGTCGTTTGCGCCGCCGGTCGCCTTCAGGTGTCCGGTCGCCTCCAGCTCGCCGGTCGCGCTGTCGTACTCGATGTGGTCGGCCTCCACCTTGCGATTGCCGTAGGTGATCACGACATTGCCGTCGAGCACGTAACGGTCGCCCGTCTTCGACTGCATATCAGACTCCATCACCACCGGCGCCGTCTTCTCGGTCGAAGGCACGACGATCGCCTCTGGATACTGCGAAGACTCCAAACTGCTCGATGGCGACGGCTCCTCCGGAAGCATCGTCGCGGGGGTTGCCTGATTCGTCACCTCTTGCGCGCGAAGCTGTGGATGACTTGCTGCAATCATCGTGATAGTTATCAAGAGGTAAACGGTTCTCAGGGCGCACCGGAGACGTCTCCGATCAGCCCTCAACTTCCGTTCGATGTTTTCAAAACTTGTCAGACGCACCACTCTCTGAGGCTAAACGATTTCACGGAAGCGGGTTTAGGTTTGAGCACAATGAGCTCTGCACAGCTTGACATACAGCCACTGGACGAAGCCGCCGCAGAATCGGAAGCAATGCTTGCTCCCTTTGCCCTCAAGCAACAGGTAGCAGAGCGTCTGGCCGCTCACCGCGCCCGTCACGCGCAACCTAACGCCGCTCCTGTGCCCGCTGCGGCCCGCCCTGCCTCTGCCAGGCCGCGCGCCGCGCGCATCGCTGCAGCCGTCGCCGAGCGCTACGCCCAGTCGCAAAGCTATCGCGCCTTTCTCGCCGCCGAGGCCGAGCGCGCCATTCAGGAGGCGCAGGCTGCTGCCGAGGTCGCCGCGCGCAGCGCTCAGGCCATCGCCGACGCGCAGAACGAGCTGCTCGCCGAGCTTGACCAGTGGCAGCTCACTCCGCCGCCCGTTCCTTCGGCGCCGGTCTCCGCCCCAGCTTTGTCATCTGTCGCCCCCGCGGCTCCCCAAAATCTGTCATCCTTCGCCGAAACCGAGCCGCAGACTCAGGTCTCGAGCGTTGGCCTCACCGTTCGGCTCTACGAAGACAGCAAGCACTCGATCCCCGAGCCCTTCAGCGGCCCCATCCGTCCCCGCTATCAGAACTCTTTCGAAGCGATCAATGAGATCGAAGAAGACGAACGGCTCGCGCTCGAGGACGAGATCGCCTTCCGCCAGTCTCCTACCTTCGAAGACCCGGTTGCGCCGGTCGAGATTCCCGCCAACCTCATCGAGTTTCCCCGTCAGCTCGTCGCTCCCCGCCGCGCCCGCCCGCGCATCGCCGAAGGTCCGCTGCGCGAAGAGGCCGAACACGCTCACGACGCTACCCAGCTCCGTATCTTCGAGGTCGAGCCCACGCAGATCTCGACCAAGCCCGTAATCGAGCCGGTCGAGTCAGCCGAATCGGTCGAGCCCGAGTGGTCTTCGATCCTGCTCAGCGCTCTGCCTGTCTCTTCTTACGTCGAGCCCGAGACCTCGCGGCTGCCCTTCGTCCCTACGCTTCCGCTGCATACCGCATCGCTCAGCCTTCGCCTGATGGCAGGGTTGGTCGACGGCTGCATCCTGCTCGCCGGCTTCCTCAGCTTCGCCACTGTCTTCGCGCTGACTCTCGATAAGCTCGCCGTGCCGCAGCTTCCCACCCAGATCGCAGCCATCGGCGCGGTCGGTGTGCTCGCCCTGATGGCGCTGCTCTATCAGGCGCTGTTCTTCACCTTCTCCGAGGCGACCCCGGGGATGCGCTACGCTCGCATCGGTCTCTGCACCTTCAACGACAATAATCCGACCCGCGCCGCCATGCGCCGCCGCATCCTGATCACGGCCCTCTCTCTTTCCCCCCTGGGCCTGGGCTTCCTCTGGGCCTTCCTCGACGATGACGGCCTCGGCTGGCATGACCGAGTCTCCCGTATGTATCAGCGCAGCTATTAGGCAGCAGTCTGTAACCACCTAAACGGCTTTTTACCGGTTACGAGTCACTCAATGTAACCGGAGAAACGGCATTTTACTGGTTACATGAGACCGTTTCGGGATTGAGCTTGCTCTGCCAAATGTTGGGTTGACCCTCCCCCGGAAACACGGTACACTTCTTAAGTTTGGCGCTGTAGCCCGTGTGTCTCGAATTGTGTTTCCGAGCTGAGGGTTGCAGGGACAACCGGCTTGAGTCTGCGAATCCTGCGACGATTCAGCCAGTTGGCTTGATGCAGTGCTCCTGTATTCGCCCCATGCAGCACAATCTATGTGAAGAAGCGATAGCGTTTTTTAGCAACGCACGCTTGAGGTTTTAGCTATGTACGCAGTGATCCGCACAGGCGGCAAACAGTACCGCGTTGCCCCAGGTGACAAGTTGAAGATCGAGACTACCGCCTCCGAAAACGGAGCGGTCGAGTTCTCCGACGTCCTGGCCGTCAGCGGCGAAGCAGGCAAGTTCGAGTCGGAGCTGAACGGAGCCAAGGTTCTGGCCTCTGTCGTCGGCGAAGGCCGTGGCGACAAGGTGTTGGTCTTCAAGCTGAAGCGCAAGAAGCAGTACAAGAAGATGCAGGGTCACCGCCAGAACTTCGTCGAAGTCAAGATCAACGAGATTCAGGTCAACGGCAAGAGCTTTAAGTAAGCTTCCCGGCAAAGAGAAAAGAGATTTGGTTTTTATTTTTATCCCGCGAACGCCTGAGGGCCGCGCGAAAGAGGCAATGCAATGGCACATAAAAAAGGCTTAGGTTCTTCCAAAAACGGTCGCGACTCAAATGCACAGCGGCTCGGCGTCAAGCGCTTCGGCGGCGAAACCGTCACCGGTGGCTCCATCCTCGTTCGTCAGCGCGGAACCCCACTCAAGCCCGGTGCGAACGTAGGCCGCGGCAAGGACGACACCCTGTTCGCGAAGGTCGACGGCGTAGTCCGCTTCCAGAATCGCGGCCAGATCGGCCGTTTCGTCTCGATCGATCCGATCAACGCGTAATGGATTCACAGCTTTTGAAAAGCCCTGCTTCGGCAGGGCTTTTCTGCATTAGAGCGGGTTTCCTCCAACGTATAGTCTTGGTAATTCGAATAAAACGCAGATTCCCTTCGGGAATGACAAACAAAGGGAGCTATACCAGAGAGGAAATAGCTATAGAGGATCAGAAGTGTGATGAAATCGTGCAGTAGATAGACTAAGACGGGGGGGGGGAATTCTGAGATGCTCGATGAACTTGCAACCAAGAAGCGACAGATTCAGGATCTTTGTCAGAAGTATCACGTTCGCCGGCTAGGAGTATTTGGCTCTGCTCTGCGTGACGACTTCAATCCTGCTCAGAGCGATATTGATTTCGTTGTAGAATTCGGCCCTCTCTCTATCAGCGAATATGCGGATAATTACTTCGCTTTCCACCATGCTCTGAGCGATCTTCTTGGGCGCGAGATCGATGTGATCAGTTCACAAAATATTCGCAATCCCTTCTTCCGTCGCGAACTTGAAACAACGCAAGAGACCCTCTATGCCGCGTAGTTTGCAAATTTATCTTTGGGAACTTGAGCAAAGCATCTCCGACGTGGAGCAATTTACCAGCGGGCAGACGTTGGCGACATACGAGCAAAATTCCATGTTGCGGGCTGCGGTCGAACGTAAGTTTACAGTCATAGGCGAGGCTCTCGCGCAGATGATGCGCCACTTTCCGGCAACAGAGCAAAAGATTGAACACAGCAGAAAGATCGTCGACTTCCGAAATCTTCTTACGCATGAATATGGCGAAGTCGATGACATGATTGTCTGGAGCATCGTCGAAAGACACCTGCAGCCTTTAAAGCGGGACGTTTTGCGCTGGAAGGAAGAGTTGGAATAGATAAGAGCTTCATCTATTCCGTCGCAATCACGACTGGCTTCTGCTTCTCGTTCAGGCCGATGCGCGCCATGGGGTTGCGATGGTCGTGCGTAAAGAGCACCAGCCAGTTTTCGGGGATTGCGCGTTGATAGAAGCGCTTGCGCTGCACGATCGTCTCCAGCGGGTCGAGGTCGTAGCCCATCACCCAGGTCGTATCAAGGTGGGCGCTGGTGGGGATCAGGTCGGAGATGTAGCAGGCGTGTTGCCCTGCCGATTCGATGTGGATGCCCATTAATTGAGCGGTGTGGCCGGGGAAGAGTTCCACATGGATGCCGGGGCAGATTTCGGCCTCGCGGCCTTCGATGAGCGTCATTTGACCGGATTCGATCAGGGGATCGTAGTTGGGGGAGAGGTAGCTGACGCGGTCGCGCTCCAGTTGGAGGTGGCCGTGCTCGACCTCGCCGCGATGGGCGAAGTAGTGCGCGTTGGGAAAGGTCGGGGTTACTGAATCGTCCGGGTGCAGGGTGGTGTTCCAGCCGCAGTGGTCGAAGTGGAGGTGGGTGTTGATGACGAAGTCCACCTCTTCGACGGCGATGCCGGCGGCTACGAGCGAGGCCGGCAGCAGCTCCTGGTTCTCGTGAATTGCACGTAGCTTTGCGGGCTGCTTGTTGCCGATGCCGGTCTCGATCAGAACGGTGTGTTTTCCGGTTCGAACTACGACTGTATTGAGCCCGAGCAGGATGCGGTTGTCGGCGTCGGGCTCGGCGCGTTTCTGCCAGAGCGTCTTGGGTACGACGCCAAACATAGCTCCGCCGTCGAGTTTGTAGGTTCCATCGGTACAGACCGTCAACTCGAAGTCGCCAACCTGCGTTCGCGCTCGCACCAGATCCGAATCAGCCGTGTGCATAAAAGCCCTCTCACTCCATCTTAGAGGGAGGGCCGGCTGTTGCAGTCAGGCGTGGGGAATCGCGGCGATTGGGTCGGCGTTGATGGCCGCTCCCTCTGAAGCAGCGACCAGGTCGGCGGCAACGGCAGCGTGAGGCTGCTTATGCTGGAAACACTGGCGACAAAGCACGGGCCGTCCTTGCGTGGGCTTGAAGGGAACGGTGGTCTCGATCCCGCACTCGGAACACCTGGTCCGTGTTTCGGTGCGCGAAAGTACGGGAGCAGATGAACTTGACCCGGCTCGCAAGGCTGCGCCTGCGCGTTTAAATTTGCAGGGTTTGCAGCGCTTGGGATCATTTTTGAATTGCTTGTCGAAGAAAAAGAGTTGTTCGCCAGCGGTGAAGATAAACTCGCCGCCACAGTCTGCGCAGGTTAATAGCCTATCCACAAATTCCATAGCCGCTTCTCCCGTCTTGCGGAAAAAGGGTGAAATACCCGTGGGCATTGATTATCGTGAGGCCGACGGGCGCTCAACCTTTTTCGTGATCTTTCGTTGCAGGATTTAAAGGGGCCCGTTGCTGCTTGTTGCTCAGATTCATCAATGCTCCGGTCACGGTGAGCTGCTGCGCATGCTCTCTCTGCCGGAGGAACCAGATCAGTGGCGGGAGTCCATCTGCTGGTTGTTTCAAGTGGCCGTCCGCGAGCGTGAAGCCGGGACGGCCTGACTTGGTTAGGGAGCGATTAGTCCTGCTCCTTACGGACCTTCTTGCGATTACGCTTACGCGCGAGCGCTTCTTTGACGCGCTTCTTTTCACCTGGTTTCAGATAAAAGGAGTGACGCTTGACTTCCTTGATAATGTCTTCGGTCTGAACCTTGCGCTTAAAGCGGCGCAGAGCATTTTCAAGGGGTTCGCCCTCTTGTACTCGAACCTCTGCCAAGAAAAATACACCTCCAAACGGTCCCGATAGGGAACATACATATCCTGAATGGGATACATATATACCAGAATACGCTATGTTGTGAAGAATTTTTATAGAGTTTTAGCACAATGGACAATGAATTTCGTCATCGATAACGCGCCGTAAAATAACGATTGAGGAGAACAGACCATGGCTCGCGAGATTGGATGGACAGATTCCGAAGAGATCGGAATTCAGCTGCAGGAGAAGTTTCCGGACCTTGATCCCTATACCGTCCGGTTTACCGACCTGCACCGCTATGTGACCGAGCTGCCCGGGTTTGCGGGAGATCCGGCGAAGTCGAACGAGGGCATTCTGGAGGCGATCCAGACGGCGTGGCATGAGGAGTACGAGGACGCGAAATAGATCGCATTCGGATGGGTTAAAGCGTGCGGATACCGGCGTTTCCGGTGAATGGGTAGGATCGTTTTTCTGACGACTCGATACAATCATTAATGATGACTCCGACTGCTGAGCTGGTGCAGATTGATTTGTCGCCGCGGAAGCCGGCTCCCAAGCCCGAGTGGCTGAAGGCCAAGGCTCCGATGGGCGAGACCTTCCATGCGTTGAAGAAGATGGCGCGCGAGCTGAACCTGCATACGGTCTGCGAGAGCGCGCATTGCCCGAACATCGGCGAGTGCTGGAACCAGAAGGCTGCGACCTTTATGATGCTGGGCAACTTGTGCACGCGGCGCTGTGGATTTTGCGCGGTGCCCAAGGGCAGGCCAGAGCCGATTGACTTTGACGAGCCGCGGCGGGTGGCTTATGCCGTGGCGCAGCTGGGGTTGGCCCATGCCGTGATTACCAGCGTGAACCGCGATGACGATAACGTGGGCGCGGCGCAGGCGTTTGTGAAGGTGATTGAAGAGATCCGGTTGCAGGCACCGGGCTGCAGGGTGGAGATTCTGACTCCGGACTTTCAGGGCGTGGAAGAGTCGCTGCGGATGGTGGTGGCGGCGAAGCCCGAGATTCTGAACCACAATATCGAGACGGTTCCGCGGCTTTATCGTGTGGCGAAGAGCGGCGGACGGTATGAGCGGTCACTGCGTTTTCTCGAACAGGCCAAGGAGATTGCGGCGGAGACAGGCGAGTCGATCGTGACGAAGACGGGCATCATCGTGGGTCTGGGTGAAGAGATGCACGAGCTCCTTGCGGTCTTCCGCGATCTGGCCGACCGCAAGGTGGATATTCTGACGATTGGGCAGTATCTGCGGCCGTCGCGCGACCACCTGGTGATGGCGCGGTACTACACGCCGGAGGAGTTCGCGTTTTTGAAGCACGAGGCGCTGGGGATGGGCTTCAGGCACGTGGAGAGCGGGCCGCTGGTGCGGTCGAGCTATCACGCGCACGAGCAGGCGCAGAGCACCGGGCTGGCTTAAATTCCCGAATCGGCTGTTCACTCGTTTGAGTGGCGCTCTCCGTGTAGTTTTGTCTTGATCCGAAGGCCCTGCCGTCGTATAACTTTCGCACGCATTCAATATTGGATTTGAATTCCACCCTTCCCTCGGGAAAGGTGGGATGTACGAGGCCTGATGACACACGATGTAGGACCGTCTTCCTGGGCCTGCCGCTACCGCTTTGCGACTGTTGTCCTGATTCTTCTCTCTGCCGCACCATTCTGCTTCGCCAAGCAGGATACCGTTCCGGACTGGGTCCGCGACGCTGCCGCGCAGAAGCTGCCGGACTACCCGGCTGAGACCAACGCAATTGTACTTCTCGATGACACCACCTACAGCGTTGCGGCCAATGGCCAGGCCACGGAGCACTATCGCCGCGTGGTGAAGATTCTGCGGCCACAAGGGCGGGACGACGCTACCGTTGCCGTTCCCTTCGATAAAGACACCAAGATTCTTTCGCTGCATGTCTGGAGCATCGGGCCTGACGGTCACCAATATGCCATGAAGGACAATGAGTTCGTCCAATATGGCTATCCGGGGCAGGGAGATTTCTTTGAGGACGATAAGGTCAAGGTCGCCGATGCGCCGGGCCGCGATCCTGGCGGCGTGGTTGCCTACGAGTATGAGCAGCGCATTCGTCCCTTCCTGACGGAAAAGACCTGGTTCTTCCAGGGCGATCTGCCGAGTGTGAGCCAGACATTTACTCTCGAGCTGCCGCTCGGCTATAGCTTTGGCACGGTGTGGGCCCATCATGAGCCGATGAAGGCTGCCGATCTTGAGAGCCAGCGCTGGCGATGGGAGATGAAGGACGTTCCCGCCATCAATCTCGAGCATGTTCTCTATCGTCCGTCGGAGCTCTCGCTGGCCGGACGGATGACGGTGCATTATTTCGGTGCGGACGTTCCGGTGAAGACGGATGGGACGTGGCAGAGTATCGGTGAGTGGTATGAGGGGCTGGCGAAGGACCGGCTTGTGGCCACGCCTGAGATTGCGGCGAAGGCCAGCGAGCTGACTGCGGGCAAGGCCGACTTCTACGACAAGGCGCAGGCCATCTCAGAGTTTGTACAGGACCAGGTGCGCTACTTTGTCATCGAGATGGGCATCGGCGGCTATCAGCCGCACTTTGCAGGCGACATCTTTCGCAATCGTTATGGCGACTGCAAGGACAAGGCCACGCTGCTCTCTGCGATGCTTTCGAGCGTAGGCATCCACTCGGCGTTAATGATGGTCGATACGAGCCGTGGTGTCATCGATCCGGATGCGCCGTCGATCGTCGGCAATCATATGATCGCGGCGATCGAGATACCGCAGGGCTACAGCTCGCCAAAGCTGCACAGCATCATCACGGCGAAGAACGGGCACCAGTATCTGATCTTCGATCCCACGTGGGACAAGACTCCCTTTGGCCAGCTTGAGCACGGGCTTCAGGGAAGCTATGGACTTCTGCTGGAGGGTGACCAGAGCCAGATTGTTGCACTGCCTGTTCTGGCGCCGACACTCAATACGATTCATCGGACGGCGCACTTTCAGCTTGAGCCGGACGGCTCTCTGAAGGGAACGGTGACTGAGAAGCGATTTGGCGATATCTCCGAGAGCCGACGCCGATTGTATGTCATGGAAGATGCGAAGCATCAGAGCGACTTTCTCGACAACAGCCTTGGAAGGGACTTCACCACGTTTTCCGTCTCCGGCTTTGCGGTGCAGAATGCGGCAACGCTGGGCAAGGAGCTGACCACTTCGTACTCATTGACTGCCGACCACTTTGCGAAGGCCATGGGACCGCTGCTGATGGTGCGCCCGCGGGTGCTTGGCAGCGATGGTCTCGAGACGGACCGCAAGGTACGCAAGGTTCCGATCAATCTGCGGCAGACGATGCAGGCGACGGATGACTTCAGCATCGAGCTGCCGCCGGGCTATACCGTCGATGAGACGCCTGACCCGGTCAAGCTTGATCTCGGCTTTGCCGCTTATGAAAGCTCTATCGAGGTTAAGGGCGACACGCTTCACTACACACGCACCTACACGGTTCGCAAGGTTACTATTCCATCCGACGAGTATGGCGATCTCCAGAAGCTGGCCGGAGTCATCGAGGCGGATGAGCAGGGCCGCGCTGTACTCAAGAAACGTTGAACGCAACGGTATTTTTGCCAGCATTTTTTAGAGAAGAAGGAAATAATCGAGATGAAACACCTGTCAGGTTGTCGTGCTCTCTGCCCTGTATTTTTTGCTGCTCTGTTGATCCTGTCCTCGCCGTTAGCGCGGGCGGAGCAATGGATAACGCCGACGCCGGAAGAACTTTCGATGACCTCGCAGCCTGAGGTTCCGGGTGCTGCGGCGGTCTATCTGTATCGCGAAGAGATTACCGAAGACAAGATGCATGCGATGCATGTCTACGAGCGGCTTAAGGTGCTGACTGAAAGCGGTAAGAAGTATGCCAACGTAGAGCTGGGATACTCGTCGAGTTTCGATAATGGAAGCATCTCAATCGATGAGATCCAAGGACGGACGATCCATCCCGATGGAACGATCATTCCTTTTACCGGCAAGCCTTATCAGAAGCTAGTCGAGAAGTCGCAGGGCACGAAGTATATGGCCAAGGTCTTTACGCTGCCCGATGTCGAAGTAGGCAGCATCATCGAGTACCGCTATGACCAGCGCCTGGATGACAACTTTTTTATGGCACCGCGCTGGTATATCCAGTCCGACCTATACACCCGCAAGGCGCACTATGTGTGGAGGCCGACCAGTAAAACGTTGATCAGCAACGATGGACATCACAACCTCACCAATGCGATTGCATGGACTCCGATTCTTCCGGCCGGCACCGAGCTGCAGCACACAACGATGCCGGCGGTTGACTTCAATCCGGGGCAACAGATCTTCGAGCTCAATGTGCACGATATCCCTCCCGTGCCTAACGAAGACTATATGCCGCCCATCTCCAGCCTCAGCTATCGCGTGCTCTTTTATTACACTCCGTACCGCAACAGCGATGACTTCTGGAAGAATGAGGGCAAATACTGGTCGAAGATGCATGACAAGTTCATTGGCCCCGGACCCGGGGTTGAAGCGGCCGTCAAGACTCTGACGCTGCCGACCGATACGCAGGAGCAGAAGCTTCGCAAGCTCTATGCAGCGGTCATGCAGCTTGAGAACACGGACTTCACACGGGAACACACCAACGCGGAAGAGAAGGCCGATAGCGGCAAGCCCATTCGCTCGACGGATGATGTGTGGGAGCGTAAGCGCGGCAGCAGCGATCAGCTCTCCGATCTTTTTGTTGCCATGGTTCGCGCTGCCGGAATGAAGGCTTATGTGGCCGCGGTTACAAATCGAGATAAGAATATATTTCTGCCGAGTTACTTCAGTCTTGGGCAGCTTGATGACGATCTTGCGATCGTCAACGTGGACGGGAAGGAACAATACTTCGATCCCGGATCGCGGTTCTGCCCTTACGGAAGCCTGGCCTGGAAGCACTCGTTTGCCGAGGGGCTTCGCCAGACCGACGATGGCACAACGGTTGCGAAGGTTCCTGGGCAGCCTTACACCGCATCGCGCATTCAGCGTGTCGGCGATCTGAATATGGATGTGCATGGTGTTGCCACCGGACAGATCACGATGGTCTACATCGGAGCGCCCGCTTTGTATTGGCGGCAGCGCTCGCTTAAGGGAGATGCTACGAGCCTCGAACACGATCTTCGCACCAGTGTCGAAGATCTTCTGCCGGCGGGGATGGACGTTAAGGTAGTCTCCATCGACAAGCTTGCAGACTACGAACAGCCTTTGCGTGTGAGCTTCATGGTTCATGGGGAGATCGGTTCTTCGACGGGCAAGCGCCTGATTGTTCCGGCGGACATCTTCGAGGTGAATGCGAAGCCGAGCTTTCCGCATGAGAAGCGAGAGATTCCGGTTTACTTCGACTATGCCTTTGTTGACCAGGATGCAGTTCGTGTCAGCTTTCCGGCTTCGCTGAAGGTGGAATCGATGCCCACGAAGGACCAGCTCCAGTTTCAGAATCTTGCGGCTTACGATATTTCGACGGCCTCCACGCCTACCAGCGTCACCTTTCGGCGGAACTACTCTCTGGGCACTATCATCTTCCTTCCCAATGAGTACACCGGACTGCGTAGCTTTTACTCCAAGATGGAGACGGATAACCAGGGAAGCATTGTGCTTATCTCTGCTCCGGCGTCAGGCGTTTCTGCTGGCGCAGCTAATTAGCCCCGCTAGCCTAAGTTGCAAAGAGCGCGAGCGTAGCCCATTCATGGAGCTGCGCTCGCGCTCTTTGTAATAAAGCGAATTCTTCGTTGCGCTGCGGCATCTTAACAGGCATATGGAATTTCGGACGATTGAACCCAAGATCCTTTACTTTGGAACGCCGGTTGCTTTGATCAGCTCGTTGAATGAGGACGGCAGTACCAACCTTGCTCCGATGTCTTCGTTCTGGGCACTGGGGTGGACGTTGATGCTGGGCCTGCTCGATGAGACGAAGACGGCGGAGAACTTCGAGCGGCATCCGGAGTGTGTGGTGAACCTGCCTTCGCCGGATATGTGGCGCGAGGTGGAGAAGCTGGCTCCGCTGACGGGCAAAGACCCAGTGCCTGAGATCAAGCAGAAGCAGTTTCGCTATGAGCCGCATAAGTTTGAAGTTGCCGGGCTGACGCCGCTGGCGAGTGAGGCAGTGCAGCCGATGCGGGCCGAGGAGTGCCCCGTCCATATGGAGGCGCGGGTTAGAAAGCTGCATCGCCTTGAAGGCGAGAAGCTGGCACAGCTTGGTGGAGCGGTGGCGGCGGAGGTCGAGGTTTTAAAGGTGCATGTTGCCAGCGACTTCGTCATCGACGATCACTATGTCGATCCTGGCAAGTGGTCTCCGCTGATCTACAACTTTCGCCACTACTTCAGACTGGGTGAAAACGAGCTGGGAAAGACGTTCCGCGCAGAGAAGTGATGCCGTGGCGCAATATCTTTCTCGGAGTTATCGCACCATCAGCACTCGTGTCTCGTAAGGCTTGAGCTTTAACTGCACCGACATCGTTCCCGGGGCGCGGGTGGAGGCGACGGATGAGACCGCGCCGGTAGCCGGGGCCCACTCTTCGACCAGTTGCCGGGAGTTCTCTCCCTCGTTGCGGAAGTTCACTGCGTCGGAGATAGGCGCGGCGCTCTCGTTGAAAAAGAGATAGACGGACGAGTCCTTGAGCCGCCGTGTCATGCAGCGCAGGGATGTATCCGGTGAAGTGAGCCATATGTCCTGATCTCCCACAGCATTTGTCACTGCTTGCAGAATTGCCGGAGCTGCTGCTTGCGGAGCCGGTGGTGCTGCTGGGGGATAAGCAGGCGGAGTGGGTGTCTCGGGCAACTGTGCTGAGGTTTCGGTTGTGGCCCATGCGAAGTCCGCAGCCGTAGCTGCTCGCGCATCGAGGATCGTTCGTCCTGCGATCAGCGATGGTGTGCCGCCGAGGAAGAGTACCTTGCCTCCGCCTGCGGCGAAGGTGTGCAGGCGATCCAGCACTTGCTGCGAGAGGACTGCCGCGCCAGGAACGATCACGGTGCGGTATTGATTGCCGCTCATCGTCTCGAATGTTCCGTGGCTGGCCTTGAGATCGGTTGCGAGGGCGTCTTCATTGACGATGTCGAAGTCGATTTGATGTTCGGAGAGCAGGCGCTCGGTGGAGACGAAGGTTGCGTCGGAGGCGGTATCGCCCAGCCACATCGAGCTCGAAGGAATGAGCAGTGCGACAGACGACGCGGGCTCGCCCATCGACAGCAGATAGCTCATGCGTCGCACATAGGTCAGCAGCGCAGGGTAGGCCGGATCTTTCATGTAGGCCGCCGGGCCACCGCGTGCGCCAGTCGTGGCAGGGTAGTACATCGTCTCGATTAGGTTGACGCCGCGCACGAACTGCTCGTTCAGGATGTAGCGGGCCATGGTGACGTCGGGGGCTGGCCGGTAGGCCGCGAAGCTCTCGGTGAAGGCGCGCGGATGGCCGTAGACGTGTGCCGCCGATGAGGCAAGCCGCGGATAATCGGAGATGGTATCGGTCCAGATCTGGTGCCAGATGGCATCGATGCCGGGTACTTCGACGTACTTCATGTCGCGCAGGAAGTCGCCTTCGCTGTGCGTTAATGCCATCTCCATCTCTTCATGGTTCAGGTGCACCTGATATTCGAGGTGGTTGGCCGCGCACCACTCTCCCTGCGGCTTGAAGAAGCCGTCGCGAAACATCTGCGAGAAGACGTCGTAGTAGTCGGCTTTGGCGCGGCGCTGGGTCTCGGTCATCGCTGTTCCTTTTGGCAAGAGGAACGTGGCGACGTAGGGACGAATGTCGTAGCCCTTGACCTGTTCGAATCGAGAGAAGAACTTCGGTGTCCACGGTAGACCGGAGATGGAGTAGTCGGGCTCGTCTCCGCGAAAGCCGAGGATGGTCTCGCCGAACTCGTCGCCGACGGCCTTTTTATACTGCTCGTGCGTGAACTGGAGATACTGCTCGGTCGCTGCGGGGTCCATGTAGTCTTCGAGCGATTGCGTGCCGTCTTTTTTGTGCGTAGGGTTAGTGTCCGACCGCGTCGGTGAGGTCCTGAACTGATGCTCGACCACTAGGACGGTCCAATCGCCTGCCGGGGCAGTCCATGTGATCGCATTATTTGTTACTGGAATGGTTACAGTCTTGCCGGCTGCATCAACCGCAGTTACGGCGACGGTGTTGGGGCCTACGGCTGCTTGGATTGTGTCGCTGCCCTTGGCGGGAATCCTCTGCGCGACCTCAAGCGCCTGCATTCGCAGCTCGGGCTTTAGCTGTGTAAATTTGCCTCCGGCGAATCCGCTGGGATATCCGGCGTCGTCTACGATCCACACACGCATGTCGCGTTTTTTCGCCTGCTCGACGAACATGCGGAAGAACTGGAAGTACTCCGGCGAGAGATATGCGAAGGGCATGCCGAACCCGGCCTGTACCGTGACCGCGCGATAGCCCAGCGACTTCATGGTGTCGAGATCGCGCTCGATGACCTGCTGGTTTACCGCGCCGTTCAACCCGTAGTAAGGCTCAGGACCGTACTCCGATGGGGGATTGAGCCATGACTGTTGCACGCTGGCCGCTGTCGGCATCTGTATCTTTTGCCAGGGCTGCTGGGCCAGAGCGCTGATCGAGATCAGCGAGGCCAGTGCGGTTACAAACATCTTCTTCATGAATCGTCCCGTCTTTCAGGTGTGGCGGCGGTATCCGCAGCCAAATACTGTTCAGCAGATTTATACAGGGTTGGGATAGGGTTTGGAAACTATTTCATTCAAGGAACTCGTCTTTCGCAATTTTTGAGAAGTTCAGCGAACCATCCTTGCGGGGAAATCGTATTGTGCAGAAGCGCGCTCCGTGTTTTCATCACTCTACGGATTTGTGCGTAGCATTCGTTATCGACAGGAGCGCCAGTATGCAATACCAGGTGTCACGCAACGGCCAGATGTATGGCCCCTACACTCTTGAAGATCTTCAGCGCTATGTCGCCTCCAATCACATTCTGTATACCGACCTGGCCAAGAGCGAGGAGATGACGGAGTGGGTGCCGGTCTCGCAGATTCTGGGAACATCGTCTTCAGGAGCGGCGCCGGGTTATTCCTCTTCAACCCCGTACGCGCAGCCATCTGCGGCTGCCTATGCGCAGCCTGCTGCCGGCACGTATCAGGATGCGCCGAACCTTAATTGGGGACTTGAGCTTCTGCTTGGTTTTCTTACCTGTGGCCTCTTCGTTGTTGTCTGGAACCTAGTCATTGCTTCCTGGGCTAAGCGGATACAGCCGACGAGCCAGGCGCTGATGTACTACATCATTGCCACTGTGCTCATCGTGCTTAACTTCGGCGGGTCTTACGGTAATGTGATTGCGACGGTGCATCATCAGCATCCGCACCAGAGCATCTTAGGCGGCCTGGTCGGGCTGGCGACGTGGATCGTGAGGCTGATCGCCCGCTTCAGCCTGCGCGACACGCTCGAGAAGCACTATAACGTCGCGGAGCCGTTTGGCCTGCGTCTGAGCGCGGTGATGACCTTCTTCTTCGGCGGCATTTATTTTCAGTACAAGCTCAACCGCATCAATGAGATGAAGGAGACGCTGCGCTACCGGAACGCGGTGCGGTGATGACACGCGCGCGGCTCGCAGCCATCGGGCGGGCGGCAGCACCGCTTGCTGTCGTCGCCATTGCCGTTGGTGTGTTGCTGCGCTTTCCGCCGGAGAGTTACACGTTCTATCCGGCGTGCCCGATCTATCGCTCTCTTCATGTGCAATGCCCTGGCTGCGGGGCGACGCGGGCGTTGGCCGCGCTGTTGCACGGGCGCGTTGCTGAAGCTATGCGGTTGAATATGCTTACGACGATGCTGACGCCGTTTGCCGCGATCTATGGTGCGATCTGCTATCGCCGCTTCCTTCGTCGCGAACCTTTGCAAGTGCCGCGGTTACCACACTCTGCCGTGTATATAACTTTGGCCCTCGCCGCTATCTTCAGTATCGTCCGCAATCTTGGTCATATCTAGGGATTTCGCTTCGATCTCTGCTTGCATCCACAAGATGCAACCTGTGCAGATTCGGACTACGATATCTAACCGACTGGCACTTCCCGGCTATTCGAGCAGGGAAGTGTAGGAGCGGCACCATGAAAAACCGAATTGCGATGTGGGCAGTTGTGGGCTTTCTCATTGCAGTCTTCTGGGCATTCTGTGTCCTGGCAACGGCTCCGTACACCAACGAGCGGATGCATGATGTATGGCTATTCGCCGGCATCAGTTGTCTCATTATCTTCGTCCGCTCGCTCCCAGTGAGCATGTATCAGGTTCTTATTGCGAATGCTGCTACCTACGCTCTGATCGGTCTGGTGGTGGAAGCTCTGCGGAAAAATAGAACCTCAACCCACACCGTTTAGTCTTAAATGCAAAACGGCCCCGACTTGAGCCGGGGCCGTTTGTGGCGATGCGATATTGCGCTTATGCCTGGGTGGTGACAGGTTCGGGGCCGGGGGTTGCGGCGCTGGTGGCCGTGCCGCCCTTGAGGTCCGTGCCGCCGGGCTTACGGATGTCGATGCCGCCCTTGAAGAACGCGCCATCTTCGATCGAGATGCGAGCTGCAATGACGTCGCCGGTCAGCGAGCCTTCGCTGCGGATGTCGACGCGATCGCTGGCCTGGCAGTTGCCGCGCACCTTGCCCAGTACAACGACCTCGCGGGCGACGATGTTCGCCGCGACCTGGCCGTTGCGTCCCACGGTGACGCGATTGCCAGGCAGATTGATGGCGCCTTCGACCTTGCCGTCGATGTAGAGCGACTCGGAACCGGTCAACTCTCCCTTGACGATGAGCGATTTGCCGATCGTTGCCTGCTCGCCCGTCGGCACCGCCGAGGCTGGTGTCGCGCTGCCTACACTCGCCTGCCGCGTCGGGCTGGCCTCGTAGTTCGGGCTTGCTGCCGGAGTCGGACGCACTGGTTCGGGAGTTGAAGGGCTATTGCTTCCGGGCTGATTCGGTTTCCACATATCTGTCTCTGTCCTTTCGTACTGCTTAATATTCTCGCCGCGGGCTTTCGAACGCGCCACCACGACGGCAGCACGCATTCATTCCACGATACTACTCTGGATTTCGCCTGCATAACGCGGCCAACGACGACGAAATCCACAGATTTTATGCGCCTTCCATTGACTCGGAAGGTTCTTCCCGGTTTCCGGTTCCTTTCTTCCGAATATCGTCCCATTTATTCCACTCCCCAAAAGTGTTAGGCAAGTTACAGCCCTGTATACGCGGAAGATGTAGCCTGCGGATTAGCATGGCAACACTTTGAAATTTCGATGTTGCAGCAATCTCAAACCACAGGCCCAATCTTGAATTTTTCCTTGTATCTCTCTCTGCTTCGTAGATATCTGCCCACCTCGCTGCTGCTGGTCTTATCGTTTGTGCCTGCGCGGCTTCTCGCAGCGCCCAAGGTGCATACCGTTACTCTCGGTCCTAGCAGGCGTGCGCCCTATGTCCCTACGGATGCAACACCTGAGACCAAGTCGGATGAGGCCTCGACGTTGCGTGTTCGCGCCCTGTACGTGGATGACCGTCAGAAGGAGTGGACTACCGGGGAGATCCACGACGTTACTGATCGCACGTTTACTGTGCGCCGCGCTCTGCGGCTCAATGATGCTCTGCCCACCGATCCTGCTCCTCGCTGGGTGTGGGAGCCGGGGCCGTGGCTGATGGTCGATCGCATCAGCGGCCACATTACCGCGCTGCATCTGCCTGATTTTGATTCAGTTGTCTCTAACGTCGTCTGGTTCCGCGATTATGCCGCCTACTGCGGCATTGCGACCACGGCTCGGGGTGGACTTTTTGCTGTTGTGGCCCAGCTTGGAGCGCGCAAGGCCGTGGTGCAGAAGAAGATCGGTGAGTGGCCGCAGTCGAACCACTTCATCCCCGTGTGCCAGCTTGCGAGCTGGCAGAGACTGCCCATGCGCGTCACCATTCAGCCTACCGGCGGGCAGGCTACCACCTATGATGTGTTCGGTTCGAGCTCGCTGGTGGAGGAGGGGGATAACTCGGATGAGAACTAATCGGCTGCCGGACGCGTATCTTGCTCCATCGGCGGTAACATCGCTGTAGCGCTGAATCCCGACGGAAGGCCCGCAAGTGAGACTTGTCATCGCATTCTTCTTTCCCTGGCTGACCTTCTTCACCATAGGCCGCCCCTTTGCCGGGTTCATCTGCCTGGTGTTGCAGATCACGGTTCTTGGATGGATTCCCGCTACGATATGGGCCGTCTACGCGCTTAGTCAGTACAAGACCGACCAGAAGATTCACCGCGCACTCAGCCGGCAATATTAATTTCCTCGGAGTCGGCACTCTTCTATGAGCACAAGCAAGAAGTTTCGCGGTCTTCTCGAACCGTACAGCAAGCTCAACTGGGTGATCGTCAGGCTGCCCTTCGACGTTGCGAAGACTTGGAAGACACGGAATCGCCTGCACGTCAAAGGCACGGTCAACGGCTTTGCCTTTCGCACTTCGCTCTTCGGGTCTGCGCAGGACGGCCACTTTGTGCTGGTGAACAGGCAGATGCAGAAGGGCGCAGGCGCCGTGGTTGGCGGCATGGTTGAGATCGTGATTGAGCCCGACCTCGAAGAGCGTAAGACGTCCATTCCTACGGAGTTGGCGAAGCTCTTGAAGCAGCATGGCGCGCTCAAAAAATGGTACGAACAGTTAAGCATCTCTGCCCGCGACAACATTACCCGCAATATCAACACTCCCAAGAGCGCCGAAGCCCGCCTGCGCCGTGCCGAGCAGATGGTGGAGCGCATGATGCTGGCCATGGAGGGCGAGCGCGAGCTGCCGCCGATTCTGCAAATGGAATTCGCGCGTCACTCGCGGGCTCGTGCAGGCTGGGAGGCGATGACGCCGGTGCAGCGCCGTGGCCACCTGCTCGGAATTTTCTATTATCAAAGCCCTGAGTCGCGTGAAAAACGCGCTCGCAAAGCAATCGACGAAGCCCTTAAGATTGCGCGAACCAAAAGCCGCGAAGTTTAGCTGAATCGCTTTATGACTGGATATTGTTATCGGAGGCAAAAGAGGATGCTCTGCATGAAACGCTTCCGGCTCGCCAGCATTTGCATCTCTTCTTCTGATCTTTTCTGCCTTCTCTTTCGGCCCGCTTGACCTCCACGCACAGACGCCTACGAATCGATCGCTGCCTCGCATTGTCCAGAAAGATGGCGCGCCATTCCTGATGCTGGGCGCTCAGGTCAACAACTCCAGCGCGTGGCCCGCGATGTTGCCGAAGGGTCAGCCTGGCAACGTATTAGCTGTACCTGCTGCGGCGATTGCGCGAGCGTCTGCCAGTACGCGCTCGCGCAGTTGCTTCGGCTCCAGCACTCTCGCTTTCGGGCCAAAGCCCAGCGTGACGAACCGTGCCTGGTGTTCGTTTTCGAAGCCGACCCGCAGAGCAGACCATCCCTCGGGCAATTTCGTCGCACCAGGCTTAACCGGAACGGCGTGCATCCATTGGCCTATCGAGCGTGCCGCCTGAGGATCGAGCAGCAGAGTTACCTCATAGCTCTGTCGAGCCTGTTGTAACTGCGCGGTGGACTCGCTCCAGTACGCCCCCAGGCTGAACTTCGCCGGACGCTCAAAGCTGGTGGCCAGCACCGTTACAGCTTGCATGCGCGAGACGCGATAGGTGCGCAGGCCATTCGCCGCACGCCCCACCATGTACCAGGTCGAGCCTTTGGCCACCAGTCCCAGCGGATCGACCGTTCGCGGCGCCGTGTCTCCGTCGGCGCGTGTGTAGTCGAAGGTCAGGCGGCAGTCACGCGCCACCGCATCCTGCACCAGAGGCAGCATCGACAGATCTTCGGAAGAGGGATGCCATCCTGTGTGGTCGACGTGCAGGCGTTCGCGCATTGCCTCGGCCTGTCGCCGCATTGAGACAGGGAGTGCGGCCATCAGTTTGCCAAACGCCCGCTCTGCCGCCGCGGACAGTTTGGGATCGCCCAACGCACGTGGCTGTGTCATCAGCAGAGCGCGCAGCTCCGGCTCGTCCAGCCCCGGCACCTGCGTACGCCAGCCTTTCTCGAGTCGCCATCCGCCCTGTGCTCCACGCATCGCCAGCAGAGGAATTCCCGCGATGCAGAGCGCCTCCATATCGCGGTGCACGGTGCGCTGCGAGACCTCGAGCCGCTCTGCCAACTCGCGGGTGCTGAGTTGCCCGTGTGCCTGCAAGAGCATCAGCGCGGACATGAGACGGCTGGCCTTCACGCTTCCATCCTCCTTGCGAGCGGGGTGAACTTTTTTATCTTGCCAAAGATATATGACAGTACATGGCATATATACCTTTTTAGTCTCAAACATGTAAGCGAAGCAGACAGCTACCTCAAGGAGATCTACATGGAATTGAAAGAGTTTTTCCTCGCCCAGCTTGACCGCGAAGCAGCATCCTCCCGCAAGGCAATCGAGCGCACTCCTGAAGGACGCAACGACTGGAAGCCGCACGAGAAGTCCATGGCGCTCGGTTTACTCGCCGCGCTTGTTGCCACCATGCCCGGCTGGGTGTCGATGATGATCGAGACCGACGAACTGAATCTCGATGATCCTCGCAATGAAGATCTCAAGACCAAGCCGGTTGCCACCAAGGCAGAGTTGTTGAAGCTCCTCGATGAAGGAGTCGCCAAGGCCCGCAAGTCGCTCGAGGCCACTACCGAAGAGCACCTTCTCAAGCCCTGGAGATTCAAGATGGGTGGCCGTACCATCAGCGAGGCGCCGCGTCATGTTCAGATTACGGACTCTGTCTTCAGCCATCTTGCCCACCACCGCGGACAGCTTACCGTCTACCTTCGCCTTAACGAAGCCAGCGTTCCGGCCATCTATGGGCCATCGGCGGACGAGCAGTTCTAGGTAATCCGAAATGTGATAGAGCGCGGCGAATCCTTGCGGATGACGCTGCGCTTCTGTCCATTTCAGTTCTATTGCGAGATATAAGCCTCAAGGTGGCGGATTCTCGCCTCCTGCTCGGAGATGACGGAGTTCACCAGATCGCCGATCGAGATCATTCCCACTATCTTGCCGTGGTCCTCTACAGGAAGGTGTCGTATGCGGTGGTCGGTGACCAGGCGCATGCACTCGGCTACGGTGTGCCGCAGGGAGACGGTGATGACGGGGGTGCTCATGATCTGCCGCACCATAGTCTCCTTCGACGACCGCTCCTGTAGGATCACCTTGCGCGCATAGTCACGCTCGGAGATGATGCCCACCAGCACCCCCCGCTCCATGACGAAGAGCGCGCCTACCTGTTGCTCGGCCATGATGCCGATGGCTTCGTACACGGAGGCGTCCGGTGTCGTCGACCACATCTCTGCCTTCTTCTGCCGCAGCACTTCGCCGACTGTCGTGGTTAGTTCACTCATGGGCAGCCCTGGGCTTCGGATAATACCCCCGCTGCGCTGCCGTGTGCAAGGCTTGCTTCGCGTCGAAGTTGGTCGAGGGGGCGCGTTCCGCCTATCATCACTCCATGCAGACCTTTGACGAGCTCCTCCGCGAAGCCGAGATTGCCCACGGCCACCTCTGTGCGGGTCAGGTTCTCGGCGTGCGCATGGCCATGCTCGGCTGTCGGCGTCTCGGCATCGACGACCCCAAAGGGGCCGACCGCAAGCGCCTGGTCACCTTCGTCGAGATCGACCGCTGCGCTACGGATGCGATTGGAGTTGTCACCGGCTGCCGTCTCGGCAAGCGCGCGCTCAAGTTCCGTGACTGGGGCAAGATGGCCGCCACGTTTCTCGATTTAGGCGACCCCCAAAATCCCGATTTAGAGACCGGCAAAGCGATCCGCATCGCCGCGCTTGAGTCCTCCAAGCAGCGCGCCCGCGAGCTTTATCCGCACATCGAAAACAAGAACCAGCAGCAGATGCTCGCCTATCGCGAGCTTCCCGACGAAGACCTCTTCAGCGAGCAGTGGGTACAGGTGCCGCTGCAACCGCGCGAGATGCCGGGCTACAAGTCGGCGCGTATTGCCTGCGCGGTTTGTGGCGAGGGCATTAATTACGACCGCCAGGTGGAAATTAACGGAGAAATCATCTGCCAGGGCTGTGCCGATCCTGAGGCTCGTTATTACCGGCCAATTCCTTCGTCTACGCAGTCTCCAAACAAGTGATTCCGCAGTCTTTTTCTGTCCAAAGCCTTCTTTCATGGCCCTTTGGCAACTGCCTGCGGTAAACTAATAGTGACGCGCATTTCCATCTTCGTCCCATCCCCCAGCGCCCAGACAGGACATACATCGCAGTGAGCACTTCTACCGCAGTTGCCGTTAAGCCCATCTTCAATATCGCCATCATCGCCCACGTCGACCATGGCAAGACCACCCTCGTCGACGCCATGCTTCGCCAGTCCGGCACCTTCCGCTCCAACGAAGCTGTAGCCGAGCGCGTTATGGACTCGAACGACCTTGAAAAAGAGCGCGGCATCACGATTCTGGCCAAGAACACCGCTCTTTACTATCACGACAACAAGATCAATATCGTCGATACTCCGGGCCACGCCGACTTTGGCGGAGAGGTCGAGCGCGCTCTCAAGATGGTTGACGGCGTTGTTCTGCTTGTCGATGCCTCGGAAGGCCCGCTGCCGCAGACTCGCTATGTGCTCTCGAAGGCACTTGAAGCTGGGCTGACTCCGATGGTCGTTATCAACAAGATCGACCGTCCTGATGCTCGCGCACAGGAAGTTCTGAACGAGGTCTATGACCTCTTCATCGACCTCGATGCCGATGAGTCCGTGCTTGATTTCCCCGTGCTCTACACCAACGGCAAGCTCGGCACCGCGACCACCGATCCTAACGTTCCCGGCACCGACCTGCAGCCGCTCTTCGAGCAGATCATCACCACGATTCCTGTTGCTAAAGGCGATCCCGAGGGTGCGGTGCAGATTCTGGTCACCAACCTCGATTACTCCGACTACCTGGGACGTCTTGCCATCGGCCGCGTCTTCAACGGCACCATGCGCACCGGGCAGGAGTACAACGTCGCCAAGCTCGACGGCACCTTTACCAAGCACAAGATCACCAAGCTCTTCAGCTTCTCCGGCCTCAAGCGCACGGACATTGAAGAGACGCAGGTCGGTGATATCGTCGCCATCGCCGGTATCCCCGGCATCACCATCGGCGAGAGCTTCTGCGACGTGGAAGACCCCAAGCCGCTGCCGCCGATCACCATCGACGATCCGACGATTGCGATTCAGTTCAACGTCAACAATTCGCCTTTCGCCGGACGCGAAGGCAAGTTCGTTACCTCGCGTAACCTGCGCGACCGTCTCGACAAGGAGCTACTGACGAACGTCTCTCTGAAGATGGAAGAGACCGGTTCGCCCGACTCCTTCAAGGTGTTGGGACGCGGCGAACTGCAACTCGGCATTCTGATCGAAATGATGCGCCGCGAAGGGTTCGAGCTGATGGTCAGCCGTCCTGAGATCGTCACCAAGCGCATCAACGATGAGGTGATGGAGCCGGTTGAGCATCTCTCAATCGACGTTCCTGAAAACTTTGTCGGCACCGTCATCGAGCGCCTCGGACCAAGAAAAGGCGAGATGACCAAGATGACGAATCACGGTTCGGGCCGCGTCCGTATGGAGTTCCGCATCCCCAGCCGCGGTCTGATTGGCTTGCGTTCGGAGATGCTGACCGAGACTCGAGGAACGATCATCATGAACTCGATTCTCGACGGCTATATCGCCTATCAGGGTGAGATTCCGCAGCGTCTCTCCGGTGCGTTGATCTCCGACCGGCAGGGAACCACGACTGCGTATGCGCTCGAAGGTTTGCAGGATCGTGGCGTGCTCTTCGTCGGCGACGGTGTTGAGGTCTACGAGGGCATGATCGTCGGCGAGCACAGCCGCGACAACGACCTCGACGTCAACTGCGTTCGCGAGAAGAAGCTATCGAACATGCGTGCATCTGGTTCGGACGATGCTGTTCGCCTCGTGCCGTTCAAAAACCTCACGCTGGAGCAGTGCATCGAGTTCATCGCCGATGACGAACTTGTAGAGGTAACTCCCAAGTCGCTGCGCCTGCGCAAGAAGGTATTGCAGGCCAACCGTCGTCCTCGCAAGGGTTCGAGCGAGTAATCGCAGTTGTTATCAAGAATGGCTGGAAGCTGCTAAAGCTTCCAGCCATTTCTTTTTTAAGTTCCGGGTTGAATGTAAGGAGCTTGTTCGATCAGCTTTCTCTCTTCGCCGCGTGGATCGTCTTCAATCCGTGAGACGGAATCCCAGATCATCGTTGGCCTATGTTCCAGCTCGTAACGTGGCCAGTGGGGGATTGCTTTATTGTTCGGGTCGCCTGTTCGCGCAAAGGCGATGAAGGTGTTGCTTACCTGATCGGCAACGCGTTGTGCATCGGCTCCGCCTCCGGTCATCGAAGCTGCGATCTTTACGTTGTCGAAGGCGAAGGGGATGTCCATGGTATGCGGTGCGCCCCACTTGCCGCCGTCAACTGGCGACTTCCAGGCAAAGTTATAGGCCCAGGTTGGGCCGTGCTGTGCGGCGTGGCGGTCGCTTTCGATTACCATTCCATGCCAGCTTCGGAAGGCCGTCGTCACCGCGAAGAAGACATCGCTGGCCGAGTATGCCGGATACCACTTGCGATAGTCGGCGATGATGTCGGCTGTCTTCAGGTCGCCGAGAAAGGAGCGGTATTTTTCTAATCGAGTTGGCAGCTCTTCCCAACTAAGAGAGAACAGTGATGCATCGCCGCTCCCGATCAGGAAGCGCGTCTCGTCGTGGACATTGCCGAGAATCATCGGAATGTTTGCAGAGAGTGCAGGAGCGTCCGGAGAGAAAGGATCTCGCGGTAATACCTGATCGTCGAGGACAGGCCCGAAGTATTTGCCCGCGCGTATCGTTGCTACCAACTTCTCCATTGGTACTTTTTCTGGATCGCGAATGTCTTGGATGTTCGCATGCGATAGGCCAATCGCCGCGAGGACAGCCTCTGTCGATTCGGTGGCGTGCTCCTGAGTTCTCGCTGTCAGTTGCTGCCCGCTCATGGTGATGACGCGATGGAAGAGACCATTGGCTGCGGGCATCGCCATCAGCGTGGCGCACTTGGCGCCACCGCCACTCTGGCCGAAGATCAGCACCCGCGAAGGATCGCCGCCAAACTCGGCGATGTTGTCGCGCACCCATTTCAGCATCAGCACAAGGTCGAGTTGACCCACGTTGCCGCTTTCGGCAAACTCTGCGCCGCCCAACTTCGCCAGGTACATGTAGCCGAACAGGTTCAGGCGATGGTTCATGGTCACGACGACGACATCGCCGCGCTTGACCAGCCGAATACCATCGTAGACCGGGCCGTTGCTGGAGCTGCTGCTATACGCGCCGCCGTGGATATAGACCATCACCGGACGCTTGCGCCCATCGCGAAGCCCTGCTGTCCATACATTCAAATGCAGGCAGTCCTCGCTGTTTACCGGATTGACTTCATCGAGTGGAGAGAAGGACGAGTGGCCACTGCGCGTGTGGATCGGCTGCGGAGCCTGCGGGCCAAAGGTCAGCGCGTCACGGACTCCGGTCCACGGTGTTGGCTTTTCGGCAGGCATGAAGCGGCGCTTTGCGGTATCGCCCCCATATGGGATTCCCTTGAAGACGTTCACTCCATCCTGGATGAATCCGCGAACTTTGCCTGATGTCGTTGTTGCGATTGGGGAACTTGTCTGTCCCCACATGCTCTTCGGTGCGACCAACGATCCTGCTGCTACCAGGACTGAACTCTGCAACCACTCGCGCCGCGTCACCTGCGTCTTTTTCACTCTGTCTCCGTTCGTGACATCTTTTATAACGATACGGTCAGCATGTGTCGGAAGACGCAAAAAGGGCCGCCCGCAGGCAGCCCTTTTACTCTTGTTGAGACGAGTCTACTTCTTTGCTGTTGCGAAGCGCTTGTTGACCTCATCCCAGTTCACGGTGTTCCACCATGCGGCGAGGTAGTCGGGGCGCTTGTTCTGGTACTTCAGATAGTAGGCGTGCTCCCATACGTCATTGCCCAGGATCGGGTAGTGACCCTGCGAGATAGGGTTGTCCTGGTTGGCGGTAGTAACGACCTTCAGTTTGCCGCCCTCGAAGATCAGCCAGCCCCAGCCGGAGCCGAACTGCTTGGCGGTCGCTTCGTTGAACTGCTTCTTGAAGTCCTCGAAGGAGCCGAAGTCGGCCTTGATCTGAGCGGCAATCTCGCCGGTCGGCTCGCCGCCGCCCTTGGGCTTCATGATCTGCCAGAACATGGTGTGGTTGACGTGGCCGCCGCCGTTGTTCTGCACAACTTTGCGCACATCGTCGGGCACGCTGGCGAGGTCCTTCAACAGATCTTCAGGGGATTTCTTGCCAAGCTCGGGGTGTTTTTCGACTGCGCCGTTCAGGTTGGTTACATAAGCCTGATGGTGCTTGTCGTGGTGCAGCTTCATCGTTGCTTCGTCGATGTAGGGCTCAAGCGCCGCATAGTCATAGGGCAGAGGGGGTAGTTCGTAGGCCACGGTCATTCTCCTGTCGCTTTTTGTTTGGGCCAGGCTCGGTCACACACTGGCGGTTCGTTCTTTGGATGCCACCGGGGCATCTTGCGATGCCATTGGCGAATCCAGTCGACCCTCGAATCATAGCGCACCTGTGGCGTTCATCTCATATTCACCGTTTGATCAGAACCGTTTACCGGATTTTTGGAGTCTAATGGTGCAATGAGCGATCTCGCAGCCGCCTACCGCTGGCTCGACGATCAGGGAGCCGCGTTCGGTGCTCCCGGTCTCGAACCTCGTTGGACCTCCAGCCAAAAAGATGCTGTTTCCACTGCATATGCCGCTTCGAGCCGCATCTGGTTCACCCTCTCACACGGAATCCTCAACGAGATTTATTACCCCACGATCGATCGTCCGCAAACGCGCGACATGGAGCTGATCTTCACCGATGGTGAGACCTTTCTGCATGAAGAGAAGCGCGATATTCACTACGATCTGCAATATATCCACCCCAACGCGCAGGCCATCCGCGTTACTGCCACCGATCCTAACGGCCGCTATACCGTCACCAAGCAGTTCATCAGCGATCCGCATCGTCCCGCTGTGCTGATGCATGTGCGGATCACGGGCGACACGGCGTTGCTCTCCCGCCTCAAGTGTTATGTTCTGCTCGCACCTCATCTCGACGGCGGCGGGGCGGGGAACTCGGCCCGCTCCATCGAGGTTGCGGGCCAGCGCTGCCTGCTGGCGTGGAAGAACAATATCTCGCTGGCTCTGGGCGTCAGTTGTGGATTTACCCGCTCCTCCTGCGGTTATGTCGGCTCCAGTGACGGCTTTCAGGACCTCGCCGCCGATATGACCATGAATTGGGAGTTTGGCCAGGCGCTCGACGGCAACGTCGCCATTATGGGCGAGATCGATGTCGCCCACACGCACGAGTTTACGGTTGCAATCGGACTGGGCGACGGCCATCACGCCGCTTTGGCCAGCATGATGCAGACCCTCGCTACGCCCTATCGCGCCCACTGCGAGCGCTTCATCGAGCAGTGGCTGCGCGTTGACTCGCCGAAGCTGATCGCCGCTTCATCGACCGACGACGGCAGGCTTGCCAACATCAGCCATAACATCATCCTCACCCACGAGGACAAGACCTACTCGGGAGCCTTCATCGCTTCGGCCTCGATTCCCTGGGGCGCGTCGAAGGGCGACTCCGACCTTGGTGGCTATCACCTCGTCTGGACGCGCGATATGGTGCAGTCAGCAACCGCTCTGCTCGCATGCGGAGACACCGAGACTGCGCTGCGGGCGCTGGTCTATCTCGCCTGCACACAGCGCACCGACGGCAGCTTCGCGCAGAACTTCTGGATCGACGGCGATCCCTACTGGTCCGGCATTCAGCTCGACGAGGTGGCGTTTCCTATCATCCTGGCTTGGCGTCTGTGGAAGGAGAAGGGGCTCGGCAACTTCGACATCTTCCCTCTGGTCGAGCGCGCCGCAGCTTTCCTTGTCTGTTATGCGCCGGTGACGCAGCAGGAACGCTGGGAGGAGACCGCAGGCTACTCTCCTTCGACACTGGCTGCGGTAATCTCCGGCCTGATCTGCGCTGCCGACATCGCCCGCTCCAAAGATTCGGAAGAGCTGGCAGTCTTCTTAGAAAACTATGCAGACTGGATCGAGGCGCATCTCGACGAGTGGACAACGACCACGGAGGGCGTGCTCTGCCCGGAGGTCGCGTATCACTACATGCGGATCAATCCGCCTGCGCCGGGCGAGCCTTTTTATAACGACCAGATCGCTCCCGGTCACATCCATATCGCTAACCGTGCGCCGGACGAGAGGCAGGACTTCGAGGCGCGCGAGATTATCGATGGTGGATTTCTCGAACTGGTCCGCTACGGTGTCCGCCGTGCCGATGACCCGTTGATTGTCGACTCGATCAAGGTGGTCGATGCCATCCTGAAGCGCGACACGCCCAGTGGCCCCTGCTGGCGGCGGTATAACCACGACGGCTATGGCCAGAAAAAAGACGGCGGCCCCTACGATGGTTGGGGACAAGGCCGCGCATGGCCGCTGTTGACTGGAGAGCGTGCCCACTACGAGCTGGCCGCCGGTCGACCGATAACCGAACTGATCTCGGCCTTCGAGAAGTTCAGCTCCATTGGCGGCATGCTCCCCGAACAGATATGGGACTCTGCCGATCTTCCCTCTGAGGGCATGTACTTCGGCAAGTCGGCAGGATCTGCCCAGCCCCTGGTCTGGGCGCATTCGGAGTACCTCAAGCTGCTTCGCTCAGTCACCGACAAACGCGTCTTCGATCGCATCTCCGTCGTTGAAGAACGCTACGCCGTTCCTGCGGCAAAGCGCTCTTTTGCCAGCCAGATAGAGATCTTCAAGCTCTCCCGCCCGGTCTCGTTTCTACCCGCAGGCTTTAGCCTCCGGGTAGTCGATCGAGGCCGGTTCCGGATCGTCTATACCTTCGATAACTGGTCTACCGTCAATAACATGGATTCCCATAGCATGGGCCGGATCGGCTACTTTGCCGATATACCGACAACCTCGAAGCAGAGTGGGACCATTATTTTTACGCTGTGCTGGCCCAACCAGGGCCAGGATCCGAACCAGCCCGACCGTTGGCTCGGTAAAAACCTCGAAGTCGCGATCATTCCACCATCTTCGGGGCGATAAATCCCGAAGATGTGCAAGGCCCCCGTCCAGCTTGCTACACTGTCATTGAACGACCAAAATCATGGAACAGCAGAATCGCCGCCCCGCGCCGCGACTCTTCACACAGGAAAAAGGAAAAGAATGAGCGACCAGCAGCAGTCAGACAAGCAAAATGCGTTAGATCAGCTCTCCATTAACGCCCTCCGCTTCCTCGCCGTCGACGCGGTTCAAAAGGCCAATTCCGGCCACCCCGGCGCCCCCCTCGGCTGCGCCCCCATTGCTTATCTGCTGTACCACAAGATCATGAAGCATGATCCCGCGGACCCCAAGTGGATCGACCGCGACCGCTTCATCCTCTCGAACGGCCACGCCTCCGCCCTGCTCTATGGTTCGCTCCACCTCTCCGGCTACGATCTGCCGATGGCTCAGCTCGAGCAGTTCCGCCAGTGGGGTTCGCACACCCCCGGCCACCCGGAGTACGGTGAGGCCCCGGGCGTCGAAGTCACCACCGGCCCGCTGGGCCAGGGTTTCGGCATGGCAGTCGGCATTGCCACGGCTGAGAAGCACCTCGGAGCCGTCTACAACCGCGACGGTCACAAGGTCATCGATCATCACACTTATGTTCTCTGCGGCGACGGCGACCTGATGGAAGGCATCTCGCATGAGACGGCATCGCTGGCCGGAACGCTGAACCTGGGCAAGCTGATCGTCCTCTACGATGACAACCTGATCTCGCTCGACGGTCCTACCGAGCTGAGCTATACAGAAGATGTCACACTGCGTTTTGAGGCCTATCACTGGCACGTTCAGATGGTTCACGACGGCAACGACCTGGTCGCCCTGGAAGCCGCCATCGCCGCTGCCAAGGCTGAGACCACGCGTCCTTCGCTCATTCGTGTTCGCACCGTCATCGGCTACGGCAGCCCCAAGGCCGGCACCAGCAAGGTCCACGGCGAAGCGCTCGGCGCAGAGGCTGTGAAGGAGACCAAGAAGAACCTCGGCTGGCCCGAGGACAAGAGCTTCTACGTTCCCGATGAGGCCCGCGCCAACTGGGATACCGCCAAGGCTCGCGGCAAGAAGGCCCACGAGGCATGGACTGCCGACTTTGCAGAGTACAAGAAAGCCTATCCTGAGCCGGCGGGTGAGTTCGAGCGCGTCGTCAAGGGCGAGCTGTCGAAGGACCTGTCGAAGAAGGTTCCCGTCTTCCCGACCGACAAGGCGGTTGCCACGCGTAACGCCGGTCAGGTGGTGATGAATGCCATTGCCGGTGTTGTGCCCGAGCTCTTCGGCGGTGCGGCTGACCTTACCGCTTCGACTAAGACCATCTTCAAGGATTCGCCCAGCTTCCACGTCGATCCCAAGGGCCGCAACGTCTTCTTTGGCGTCCGCGAGTTCGGCATGTGCGCCATGGTCAACGGTATGGCTGCCCACGGCGGTCTTATCCCCTTCGGGTCGACCTTCTTCGTCTTCTCGGACTACGCTCGCCCGGCCCTTCGTCTGGCTGCGCTGATGTCAGTTCACTCGCTCTTCATCTTTACCCATGACTCCATCGGTCTTGGCGAAGACGGCCCCACGCACCAGCCGGTTGAGCATCTGATGGCACTTCGCGCCATTCCGCACTTCACCGACTTCCGTCCGGCGGATGCGAACGAGACCGCTGCCTGCTGGCAGCTTGCGCTCGAGCGCAAGAGCGCCAGCTTCATGGCTCTTTCGCGCCAGGACCTTCCCGTTCTCGACAACGAAAAGTACAAGGTGCACGAAGGCGTGAAGAAGGGTGCATACGCTCTCGACAACAGCGGCAAGGACATCATCCTGATCGCCACGGGCTCGGAGGTCTCGCTGATCCTGAAGGCTGCGGAAGAGCTGAAGGCGCAGGGCATCAATGCTTCGGTCGTCTCCATGCCGAGCTTCAAGGTCTACGACGAGCAGTCGGATGAGTACAAGGCCAGCCTGCTGCCGGAGAACACTCCCAAGCTGGCCGTCGAAGCCGGGGCCACGATGGGTTGGTACAAGTACATCGGCCACAACGGTGCCGTCATCGGTCTGGATCACTTCGGTGCATCCGCTCCGGGGCCGATCGTGATGGAGAAGTTTGGCTTCAGCGTTGCAAACGTCGTTGCGCAGGCAAAGAAGCTGGTCAAGAAGTAAGCAGGGAATGGAAGGCGGGGCCTATCGGGCTCCGCCTTTTCTTGCAGCAATACGGGGCTTCTTCGGAGAGAGTTATGGTCAACAGCGAACGCGAGATGGTGCGTCGAAACGACGAGTCGCCGGTAAAAGAGGAGCGATTCACTTCGTTACAGCCGACCTACGAAGACAGCGTTCCTCCAGAAGACGATTGGGAGTTCGAGCAGGATTACTCCTAGCGGTTTCTGCTCGAGACCGGCCTTTATCAACCTGTTTTGCCTCGATTCACACCATATTCATTACGTTACGGAAACCTGAGGTAGTTCAAATCATGAAAATCGCTATCGCCTCCGATCACGCCGGCTTTCCTCTTAAAGAAGAAGTTCGCGACTATGTTCGCAAGCAGGGCCACGAGGTCGAAGACCTTGGAGCCTACAACGCTGAGCCCTCCGACTATCCTGACTTCGCCCTTCTCGTCGGCAAGGCGTTGATGGCGGGCAAGGTAGAGCGCGGCATCCTAATTTGCGGCTCCGGCGTAGGCGTCTGCGTCGCGGCCAACAAGATGCCGGGCATTCGCGCCGGTATGTGTCATGACACCTACTCTGCTCACCAGGGTGTCGAGCATGACGAGATGAACGTGCTTGTCCTCGGTGCTCGCATCATCGGCTCGGCCCTCGCTTACGAGTGCGTCGATGCTTATCTCAAGGCGAACTTCATCGCGTCTGAGCCTCGCTTTGTCCGCCGCCTCAACAAGGTTAAGGCCATCGAAAAGACCTACATGCCCGAAGCTGCGGGAACGGCGCTGAACTCCTAGTCGCGTCGGATTTTCATACAGGCTCGACGTAACTTGCGCGGAGCGTCGAGCCGAAAGCCGCGCAAACGCATCTGAAAAGTACATGGCAAACATCACTACAACTCGCACCTGGTTCATCACCGGAGCTTCTACCGGCTTCGGTCGCATCCTGGCAGAAGAGGTTCTCAAGGGTGGTGGCAAGGTCATCGCTACCGCGCGCAGCCGGGATAAGGTCGCCGATCTTGAAGAGAAATATCCGGAGAAGGCCAGAGCCTTTGCGCTCGATGTTACTGATCCTGCGCAGATCCTTTCCATCGTGGCCCAGACGCTGACTACCTTCGGCCCGGTAGATGTTCTCGTCAACAACGCAGGCTACGGGCTAGCCGGTGGTATCGAAGAGGCCACAGAGGAAGAGTTCATGCCGGTCTTCGAGACCAACGTCTTTGGCTTGATCCGTGTGACTCGCGCTTTCCTTCCGCACTTTCGCAAACAGCGCAGCGGCAACATCGTGAACCTGTCTTCGATCGGCGGCCTGATTGGTTCGGCTGGCTGGGGATATTACAACGCCAGCAAGTTCGCTGTTGAAGGATTCTCCGAGGCGCTTGCCGTCGAGCTTGCTCCGCTGGGCGTTCACGTCACCATCGTCGAGCCCGGTCCCTTCCGCACCGATTTTCTCGGACGCTCCGGTGTCGAAGCGAAAGAACGTATCGCTGACTACGACTCCACTGCGGGTAAGACTCGAGAGTACTTCCACAATCAGGCAGGCAAGCAGAAGGGCGATCCTCTGCGCGCTGTTCATGCCATTATCCAGTCGGTCGAGTCTCCCCAGCCGCCGCTGCATCTTGTTCTTGGGGCGCTGGCGCTTCAGCGCATGCGGGGCAAGCTCGATCAGTGGAAGGCGGAGCTGAATACCTGGGAATCCACTACCGTCGGCGCAGATTTTCCGGAGGGCGAGTGAGCATCACTCCCATTAAGACGATCTTCTGGGACATCGGTGGAGTTCTGCTTGCCAATGGATGGGACAGGAACCAGCGTTATCGCGTTCTCACCTCCCTCGGAGTGAACGTCCCAGCGTATGAAGCGGTCCATGACGAGGTGAACTACTTTTGGGAGCGCGGCTTGATGACGGCGCAGGATTTTTTTGCCAAGACTGTCATCGATACCAACCTCGATCTCCATCTCACCTTTGAGAAGCTTTGGCCGTTAGTCTGTAGTGAAAGCAGGATTCTCCATCAGGGGAGCTTTGATATTCTCGCCGCCCTTAAAAGCTCCGGGCAATATCATCTCGCCACCATTAACAATGAGTCGAAAGAGCTGAACGCCTACCGTCTCGACACCTTTGGACTCCGCCAGTACTTCAACTACTTCATCTGTTCCGGCTATGTTCACGAGATGAAGCCTCTCCCCGACATCTATCGCGCGGCAATCGACATCTCCGGCCTTCCTCCCGAAACGGCTCTGTTTATCGACGACAAGCAGGAGAACTGCGAGGCCGCTCGCGCCTTTGGCATGAACGCCATTCACTTTGAATCACCCGCGCAACTTCGCGCTTCACTTACTCAACACGGCATCGCCGTTTAGCAACGAAAGGGAAATACATCATGGAACTGGGAATTATTGGACTTGGCAAGATGGGCTTCAACATGGCGGAGCGTCTTCGCCTCGCCGGTCATAAGGTCGTCGGCTTCGACTTCAACAAAGATGCCACTGCCAAGTTGACTGCAACGGGCAATCTCGGCGTCAACTCGGTTGAAGAGCTGGTCAAGAACCTCTCCACTCCTCGCGCCATCTGGATCATGGTTCCCGCAGGCGATCCCGTCGACGAGACCATCGCGCAACTTGAGCCTCTGATGGAGAAGGGCGACACCATCATCGACGGCGGAAACTCGAACTACAAGAACACGCAGCGCCGTCATGACGAAGTCAAGGCCAAGGGCTTCAACTTTGTCGACTGCGGAACCTCCGGCGGCGTTTGGGGACTCAAAGAGGGCTACAGCCTCATGATCGGCGGCGATAAGGAGCCGGTCGAGCGTCTCACCCCCATCTTTCAAGCACTCGCTCCCTCGGCCACCGAAGGCTGGGGACACGTTGGTCCCTCGGGCGCTGGCCACTTCGTCAAGATGGTCCACAACGGCATCGAGTACGGCATGATGCAGGCATTCGCCGAAGGCTTCTCTATCATGCAGGCGAAGGAGCCTCTCAATCTCGACCTTACGCAGATCGCGCACATCTGGCAGAAGGGATCGGTTGTTCGGTCCTGGCTGCTCGACCTCACCGCGGGAGCGCTCGACAAGAATCCAACCCTCGACGGCCTTGAAGCCTGGGTTCCCGACTCCGGCGAAGGCCGCTGGACCGTTACCGAAGCCATCGATCTGAACATCTCTGCTCCAGTCATCACCGAGTCGCTCATCCGCCGTCTCCGTTCGCGCGAAGAGAACAACTTCACCGATCGAATGATCTCGATTATGCGCGGCGCCTTTGGTGGCCACGATGTCAAAAAGAGCTAAGTCAGAGAGATCGAAGCCATCCACAAGCACTAACCAAGTACGAGAGGTAATTGATATGCCTACTGAACCACACATCACACCTGCTGCCGTCGCTCCGGTGAACCAGCAGCCCGAGCGCACGCCGGACCCATGCGTCGTCGTGATCTTCGGCGCATCGGGTGACCTTACCAAGCGCAAACTGCTGCCTGCGCTCTATCACCTCGAACAGGCCAACCTGCTTCCCAAGGACTTCGCGGTCGTTGGCGTTGCTCGTCGGCCGCTCGAGGACTCCTTTGCTGCGGACATGAAGGAAGGCATCATCGCCGGCGGCGGTGTTGAGGAGTCCGATCCCAAGCTGGCTCCGTTCATCGAGAAGATCCAGTACCACGCGATGAACTTTGACGATGCCTCGGGTTATGACTCGCTTAACAAGCTTCTTTCGAAGATCGACAAGAAGTTCGGCACCTGCGGCAACCGCCTCTTCTATCTCGCCACGGCGCCCGAGTACTTCTCCGACATCATCAACTACCTCGGTCAGCACGGCATGTCCAAGCCCTGCGAAGACGGCGGAGTTGATGGCAAGAAGAATTGGGTCCGCACCATCATCGAGAAGCCCTTTGGCCACGACCTCGAGTCTGCCAAGGCGCTCAACGATGAAGTGAACAAGGTCTTCCACGAAGACCAGATCTTCCGCATCGACCACTACCTCGGTAAAGAGACGGTGCAGAACATCCTCGTCTTCCGTTTCGCCAACGGCATCTTCGAGAACGTCTGGAACCGCAACTACATCGATCACGTCGAGATCACCGCTGCCGAGTCCATCGGCATCGAGGGTCGCGGACCTTTCTATGAGACTGCTGGAGCGCTTCGCGACGTCGTGCAGAACCACGTGATGGAGCTGCTCAGCTTCGTCACCATGGAGCCGCCTGTCTCGTTTGAGGCATCTGCTGTTCGTGCCGAAAAAGTGAAGGTCTGGCGCGCGATTCAGCCAATTCACCCGGCGGACACCGTTCGTGGCCAGTATGGCCCGGGCACCGTCGACGGCAAGCCTGTCATCGGCTACCGCCAGGAAGATCGCGTTCATCCTCGCTCGCAGACCGAGACCTATGCGGCGCTTCGGCTGGAGATCGAGAACTGGCGCTGGGCCGGCGTTCCTTTCTACATCCGTGCAGGCAAGCGTCTCGCCAAGCGCGTTACTGAGATCACCGTCCAGTTCAAGCAGCCACCGCTGTTGCTCTTCAAGGGCAAGGACGGCAGCAAGGGCAACGTGGAGCCGAACATCATCTCCATGCGTATTCAGCCTGACGAGGGCATCACGCTCCGCTTCGGCGCGAAGGTTCCGGGCCAGGGCATGAACATCAGCCCTGTCAACATGGACTTCAGCTACGCCGAGTCGTTTGGCAAGTCCTCGGCCAACGGTTACGAGCGTCTGCTGCTCGATGCCATGCTTGGTGACGGTACGCTGTTCGCTCATCGCGACGGAGTGGAAGCCACCTGGGCGCTGATCACCCCCATTCTCGAAGTGTGGCGGGAGAAGCCGGTCAAGGACTTTCCCAACTACGCCGCCGGAACCTGGGGGCCCACCGCCGCCGATGCGCTGCTCGAAGTCGAGGGCCGCAAGTGGCGCAAACTCTAAACTCAGCTTCGTGAGCTGAATTTTTCTTCGTTGATGGCGGGGCTTCGGTTCCGCCATCAACTTAATATCAAGTAGGCAGCTCTAGTTGTTGGGGAATAGTTTAACCTCGTCATCTAAGGCCGTCCGAATCATTTTGATAAGAGGCGAAACCGGATGCCGCGACCAATCACCGTCACCTACCGCATCTCTCCCACTCCTGCTGCTGTAGCTCAGGCCGCTGCCAAGCTCTTCGCCGATGCGGCTGTCGCAGCTGTTCAGGCTCGTGGCCGCGCTCGCATCGCAATCTCAGGTGGCACGACGCCCAAGGCGATGTTTGCTCTGCTCGCCGATCCCGCTCAGCCCTTTTTCAAGCAGGTTCCCTGGGCCAAGCTCGACCTCTACTGGGTCGATGAGCGCTGCGTTCCGCCAACAGACGCGGACTCGAACTACCGCATGACCAACGAGGCGCTGCTCTCGAAGGTTCCGCTCGCGCCTGAGCGCATCCATCGCATGGAAGGCGAACTCGACCCTGCCGTTGCCGCTGCTCGTTACGAGTCCACCATCCGCAATACCTTCCGGCTCGAAGGCGCGGAGACTCCTACCTTTGATCTCGTGTTGTTGGGCATGGGCGACGATGGCCACACCGCTTCGCTCTTTCCCCACACCGAAGCGATCAACGACCTCACCGATATCGTCACTGCCAACCACGTTCCGCAGAAGGACACCTGGCGCATCACGCTTACCTGGCCGGTCATCAATCAGGGGAGGGAAGTGGCATTTCTTATAGAGGGAGCAGGCAAGGCGCAGGTTCTGCACGATGTTCTGCTTGGGCCTTATCAGCCTGATACGTACCCCTCGCAGATTATTCGTCCTGCCAGCGGCCAGCTTACGTTGCTGCTGGACTCCGCAGCGGCATCTAAGTTACCAGCACCAAACGATTCGAATACGGCAGGTACTTTGGAGCTTAAATAAATGATCCTTGCGGGCGACGTAGGCGGCACGAAGGTGCATCTCGCGCTTTATGACTTTCAGGATGGTAAGTTGCATTCCATCCGCGACCAGAAGTTTCCCGCACACAAGTTCACGTCGCTCGACGCCGTCGTCGAGCAGTTTCTCGGCCCGGATCAGGGTGCTCGCAACGAGATCGCCGCCGCATGTTTCGGTTGCCCCGGCCCGGTTCGCGGAGGACGTCTCAAACTCACGAACCTTCCCTGGGTGCTCGATGTTCACGAGATGGAGAAGTCGCTCGATATCGAGCACATCTTCCTTATCAACGATCTTGAGGCCAACGGCTACGGCATCCTCGAACTAACGCCGGATAAGATCTACACTCTGCACTCCGCCAATACGGCTGCTGTTGGTCATCGCGGTCTCATCTCGGCTGGAACAGGCCTCGGTGAAGCGCTTCTGATCTGGGACGGCAAGCACCATCGCCCCATCGCCAGCGAGGGCGGCCACTGCGACTTTGCCCCTCGTCACGACCGCGAAGTGGCGCTTCTGCAATATCTGCGCAGCACGCTCAAGGGCCATGTCAGCTATGAACGTGTGCTCTCCGGCCCGGGTGTCTCCAATATCTACGCTTACCTTCGCGACGTTGAAAAGCTACAGGAGCCGCAGTGGCTTCGCGACCGCCTCGCCGCCGAAGACCCCAACGCTGTAATTGGCCAATGTGCTCAGGACGGCTCCAGTTCCATCTGCTTCGAGACGATGCGGACCTTCAGCGCGATTTATGGCGCCGAGGCGGGAAACATTGCCCTCAAGGTGCTGGCCATGGGTGGCATCTATCTCGGCGGGGGCATCGCGCCCAAGATTATCCAGACGCTTGAGAACGGCGACTTCATTCAGGCCTTCCTCGACAAGGGCCGCCTCTCGCCACTGCTCCAGGCCATTCCGGTGCGCATTATCCTCGACGACACCTGTGCTCTGCTTGGAGCCGCGGCCTACGCCGAGGCCCGTGCCGCCGACATCTCCAACCACTCCGAACGCGCCGCTTCTATCAAGCACTGAGGTCAGTTGGTCTGTCGCGTCAGCGCGGCACAGACCGCCTGATCGTTGACCTGCCGGAAGTCTTCGTAAAACTGCCCCACAGCATTAAGTCGCCGCGGCACATCGACGCACACCACTGCATCGGCTTCACGGCGTAATCGATCAATTGTCGATTGCAGGGCGACCGGGATAGCGACCACGATACGGCTTGCTCCTAACCTATGCGCAGCCCCGACGGCGGCGAGCATGGTGTAGCCGGTGGCCAATCCATCGTCGATGAGAATGGCCGTTTGTCCCTCCAAGGTTAGTGCTGGTTGGTCACCGCGATAGAGATGACTCCGGCGAGCAAGTTCCGTCTGTTCGCGATCGATTGTGGCCTTCAACAGACCTTCGGGGATGCGCATGGCAGCAATCGCCCGCTCGTCCAGCACTATCGTTCCATCTGCTGCGACTGCTCCTATAGCGAGCTCAGGCTCCGTGAGAGCGCCGATCTTGTGAACAAGCAAGAGGTCCAGCGGCAGAGCAAGCGCATCGGCCACAGCGCGAGCTACCGGGACGCCGCCTCGAGGCAAGGCCAGGACCACAGTCTGAGCTTGGCTCCGGTAATCGGCCAGCAAACCCGCCAGTAACTCGCCCGCATGTCGACGATCGTGAAACATGCGAATTTAGACGCCGCCATGCCGGTGCAGCGTTTGTCTCAAGCAGGTTGAACATGTACCGTTTAATCAGAACACATGCCGATTACAAAGAATCTTCTCTCCTCGACCCTCCTGCTTGTCTCCTGTTTTTTTCCTCTCGCGGCTTTGGCCCAGCGCCTCCCCTCCGGCGTCCATCCCGAGCACTACACATTGGCGCTCACTCCTGACCTCAAGGCCGCGACCTTCGCAGGCACTGAGAGCATCGACGTTACGCTCGATCAGCCTAGTACGACCATCACGCTCAACGCCGCCGAGATTAAATTCCTGTCTGTCACCGCCGGTGCACAGACCGCGCAGGTCTCGCTTGATCCCGATAAAGAGCAGGCTACCTTTACCTTTGCGCAACATCTCTCGGGCAAGGTCACCCTCGATATTCGCTACACCGGCATTCTCAACGACAAGCTTCGCGGCTTCTACCTTTCGAAGACGGCACGGCGCAATTACGCTGTGACTCAGTTTGAGCCGACCGATGCGCGCCGCGCTTTCCCCAGCTTCGACGAGCCTGCGCTGAAGGCAACCTTCGACATTGCTCTTACCGTTGACCGTGGCGACACCGTCATCTCCAACACCAACATCGTCTCCGACACTCCGGCGCCGGATGAGAAGCACACCATCAAGTTCGCCACGACACCGCGCATGTCCACCTATCTCGTGGCCTTTCTCGTAGGCGACTTTCAGTGCACCAAGGGCAGCAGCGACGGTGTGCCTATCCGCGCCTGCTCCACGCCCGACAAGGTCAAGCTCACTCAGTTTGCCGTCAAGTCAGCCGAGTTCGTTCTGCACTATTACGACACTTACTTCGGCATTAAATACCCCATGCCTAAGCTCGACATGGTTGCGCTTCCCGACTTCGAGGCCGGAGCGATGGAGAACTTCGGCTGCATTACCTATCGCGAGACCGACCTGCTGATCGACAGCAAGACCGCCAGCATCCCGGAGAAAAAGAATGTAGCCGCCGTGGTTGCGCACGAGATGGCCCACCAATGGTTTGGCGACATGGTTACGATGCAGTGGTGGGACAATATCTGGCTCAACGAAGGCTTTGCCACATGGATGGAGCACAAGCCGGTCGCAGCATGGCACCCGGAGTGGAATATTCCTCAGGATGAGGCGCAGGAACTGGATACCACGCTCAACTACGACTCGCAGGCTACCACCCGCACCATTCGCGCCAAGGCCGACACGCCGGCACAGATCAACGAGATGTTCGACGGCATCGCCTACGGCAAGGCCGGCGCTGTTCTTAATATGGTCGAGAACTATGTCGGCGAAGAGACCTTCCGCCAAGGGGTACACAACTATCTCGCTGCTCACCTCTATGCCAACGCTACTGCTGAGGACTTCTGGAACGCGCAGACCGCAACCAGCCATCTGCCCGTCGACAAGATCATGTCCAGCTTCGTCGAGCAGCCCGGTGTGCCGCTGCTTACCTTCTCTGACGCTTCGGCCTCTGGAGTACCAGTAGCCCAGAGCCGCTTCTTCCTTACGCCGACCTCTGCGGATCAGACCAGCCAGCAATGGACGCTACCTGTGTGCCTCAAGACCAGCGGCAAGCCTGCCTGCAGCCTGCTTGCTCCTGCCGAAGCCACTGTCTCTACCGCGCAGGGCAGCCCATTCTTTTATGCCAATGGTCTGGCCAAGGGTTACTTCCGCACTGTTTACACGCCGTCGCAGTATAAGGCGATTGAGGCTGCGGCAGAGACCGCACTGACTCCCACGGAGCGCATCAACTTTATCGGCGACCGCTGGGCGCTCGTTCCCTCGGGCCGCTCGTCCATTGCTGATTATCTCGATCTCGTCCTTGCTCTGAAGCAGGACCCTAACGCCGACGTCCTCGATACTGCGCTGGCCAAGGTCTACACGATCAAATCGAAGGTTGCTACCGGCAAGGATCTGGACCAGCTCAACGCGACGCTCCGCAGCCAGTTCGGCCCAGTCTATGCCGCTCTCGGTAAGCCCTCGAAGAACGATTCTTTCGACCGCAGCCAGTCGCGCGCCATCCTCTTTGAGCTTCTCGGAGCCGCCAACGATCCAGCCATCGTTACTCAGGCCAGGGAGATCGCAGACCGCAGCTTCGGCCGCAAGAAGGACAAAAACCTTGATCCTGCCCTGAGTGATGCGGCCGTCGTCATCGCCGCCAGCAACGACGACGCTGCTTTCTACGATAAAGTGCTTGCCGCCAGCAAGGACCCCAGCGATCCCGGGCTCCAGTCCGATGCCATCCAGACGCTCGCGCGCTTCCTCGACCCCAGCCTCGTGGCTCGAACGCTCGACTATGCGACCTCGGGTGAGGTTCGCAATCAGGATAGCTGGCGCATTCTGGCCATCCTGCTGAAGCAACGTGCTACCCAGGCGCAGGCCTGGGAGTACATCCAGAAGCATTGGGACAGGGTGCACGCCCAGTTCACCACCAACTCGGGCGTTCGTGTCGTCGCTGCCGCTGGCTCGTTCTGCACCGCCGAAGACCGCGATCAGGTCACCAGCTTCTTCGCCACCCACCCCGTCGATGCCTCGGCACGCACCCTTGCCAAGTCGATCGACAGCATCAACGCCTGCATTCAGTTCCGTGCCGCCCAGGAACCGAGCCTCCGCCAGTGGCTCGAAGCCCAGCCCGCCAAATAGCGTTTTCCTCTGTTGCAGGCCACTTTGAAAGAAAAAGTGACCTGCAAGGTACAACCAGTGAAAATTTGTATCAAACTTTGTCCCTACCGCCGTTGATTTGGAAGTAAAGCGGCGGCAGGGGCGCTTTATAACGCGTTTTTCCTATTTCATTTGTGACATTTCGTTACAAAACCAATAAAAATAACTCTTGACAGACGATGGTTCGAAGGTAGAAGCTTGCTTTCGGCCCAATGTGGTCTGACCTTTTAGGTCAATAATCGATAAAGGCGTATCTCAAGGGGTACGTCACGATAACGTTTTCTGTTTTTAAACTTTGTGAGGTATAGATGACGTCCAGCAATATCCACCCTCAACTACACTCGGTGTCTTCAGGAAAGCGTCCGGTCTGCTTCCTGCTTGCGCTCATCGCCGCGGTCGTTCTATGTTGCACTCTGCCGCTCCGCGCCCAGCTCTCCGGTAAGGGAGAGATCAAAGGAATCGTCACCGATCCTTCCGGCGCAGTTGTTCCCGGAGCTACCGTGGTTGTCACCTCGACCACCAAGGGCACTAAGGTTACCCGCACTACGACCTCCTCGGGAGACTACGATATCTCCCCGCTCGATCCTGATGTCTACACGATTGCGGTTACGGCGACTGGTTTTCAGACCACGACGCAGGAGCATGTCAACGTCAACGCCCTCGAGATCTCGAACGTGAACATTGCGCTGTCGGTCGGCTCCGAGGCGCAGAGCGTCACCATCTCGGCTGCGCCCCCTGCGCTTGAGACCAGCAACGCCACTCTTGGCGCCACCATGGAGCAGTCGATGTACGCCGCGCTGCCAATTCAGATGGGCGCAGGCGGCAATCCCGACCAGCGTCGCGCCACTGACTTTGCCGTCCTGATGCCCGGTGTTCAGGGTAACGAGACTAACGGCAACGCCACCACGAACACCGGCGTCGTCAACGGCTCGGGCAGCCGCGGCGCAGCCTCTGCGGTCTACGTCAACGGCATTCCGTTCACCTCGGTCGCTGGTGAAGGCGATACCCGCTTCGTCTGGACGGCGATCTCAGTTGATGCGGTCGACCAGTTCCAGGTGCAGACCACGGGCTATTCGGCCATGTACGAAGGCATGGGCGTTCAGAACTACTCCACCAAGTCCGGTGGCAACAAGCTGCACGGCTCAGTCTACGATTACTTCCGCAACACCGCTCTCGACACCTGGGGCTTTTTTGCTCCCGCGCAGATCGATCCTTCAAAGGGCTACGCAGTAAAGCCTCGCGAGAACATGAACGAGTACGGCGCTGTGCTGAGCGGCGCGATCAAGAAGGACAAGCTGTTCTTCTTCCTTAACTACGATGCCTACCGTTTTGCTCATGGTCCTCTGGCTGCGTACCAGACGGTGCCGACGCAGGCCGAGTACAACGGAAACTTCAGCGATCAGGGTCTGAAGATCTACGATCCTACCTCCACGGTCTGCAACACTGCCGGTACCGCCTGCACCCGTACGCAATATCCGAACAACACCATTCCTCTGTCGAAGCAGTCCAAGGTCGCGCAGTACCTGCAGGGCTTCTTCCCCAAGAACATCACCCTGCCCACCACCACCGGCAACAACTACGTTGGCGGCTACAAGTACGGTCTCTATAACTGGATGACCACCGACCGCGTGGACTGGGTCGTCAACTCGAAGAACACTGTGTCGCTCACCTTCGGCAAAGGCCGTCAGGCTACGACCGGCCCGGCCGTTCAGACCACCTCTGGCCGAAACGTCCTTCCGTTTGCTCCGTACAACTACGGACAGGAATATGCCCCCAAGACCACGGTCTGGGTGTTGCAGGACAACTACACAATCACTCCCAAGATGGTGAACCAGTTCAACTATGGCTTCGCCCGCTACAACGGCCCCACCTTCAACCCCAACAGCGGTGGAGATTTTGCCGCAACAGCAGCCGGTATCACCGGGCTTCCTACCGGCCAGGCTTCAAATGCTTTTCCGCTCGTCACCTTCTCGGGCAACGGCAGCAACCCCACCAACTGGGCGGGCAGCGTAGCCAACACGGCTATCTCCAATGCCTATATCGCAACCGACAACCTTCAGTGGATGCTCGGCAAGCACACTCTTACCATCGGCGCCCAGATCGCATGGTTGCAGTATCAGTACCTGACTAATGCAACCGGTACCAGCCCCCTGACGCTGGCCAATACGGCGTCTGAGACCCAGGGCTTTACCTGCAGCGTTAAAAATCTGAATCCGTGCCCTCTTGCCGATTCAACGACGACGCTCGATACGACGGGCGGCTACGCCTACGCCAGCTTCCTTGCCGGCGCAGTCGATAGCCAGTCGCTGACCGACAACCTCGCCATCGTCGAGACCGGAGCGCGCTTCCGTCCGATCTCTCCCTATATCCAGGACGACTGGAAGGTGAACTCCCGCCTGACCCTGAACATCGGTCTGCGGTATGACTTCTACCCGACCTACCAGGAAGAGCATGACAGACTCTCGTTCTTCAATCCGACAGAGACCAACCCGCTTACCGGCAATAAGGGAGCTCTGGAGTTTGCAGGGTCTGCCGCCGGTGCCGCAGGTTGCAACTGTTCCACAAATGTAAATAACTACTTCAAGAACTTCGGCCCGCGTCTCGGCTTCGCCTTCCAGAGCGATCCCAAGATGGTGTGGCGCGGAAGCTGGGGCGTGATGTACACCCACGGCAACGGCGTCGGCGGATCGGCGACCTCGAGGAGCGGCAGCGGAACGCTTGGCTTCTCCGCCAGCCCCAAGACGTCTTACATCAATGCAACCAACTACGATCCTTCGCAGCAGCTCGATGCCGGATTCCAGGGTCTGACGCCTCCGCCTGTTTTGCCGAACTATTCGTCCAGCTTCGGCACGGGTTATAGCACCTTGTTGAGCAATGCTTCCACGACGCCTCAGTCTGTCGGCTACGGCGATCCTTATCTCGGAGCGCGTGCGCCTCAGTACATCAACTGGAGCTTCGGCTTCCAGCGCTCCTTCACCGATACTCTGACGCTCACCATGAGCTACGTCGGATCGCAGGGACACTTCGAAGTTACTGATGGCAACAACGGTCGCGGTTACTGGATCAACCAGCTTGATCCCAAGTACCTGGGTCTCGGAGCTATTCTGAGCAACAAGGCCACTGCAGCAAATATCGCAGCGATGGAAGCTGAGGGCGTTACGCCGCAAAACGGCTACGCCTCGTTCGATCCGAAGCAGGCTCTGTCGACTCTGCTCAAGCCGTTCCCCCAGTACAGCGTCTCCGACACGTACGGAAACATCGGCAACTCCAACTACAACGGCCTGCAGATCTCGCTCAACAAGCGCGTATCGCACGGCCTTACCTTCATGGCGAACTACACCTGGTCCAGAGCCATCGACGATGGTGGTGTCTTCCGTTCCGGTTACGATATCCCGGCGCAGTTCTCCGGCGATGGTAAGTTCCACAAGGTCGATTCGATCGAGCGCACTGTATCGACCTCTAACCAGCCGCAACACTTCGTTCTCACCGGCGTCTGGGACCTTCCCTTGGGCAAGAACGGCTTCGGCGGTGGAAGCACCCTGTCACGCGCTCTTCTTAGCAACTTCAAGTTCTCCAGCATCGTCCAGATGTACTCCGGCTCGCCTTTGACTCTTACGGCATCTTCCTGCGGCACCAATGCCGCCAACGGAACCTGCTTGCCGAGTCTGGCGCCCGGCTTCTCCGGATCGGTGATGCCGAACGGTAACTGGGGACATGGCGGAAATACGACGACGCTTGCCAAGAGACAGTTCATCAACCCGGCTGCTTTCATCACGACGCCTTCGACGACAGCCAACCCTGTATTCAGCAACTCGCCTCGTACCGCTCCGTATAACCTCTACGGTCCCGGCAACTATAACGTGGACATCAGCCTCCGCCGCACCTTCGGTCTGGGCTTCGAGGGGGCTCACGTGATGTTGGAAGGCGATCTGTACAACGTCACCAACCACACGCAGTTCGGTGGTATTGGAACCCAGTTCGGCAGCTCCACCTTCGGTACTGTCAGCACTCAGGCCAATACCTCACGCGATGCCCAGTTGACCGCGCGCATCGAGTTCTAAAACTCAGCCTGCCGGTCCTTCGGTATCGGCAGGCTCATAACCGATCAACGTAAAAAGGGTTGCCGCCCGCTTCATCGCAGACGGCAACCCTTTTGCTTTGCTCTAAAGATGCCGCTAACTGTTATGGCATCACCTTGATCATGACAACGCCGTGGCTGGGAACTTCAGCCGAGTAACCGCCGGTCTTTTGTCCCACGTCCTTCTTAGCCCAGAGATCGCGTACCGAAGCGCTTAGCGTATTAGGATAGCCAATGTCCGTCCACTTCACCGAGATATTGGCCGCCGCAGCACTGCGATTGAGCAGCGCGACAGCGCGACCGCCATCGGCTAGTTGCTTAGACCAGATCTCGAGATCGCCATCCTTCTTCACTCTGCGTCCCTGCTGACCCAGAGCATCCTGATCAATCGCGATGACCTCTTTGTTCAGCAGAATCTCCTTCGTGTCGGCGGACATGTGCTCAATGTCATTGCCAGCCAGCAGGGGAGCCGAAAATAGCGCCCACATGCTGAAGTGCGCGCGATTTTCCGTCGTGGTCATTCCGCCGTTACCTACCTCGAGCATGTCCGGATCGTTCCAGTGGCCCGGCCCCGCGTAGCTCTCGATTCCATCCATCAGGTCCAGAATCTGCGTCACACCATTGCCGCCCCAGCTCTTCTTGCAGTCCCAGCAATCCTGAATATCGCCGGTAGCCCGCCACATATTGCCAATCGGCCCAGCCCACAGCCACGGTTTCGTCGACCCCCACTCGCAGATACTGAAGAGGATCGGCCTGCCCGAAGCCTTCAGTGCATCACGCATCACCGTATAGGATGCCTCGCTGTTCTGCCCCGGTACGGTGTGGCACCAATCTTCCTTCAGGTAGTCCACACCCCATTCGGCATACTGGCGCGCATCCTGATACTCGTGGCCGAGGCTGCCGGGGCGGCCGCCGCAGGTCTCCGTGCCTGCGTCGGTATAGATTCCGAACTTCAAGCCTTTTGAGTGGACATAGTCTGCCACAGCCTTAATGCCATTGGGAAACTTCTCCTTGTCCACGACGATGTTGCCTTCGGCGTCGCGACCCGTCTGCCAGCAGTCGTCGATGATGACGTACTGATACCCGGCATCCTTCATCCCGTTGCTGGCCATTGCATCCGCAGTCTCGCGAACGACGCCTTCATTGATGCCCTTGCACGCATACTTGTTCCAGCTGTTCCAACCCATCGGCGGAGTCCGAGCCAATCCATTCTCCAGCGCGTGCCCGGCGGCAGGTGCGAGCAGCACAACCATCAGCAGCGAACAAATCCAAACCCAACGCAGCATTTTCATCCTGTCTCCCTTTCAATTTTGCGAAGATGTCCATTCCTACTCGCAAGATGCGCAAAAGAGCAGGAGAACGGAACGGCCAGAGATCTCCTGAACCGTCGCGCCAATTGTAATGTAACCATTTACATCGAGAGAAATCGACGCTCAGCGCAATCGTTTTTCGTAGCAGACAACGCGCAGTCCGGGACGGAAGGACAGACTGATCTCGCCGGTCTTGCTATATCCCAGCCTGAGGAACAATCGCTGTGCGGCCTCGTTCTCGATGCTCGTATCGGTGCGCACCGCAGGGATGCCGCGCTCTGCCGCTACCTCTTCTGCTTGTCTCATTAAGGCTGTCGCTACGCCTGCTCCGCGAAATGCCGGATCGACTGCCAACCGATGCACCATCACCCCATCCTCTTCGACATTCCAGCCCGCGTGCCCATACTCCGGGTCCTGGCCGGTCGTCACCGCAATCATCCCTGCAAGGGTGCCCTCGGTCTCAGCTACCCAGAGCTGTCTCTGATCAACGTCATGCTCAAATATCGCCGCAGTGGGATAGTTTTCATCCCACTGCAGGTTTCCTGCTGCTCGCATCGATGGCACGACGCGCCGCAACAAATCAATCACTGCTGCTACATCCTCGTGCACAGCCAACCGTATCTGCATATTCTCGAGTGCCCGATAGGTATCAGTAGAAGTTACATGATGCGAAACCGCTCTCGCATCAGCCGCTGAAATCGCGGCTTCCAGATCAGGTCATAGGCCAGCTCTTTGCCCGGAAACATTGCTAGCGCTGCCTTCCTGCTGTCGCCGATCATCTGCGCTGCCTCATCGATGGTCAGCGACTCATCCTGCGCGATGACCTGCATCGTCATATTCATCATCATCTGCAAGCGACGAAGCAGCTTCTGCTCCTCGGCTCGCTCCGCAGCACTGACCTGTACAGCTACCTCAGTTGTTTGATTCAACTCCATTGAGTAACCTCCACATTCCATCGACATCTAGTTAGATATCCAAAACCCTCCCATAGATTCTTGCTTCCTTTCTTCTGCCCCATGCACCAAAAAGATAAAGGCCTGAGGCAATCGCCTCAGGCCTTTATTCATCCTGCAAAACGACTAAGCGTTATAGGTCGAAGAGGCAACCCGTCCGCCGCGTCCGGTCCAGTTGGTGTGGAAGAACTCACCGCGAGGCTTATCGACGCGCTCGTAGGTGTGAGCGCCAAAGAAGTCTCGCTGCGCCTGCAACAGGTTCGCCGGCAGCCGCTCCGTCCGGTAGCCGTCGTAGAACGCCAGCGCTGTCGAGAACGCGGGCATGGGCACGCCAATCTCGATTGCGTGAATGACGGCCTTCCGCCACGATGCGCCGTACTTGTTCAGCGCAGCCGAGAAAAAGTCGTCCATCAGCAGGTTCTGCAGCTTCGGATTCTTGTCGAATGCCGCCTTGATGTTGCCCAGGAAGACGCTGCGAATGATGCAGCCGCCGCGCCACATCAGCGCGATGCCGCCCATGTTCAGGTTCCAGTTCATCTCTTTTTCAGCTGCACGCAGCAGCATGTAGCCCTGCGCGTAGCTGATCATCTTCGAGCAGTACAGCGCACGCCGAACATCTTCAATGAACTGCGCCTTCTCTGAAACTGTCAAAGCCTTCTTCGGCCCGTTCAGCACCTTCGAAGCCGCAACACGCTCATCCTTCAACGCCGAAAGGCAACGTGCAAACACGCTCTCGCCGATCAGCGTCACCGGCATGCCCAGGTCCAGCGCGGAGATGGCCGTCCACTTACCCGTGCCCTTCTGTCCCGCTGTGTCAAGAATCTTATCGACCATCGGCTGGCCGTCATCGTCCTTCTTGGCGAAGATCTCAGCCGAAATCTCGATCAGGAAGCTGTCCAACTCGCCCTTGTTCCAGTCGTTGAAGACCGTGGCAAACTCGTCGGCAGTCAGGCCGAGGCCGTCCTTCAGCAACTGGTAGGCTTCGCAGATCAATTGCATATCGCCGTACTCAATGCCGTTGTGGACCATCTTCACGTAGTGGCCCGCGCCGTCTTCACCCACCCAGTCGCAGCAGGGAGTGCCATCTTCCACCTTCGCCGCGATGGCCTGAAAGATCTCCTTCACATGAGGCCACGCTTCCTTGTTGCCGCCCGGCATAATTGACGGGCCGAAACGTGCACCCTCTTCGCCGCCGCTCACGCCTGTGCCGATAAACAGAATGCCTTTGGCTGCAAGGTCCTTCGTGCGGCGGTTCGAGTCGGTGAACAGCGAGTTGCCGCCATCAATGATAATGTCGCCCTTCTCGAGATACGGCAGCACCGAATCGATCGTCTGGTCGACGACATCGCCTGCCTTCACCATAATCATCACGCGGCGCGGCGTCTTCAGCATCTGGCACATCTCTTCGACCGAATGCGCTCCAACAACCTCGGTACCCTTGGCCTCATTGTTGATGAACTCATCGACTTTAGAAACCGTCCGATTGAACACGGCGACCTTGTAGCCGTGGTCGTTCATGTTCAGTACAAGGTTCTGGCCCATGACTGCCAGACCAATCAATCCAATATCACAAGTTGCTTCTGCCATTTCCTTTTCCTTCTCCAAAGCGATGCATCTCTGCGCACCGCTCAATGTGCGTTTATTTTTATCGGCCCATTATCGTCGTGGAAACTGGTCCGCATCCAAAGCGATCCGTCCATACGCATCGCTCAATGTGTATCTGTCTTTGTCGGCCCATATCGTCGTGGAAAGTGGTCCTGCCAAGGTGTCTTTTTATCATACGGAAGCAACGATAGGATAGGCCGCAGCGCAGATTCTGTGCCGAGATTCAGCGTCTTTTTAGAGCTGCTGATTCTCATCAAGAGGAAAGAGACGTTATCACCTGCCTTGCCTTTACCGGTCCCTGATTTATGTAAGCGATATCATCCATGCAAATCTGTGTCTATTCATCTCCAGCCCCTGTGACCTCTCGAATCCCCCCGTCGCGGCCCAGCAGAAACGTAGTCAGTCCAAACTCATCCGTTCGGTAAAGCCGTGTATGCGCCGCTGCAATCCGGTCGATCACCTCGACTCGGGGATGCCCGAACGTATTTCCCTTGCCCACTGAGATCACGGCATCCTTGGGCGCGGCCTCCGCAAAAAACTCCGGCGTGGTCGAGCTATTGCTGCCGTGGTGTCCCACTTTCAGCAGCGTCATCGGCTGCATCTTTCCATCCGCCACCATGGCCCGCTCGCTCGGAGCCTCGGCGTCGCCCTCCAGCAGCACCGATGCCTTCCCAGACTGCATCCGCATCACCAGTGAGTCGTCATTCACCGGAGCGCCATCGTTCCTGTAGGTCGGCTCAGGAGCCAGCATAGAGATCTCGGTTCCGCCCCATACCAGATCCTCTCCGGCATGAAAGTGCTTTACCGCAACGCCCAACTTTTTGGCCTCTGCCAACAGCTCTCGATAAGCCTCTGAATCTGGATCGATTCCGACCCACAGCTCCCTCGGCCTGAAGTCCCGCAATATTGCCGGCATCCCTCCCATGTGGTCGCTATGCGCATGGCTCAACGCCACCACATCCAGCCGCCGAATCCGCCGAGACCACAGGTAAGGAGCCACTACCTCTTCTCCCACATCGAAGCCACTGCTCGCCGCCGCAGCCTCAGAAGGCCCACCCACCGGCCCTCCCGCATCCACCAGCATCGCTTTGCCCTCCGGGCTTACCACCAGCAGCGAATCTCCCTGTCCTACATCAATCGCGGTCACCTCCAGCATTCCCGGCGAAGTCACCGGGCGCTCCGGCCACAGCACCATCGCCGCGATCAGCGGCAGCACAGCCACAGCGACCCAACTCCACGCCCTCGATCTCCTCACTGCCCAGCAGCAGAAGCCCCACCCCACGACAGCCAGCAGAGCAACCGGCCAGACCGGTCCCGGGATTCGCATATCCGCCGTCCGAATCTGACTTACGCGTCCGATCACATCTGCGATTCCATGCAGCAGAAATGCTGTCGCCGCACCCGGCAACATCGCCAGCGCCGGGCTTACCAGCATGGCGCAAAATGTCACCACCGCCATGGGAGCGAGCACCGCTACCAGCGGCACGCTCAGCATATTCGCAGGCAGAGCAAATACTGTGGCCCGGTGAAAGTAGACTGCCATCGGCAGCACCATCACCAGTTCCACGATCACTCCAATCAGCCCCAGTTCCAGAGCCCAAAATCCGTATCGCACCATCAGTGCCGGAACTCCGCGCGCCCAACGTCCCAGCAGCTCTGCAAACGCCTCACCCCAAACCCGCAGCATTACGCGAAACTGCGCCACCTCCGGATGCAGCCGCACATCCTCCCACTCATCCCAAAGATGCCGCGCCGCCCGCGCATAATCTCCGGGGCCACGCTCCCACAGCGGAACCGCGATCCCTCCAATAGCGATGATTGCCAGAAACGTCATCTGAAAGCTCGCTTCGAATAAGCTCCCCGGCGACCATACCAGCACTCCCAGTGCCGCCGCCCCCAACGCATTCAGCACGTTCCTGTCCCGCGACAACAACCGAGCCACCAAAAAGATTGCCACCATCCACAAGGCCCGCTGCACCGGAACACCAAAGCCGGTCAGCAGAGCATAGCCAGCCGTCAATCCGATGGTCAGCAGCGTAGCCAACCACTCACTTAGCCTTAGCCGCCGCGTCACCCAGAACACCAGCCCTGCCAGCAACGCCACGTGCATGCCCGAGACGACGAACAAGTGAAACGACCCAGTCCGCTCAAAGCCCAGTCGCAGCGCCCGGTTCAACCCCGTGCGGTCGCCGAAGAGCATGGCGTTCAGCATCCCCGCATCGTCCGTGCTCAAGCGCAACGTAGGCGGCATGCGCCGGTTTGGGCTCGATCTCACATACGCCGAGATCTTGTCCGATGCCCAACTCTGCGCCGCATACACTCTGCATTGCAGGTCGCGCGCGCCCATGCCCAGCATCGTCATCTTGCGTGCTTTGACTGTTGCGTGAAAGCCCAGCCCCTGCGCCAGCAGATAGTCTGCATATTGCCAGGCGCCGGGATCGCGATACCGCTCTGGAACCTTCAACCGCATCGGCCCTTCGATCACATCGCCGCACTTCAGATCGGGAAGCGATCCGGCATCTGCCAGCACCGTTACGCGAACTCCGCCCGGAACCGGAACCATCCGCGAGATGTCCGGAGTCAGATACTCCACATCCTCTACGGCGAGGTCGACCGAGACCGCATCCGCTGCATCCGGCTCCTTCTCCAGCCACCATGCGGGATCGTTGTCCTGATCGACTGCCTTCTGACGAGGCGGCAACTCCCGCACCCTGACCACACGCCCTCGGACCTGCCTGCTTAGTCCATCGGCATAGTTCTGCAACGCGGTCTGTGGCGCCGGAGACGGCTGCACCTCAGCACACCACATCCCCACGACCATCCAGATTGCGGCTAAAGCCAGGGTTGCGCTTCGAAGCGACCATCGAAGTCCCGCCAGAGCCAGTCCTACCAACGCCACCAAAGCGATCAGCAGTACGATCGCAGGCTGCCGGTTGCGGGCCATTATCTCGCCCACCGCAAACCAGGCCGCCGCAGCCAGCAGAGGAGCACGCCCAAACCGCAGCCGCTCCGTCCCTGCCTCTCTCCAAAGCTTCGGATTAGGCCCACAGCCCGATTTGCCAGCTTCTAAAGCTCTGTTCACTGACCGTATCTACCGTTCATTTACCGTATTACGGACGGCCGAGTACCACCACTGTCTCCTGATGGAACGTCTGCGGAAACATATCGACCATATGTAGTTCATTGATTCTGTAGCCGAAGTCTACCAGAGCCTTTAAGTCACGCGCCAAGGTCACCGGATCGCAGGAGACATACACGATCTCCTTTGTGGCAACTCGTCCCAACAGCGCGCAAACCTCCGCTCCCACACCGGCCCGGGGAGGGTCCATTACCACTAGCTCAGGTCTTTCCCGCTGCACGACAGCCCCACGCAGAAACTCCGCAGTCGTAGCTGCAACAGCGCGCCTGCCATCGCCCTTGAAGGTCTTCGCCAGATCGTCCGCCGCAGCCTCCACCGCAACGACCTCATCGAAACTCGTCTTCAGCGCCCGCGAAAACAACCCAACTCCCGCATACAGGTCCCATGCCAGCGTCCCGCGACGGCCTGCCGCAACAATTCGCACTAACTCATCAACCAGGAAGCGGTTTACCTGAAAGAAGCCGCCGCGGCTCACCCAATACTTCTCTCCAGCCGCAGCATAACTCAGCCCCTCCGCTCCCCACGCAGCAATTGCTCGCGGACGTTCAGTCCTGCGCGAGCCTTCTGCTCGCAGCATCGATATGCCTGCCCCCACCAGCTCCGGCAGCAGTTCCCGAAGCCGCTCACAGAATGCATCGAACCCGGTAACGCGATGCTGTGTAAATAGAGACATCTGCAAAGCGCTCTCGTCCTGCGTGGTAAAAAATTCAACCTCGGCGATCTTCTCCATCCACCGCGCTGCATTGGAGGTCTCGGCCAGCTTCAACAATGCCTCTGCGGCTCGCCACAATATTGGCGCGGCAATCGGGCACATTGCTATCGGCAAAAAATCATTCGACCCGCGCCGCAGATATCCCACCCGCAGCACATCGTCCACCTTCGCAACGCGCAGCCGTATGCGGTTGCGATATCCCCACGGCTCGCCTGCATGAACCTCGATCGCGGGTAACTCAGCCAGCCCGGCACGCTTCAGCGTCTCCTGCAAAATCTCCGTCTTTATTTCAAGTTGAGCTTTGTAGTTTGCATGTTGATAATGGCATCCGCCACACTCCCCAAAGTGCGCGCACTTCGGCTTCACCCGATCACTAGAAGCCTCGACAATCTGTACCAGTTCCGCATGCAAAACCCCGCCCTTGTTCTCGGCCGCACTGGTCTCTACTAACTCTCCCGGCAACGTATACGGAACAAATGCAGCTCTGCCAGCGGCTTCACCCTCAACCGGATGAGCCAACCCCGCGCCGCCGTAAACTACTTTCTCAATTCGTAACTTCATTGGTTACGTTACTCGTGGCTCATATAAAAGAGGCTCAACCTCGGCAGCTTTCGTGCCTCCAGCATCCGCTTCTGCAAAAACTGCTGCTGCACCTGCCTGATCTGTACCGCCTGCATCTTACCTTTATACGGAGCAAGCTCACGCGCAGCCTGCTCCCTCAACTCAACCAACTCATCTTCCGGAGCAGCGGTCAATAGAGCCGCAAACAGCTTTTCTTCGAGCACGGTCAATGTTCGATCAAGCTCCTCCAGCGACATTGCAGGTTCAGCAACCAGCCCCAGAGCCAGCGCCCGCAACCGGCCCGCGACTTCAGCGGCCACTCCATCCGCCGGAGCATTCAGCGCAGCGCTTTCCACAGCTGCTGCAGTCGCCTCCAGATACCGCCCCACACGTTCTGTCTCAAAGCCGCTCTCCGCAGTCGCGGCTGCGGCGGAGACAGTCCCAATCGCAGCCTCGCGCGCCCGCTCCACTGCCTCCATCACACTCTGCGCACACCACGCCAAGCCATTTACCTTGCGGGTCCTGCCTGTGGCTCGCAGTGCCTTGGCGTCATGCTTGTCAAACGCGTTATCGATGCCGCGTAACACCGCTTCGAGCGGAATCCCGGCCTCGCGCCATGTCTCAATCAGCGCCCAGTCGAGCGTCGACAACATCAGCAACGATCCGCGCCGCTGCTGAAAGCGCTGCTCGATCTCGGTAAAGTAATTGAAGTAATTCTGCATCTATCTCTGCGGCTGCTTATTCTCTGGCAACGCTCCACGCTTCTTGTGCCGGTCCAGGTTGCGTTCATAGACAATGCGCAACCCGGTCAGGGTTAGCATCTCATCGACTGCGCCGATATACTTCGATCCCTCGGCAATCAGTTTCGCCAACCCACCCGTCGCGACGGTCTTCGTCTCCGGTCCCAGCTCCGCAATCATCCGCTCCAGAATTCCGTCCACCAACCCGATATAGCCGTAGTACAAGCCAATCTGGATATTGTCGACCGTTCCCGTACCGATGATCTTTGTTGGCTTCTTGACGCTGATGCGGGGAAGCCGTGCCGCCCGCGAAAACAGCGCATCGGCCGAGATTCCCAGTCCGGGCGCAATCGCGCCTCCCATAAACTCGCCCTTCTTCGAGATCACATCGAACGTCGTCGCCGTGCCCATGTCAACCACAATCGTCGGTCCGCCAAATCTCTCGAAGGCTGCAACGCAGTTCACGATGCGGTCCGCTCCCACCTCGGTCGGATTGTCGGTCAGCACCGGCAGCCCGGTCTTCACTCCCGGCTCGATAAAGACCGGCTTTACCTGGAAGTACATCTCACAGACCTGCCGCAGCGTCGAGTCCATCGGAGGCACGACCGACGAGATGACAATCCCATCCACCACGCCAATCTCCAGACCTTTGAGCCCAAATAAATTTCGCAGCCGTATGGCGAACTCATCCACCGTCAGCTTCGGCCAGGTGGTGATTCTCCAATTCGCAACCAGCTCTGTAGCCACCGCGTTTGGAGCGCTTCCATCCGCCAGGCGATACAGCCCCAGCACGGTATTCGTGTTGCCGACATCCATCACCAATAGCATCGTCTCGCCTCGTTACCCTTCCCGAACTCCGCCCGAAAGGACGGTATGCATGGTGCCATCGTCTCCGTCTACAAGCAGAAATCCGCGCCTATCCAGCCCATTCGTCACGCCAGTATAGCCGCCGCCTTCCTCTACCTTAACCCGCTTGCCGCGTACCCAACTCGATGCCTCGGTAAACCGCTCGAGCAGTCCGGAGCCGGTGATTTCGCCCCGGTTCTCCTGTACCAGCAATGCAATCTCTTTTGCCAGCGTCCGCAGCAGAGCGCCCAGAATATCCTCGCGCGAGACCCTGCCGCGGCTCTCCATCCGCAGGGAGGTGGCGAGCGTCTCTAACTCGGTGGGAAAACCTGCGTGGTTCACATTGATGCCGATGCCGATCACCGCATATCTAAGCATGTCGGCATCGACAGCTGTTTCCACCAAGATGCCGCCGCACTTCCGCTGATAGAGCAGCAGGTCGTTGGGCCAGCGAATATCGACCGTCATCCCCGTCACCTCGAGGATCGCCTCACGAGCCGCGAGCCCTGTTGCCAGCGAAAGCCATAATGCCATCGTCATCGGCAGCGGCGGCGCGACCAGAACGCTGAGGTAAAGTCCATCGCCTGCCGCGGAATGCCATCCGTGGCCGCCGCGGCCGCGGCCAGCAGTCTGCTCCTCGGCGACCCACGCGCCCACTCGTGCCCCGGCCTGTGCAGCCTCGAGCGCGAGTGCATTGGTCGAGCCCACCGACGCGAAGTATCGCACCTGTCCAGCGAATGGCGTTCCCGCAATCGTCGCCTCTACCGCGGCTAAATCGAAGGCGCTACTCTCAGTAGACATCTGCTGTAATCTTCATGCTCAGATCGACCGCGACCGCCGAATGCGTCAGCGCTCCTACCGAGATAAAGTCCACGCCGGCCAAAGCGTAATCGCGCACTGTCTTCAGGTTCATATTGCCGGAGGCCTCGATCGGCGCGTTCGGCAGTGCGGCGCGAATCTGCTTGACCGCCTTCTTCACCACAGCCGGCTTCATGTTATCGAGTAGGATCGACTCCGCTCCTCCAGCGATGGCCTGTTCCAACTCGAGCTGGCTGCGTACCTCGACCTGCACAATCTGCCCGGCTTTGCGGCCTTTCAGAGCACGCTCGAGCGTGATGGGAAGCCCCCCGCCCAGCGAAATGTGGTTGTTCTTGATGAGGATTCCGTCCTGCAGGTCAAGCCTGTGGTTCACGCCGCCACCGCAGCAGACGGCGTACTTATCGAGCGAGCGCAAGCCGGGGATGGTCTTTCTCGTGTCCAGAATCTTGGCCTTTGTCCCGGCAATGGCCTTGACGAACTGATTGGTCAGCGTAGCGATGCCGCTCATGCGCTGCATCAGGTTCAGAGTGACGCGTTCGCAGGAAAGAATCGCCGAAGCGTTGTGGCGAATCACCGCCAGCGACTGGCCCTTCTTCACCTTCACGCCGTCGAAGATCTCCGGATGGCTCACTACCTCGAAGCGTCCCAGAGGCGTCGTTGACATTTTGGAGAAGATGTCGAGGATCACCGGAATGCAGCCCAGCCCCGAGACGACGCAGTCTTCGCGGGCGATGATGGTGCCAGAGGCGCGCAGCCCTTTGTCGATGGTCAGTGCCGTGGTTACATCGTTGGCGACCTTGTCTTCTGCCAGTGCTGCTTCGAGAATTGTGCGTATCCGCTTGCTCTTCCAGTCCATTTTTTAATCCTAAACCCGCTCACCGAATCAGTCCGGCAACGCCTGCAACGCAGCCTTCGCTTTGTCATGCAGCATCTTCGTCTCTGCTGCCTGCTTTCTCAACCCTTCGACGATATGTGCCGGAGCTTTGGCCATAAACGCCTCGTTGCCCAACTGCCGCTCCGCCGCTGTCAGCCCTTTCTCAAACTTCGCTAGGTCCTTGGTCAAACGCTCACGCTCTGCAGCTACATCAATTTGCCGCTCGTAGACGACGGCCACGTCTAAGTTGGCCGTTGAGCGGGCATTGCCTCCGGTCAAAGGCTCGTTGGCGAACTCGACCGAGGCCACGCGGGCGAGCCGTGCCAGCATATCCGCATTCGCGTCGGCCAGCGCCAGAGTACGGTTGTCGGCATGGAGCACAATCGGCGCCGCCTCTTTTTCGGGAACGCCAAGCTCTTTGCGCAGGCCACGAACCGTCACAATCAGCTCCTGCAACGTATTCATCGCAGTGACCGAAGCCTCATCCGCAGGGAAGTCACTTGCCTTCGGATAGCGTGTCAGCGCAATCGATTTCGCCGGCGCATTGCCTTCGTAGAGCGCGTGCCACAGCTCTTCCGTGAGGAAGGGCATAAACGGGCTCAGCAGCCGCAGCGCAGCCTCGAAGACGCCGACCAGTGAGGCCAGCGAGATCGCCGTTGCCGCATTCTTCTCGGTGCTCTCGCCAAACTCCAGCCGCAGCTTCACCAGCTCCAGATACCAGTCGCAGAATTCGCCCCAGAAGAACTGGTAGACCGCCGCTGCCGCCTCATCGAAGCGGTAGTCGGCCAGCGAGCGATCAACCTCCGCGCTGACCGCGCTGAGTCGTCCGAAGATCCACCGCGTCTCGAGCGGAGTCTCCTGCGGCAACTCCGCCACCGCGCCGCTGGCGGCAAGCATCGACATGCTATAGCCAGCTTCCTTCGCCCGGTCGACCTGCATGAACAGGAAGCGCGCCGCGTTCCATATCTTATTGGCGAAGGCGCGATAGCCATCGGTGCGCTCTTCGCTGAAGGCAATATCGGTGCCGGGGCTGGCCATGCTGGCGAGCGTAAACCGCACCGCATCCGTGCCATATTTTTTTACGACCTCGATGGGGTCGATGACGTTTCCCTTCGTCTTCGACATCTTCTGCCGCTCAGCGTCGCGCACCAGCGCGTGAATGTAGACCTCGCGAAACGGCACGGCATTTTCTAGCGTTCGCGCTGACCCGTCAGGCATGGGCACATCCAGCATGAAGTGGCAGCTCAACATAATCATGCGAGCCACCCAGAAGAAGAGAATGTCGAACCCGGTCACCAGCAGTTGTGTCGGATAGAACGCTGCCAGATCGGGAGTCTTCTCCGGCCAGCCAAAGACGGTGAAGGGAAGCAGCCCGCTCGAGAACCACGTGTCGAGCACGTCAGTCTCCTGCACGATCTCGACGGAGTTGCAGTGCTCGCACTTCACCGGAGTCTCACGAGCTACGGTCGTCTCGCCGCAGGCCGCACAGTGCCACGCCGGGATGCGATGGCCCCACCAGAGCTGGCGCGAGATGCACCAGTCATGGATGTTCTTCATCCACTCGTCGTAGGTCTTACGGTACTGATCTGGCGTGAACTTGATGTAGCCCTTGTCGACGGCTTCGATTGCCTTGTCGGCCAACGGCTGAATCTTGACGAACCACTGCTGAGAAAGCCTCGGCTCGATGACAACACCCGTGCGCTGGCTGAGACCGATGGAGAGCGTGTGGTCCTTGATGTCTTCGAGGAGGCCCATCTCCTTCAAGTCCTCAACGATCTTCGTTCGCGCCGCATAGCGATCCAGCCCGTGATACGTGGAGCCCGGCAACAGCACATGCGCCGTCTCATCGAGGATGGTGAGGTTAGGCAGACCGTGGCGCTGCCCAATCGCGAAGTCATTAGGATCGTGCGCTGGAGTCACCTTCACCGCGCCAGTGCCGAACTCGGGCTTGGCCCAGTCATCGGCCAGAATCGGAATCTCGCGATCTGGGCCGCCGTTCACACCGCTCAACGGCAGGCGAACCATCTTGCCCTGCACGGCAAGGTAACGTTCGTCGGTGGGATTCACCGCAACCGCCGTATCGCCCAGCATCGTCTCAGGCCGTGTTGTCGCCACTACGATCGATCCCGACCCGTCAGCCAACGGATAGCGAATGTGATAGATCTTGCCCAGCCGCTCTTCGTGTTCAACTTCGAGATCGCTGACCGCGGTCTGAATCGCCGGGTCCCAGTTGACGATGTAGGCCCCGCGATAGATCAGCCCCTGCTCATGCAGCCGGACAAACGCCTCCTTCACCGCAACGCTCAAACGGTCGTCCATGGTGAAGTACTCACGGCCCCAGTCCACGCTAGCGCCGAGGCGCTTCATTTGGTCGAGGATGGCTCCGCCGTAGACGCCCTTCCACTCCCACACGCGCTGGACAAAGGCCTCGCGGCCAAGCTCCTGCCGTTTCTTGCCTTCACTGGCTAACTGCCGCTCCACCATCATCTGGGTGGCGATTCCGGCGTGATCGGTGCCGGGAACCCACATCGACACCTCGCCCGACATGCGGTGCCAGCGGGTCAGAATGTCCATCTCGGTCTGGTTGAGCATATGGCCCATGTGCAGTCGTCCGGTGACGTTGGGCGGGGGTAGCAGCATGGTGAACTTCTTGACGCCCTCCTGCGTACCCTCAGATGTCGCGACGTCGAAGAGGCGCTCGCGCACCCAATAGTCGGCCCAGCGTTCTTCAATAATGGACGGATCGTATGCTTTTGGCAGTTCGTGGCTCATGTTCTTTAAGCCTAGCATCGACAGCAGTCCACGCCGTACCGCATCAACCATTTGCAGAGGCCGCCGACGTTGCTCCTGGTCTGTCCTGGCGCTTTTCCTGCGCTGCATATCCTATAGTCGCCGTACACTACCTCCAACGAGGACGTTTATGACCAAACTGCTTCTCGCCGTCGCCCTCCTTCTTGTAGCCTCCGCTCCCTTTGCCCATGCCGATCAGGACCGTGTCGTCGTCGGTGGCAACATCGTCGTCCCGGAGGGAGAAAGTGCCGGCGACATCGCGTGCGCCTTCTGCTCCGTTCGAATTCATGGCGATGTCAAAGGCGATGTCGCAGTCCTCTTCGGCAGCGTTACGGTCGATCCCTCGCAGAGCATCGCAGGTGACGTAGCGATCCTTGGCGGAGATATCAACCTCGCCGATGACACCAGGGTTGGCGGAGATGTAGCCATTCTGGCCGGAAACGCAAACATGGCCTCGACCGCCACCATCCACGGCGACCGCACCATTATGCCCGGCCGTTTCTGGCTGATTCTGCCCTTCGCGCCGTTACTGATTCTGATCGGAATTATCTGGCTGATTGTGCATATGATTCGCCGCAATCGCTACCAGTTTCCGGCCTATCCAAATGGGCAAGGTATTCAGGGCCGGTAGTTCAGCACAAAGACGGGTGCCCCATGTCCCGTTTCTGGGACATGGGTTTCTACCACTCAGAGATTGAGTTTCTTGAAGATGCGCTCAGGGATGTTGCGAATAATGAACATGATCGGCTGCCACTGGAACGGCACATAGAGGACATCCTGCTGTTTATCGATCGCTTTGACGATGCTCTGCGCCACTTTGTCGGCGTCGGCGAACTTCTCGCTGCCCTTCATGCCCGCGGTCATGGCCGTCTTCACCGGCCCCGGCTTGATGGAGAGCACGGTGACGCCTTCGCGATCCACGCGGTTGCGCAGGCCACCCAGAAACGCCGACAGACCAGCTTTCGATGAGCCATAAAGATAGTTCGACTTGCGCCCACGATCTCCCGCGACAGAAGAGATGACCGCCAGAGTTCCTCCGTGACGCTGAACACAGAAGTTTGCCAGCCATGTCAGCAGAGAGACCGGCGCCATGTAGTTGGTGTAGATGATCTGGGCAGCCGTGTTAAAGTCCTGCTCGGCCTTGGCCTGGTCGCCGAGGATGCCGTAGGTAAGGTACGCCACATCGAGCCCGGTCAGCGAGTTTACAGCGTGGGCGAGCAGGGCTGGATGTTGTTCGGTGTTGTCCAGGTCGGCCACGGCGGTATCGACGTAGCTGGCGCCACGCGTACGCAGGTCAGTGGCGACTGCGGCGAGCTTCTCCGCATTACGTGCTACCAGAAAGAGGCGAGCGCCTTGGCTGGCCCAGATGCGGCAGGTAGCTTCGGCGATGCCGGAGGTGGCTCCAAGGACAAGGATTTTACGGGGAGTTGTATCCATCTGATTCATAAACCTGGTTTGTCTCCGGTGACACGCTCCCAGAAGCTGGAGGTAAGTTGCGGGTCACGGTAGCGGGCGAACTGCTGCCACTGCGGATAGAAGGCCTGAAACTGCGCCGCCGTCATTGCTGCATCTTTGGCCGGGTAGAGACGGCCGCCGAACTCGCTGGTCATGTCGGCGAGGCGTTCGAAGAGCGGAAAGCTCTTGTCGGGCTTGATGGGGAAGTCGAGCGCGAGCGTGATACCCGGCTTGGGAAAGCTCATCATGCCGGGCGAGGGGACATCACCGAAGGCCTTGAGCACCGCGAGGAAGCTGGCGAGGCCGGACTTCGCAACCTCTTTGAGAATCGTAATCGTGCCTTCGCGAGCATGTTCCCACGGGATGACGTACTGGAACTGGAGCAAGCCGCGCTTGCCGTACATGCGGTTCCAATGCAGCACCTTGTCCAGCGGATAGAAAAAGGGCTCATAGTCCTGTTCCGCAACCACGCGCTGGTGAATCTGCTTGTGGAAGAAGGCCGTATTGAAGAGGCTGACCGAAAGGTGGTTCAGCGCAAAGCCGGGAGCGTCGAACGGAAAGACCAGCTTCGGCTCGGGCGAAGGCTTGAGCGTGTCGCGCTTCTTCGAGTGGTCGCCCTGCATGAAGACGCCGCGGGCAAAGTTCTTGCCGGTAGAGGCGCAGTCGATCCAACTCACGGTGTATTCGATGTCCTGGCTCTGCCGGGTAAGGTCGAGAAACTCGTCGATGCCGTGGAACTGGATGCCCTCGTAGTCGATCAGCCGCGACACGATGGGCTTGAGCCGCAACTGCGCCCATGTGATCACGCCTGTCAGACCCAGCCCGCCGATGGTCGCTGCGAAGAAGTCAGGATTCTCGGTGCGGGAGCAGAGCTTGCGCGAGCCGTCAGAGCGGACCAGCTCAAACTGGGTGACGTGGCAGCCGAAGGTTCCCGCAACATGATGGTTCTTGCCATGAATGTCGTTGGCGATTGCCCCGCCCAGCGTAACGTACTTTGTGCCGGGCGTGACGGGAAGAAAGAAGCCTCGGGGAACAGCGAAGTCGAGGATCTGCGCCAGCGTGATTCCGGCCTCGGCGGTCAGCAAACCAGTCTCTGGATCGAACGCGATCAGGCGGTTCATGCCGGTGGTCACCAGCAGGTTGCCGCCGCTCAGCAGGCAGACATCGCCGTAGCTTCGGCCCATGCCTACAGGCAATACGCCGTTGTGCATCCCGCTGGAGACGGCAGGGTAGTCGCTCTGCCAGTGCAGGGGAACGACATTGGCGTCATAGTTTGGGTAACGGCCCCAGGACTCAAAGGGCGCCTGACCTGTGAACTGCTCGTCCGGGGTGCGGAAGTTCAATTCTGGCGTTGTTCCTGAAGCTGTGGGCATATGACAAGAATAGCTGATCCCAAAAACTGTTCAGTTAGCTGATTGCAAAAAGCTGCTTAGGATAATCAATTGCAAAAATAAGGGGCACGGCCTGAGCCGTGCCCCTTATTTTTATACGGTAAATTTATGCTGCGGCCTTGGCGCGTGCGTCCTTCGCCTGCTTCAGGGCTGCCTTGGCCTGCTCGGCCAATGCTGCAAAGCCAGCGGCGTCGTTGGCGGCGATGTCGGCGAGGATCTTGCGATCCAAACCGTTGCCGGCCAGCTTGAGGCCGTTGATGAAGGTCGAGTAGCTCATGCCGTTGAGGCGGCAGGCTGCGTTGATACGCACGATCCAGAGAGCGCGATACTGCCGCTTCTTCTGCTTGCGGCCGGTGTAGGCGAACATGAGTCCGCGCTCGACGGCCTCTTGCGCTGCCTGATAGAGCTTGGATTTTGTGAGGAAATAACCACTGGCGCGCTTGAGGATCTTTTTGCGCCGGTCATTGCGTTTCGTACTCCGTTTTACACGGGGCATGGTGCTTCTCCTTTTGCGTACATCGTTTAAGCGGCTGGAGGTAAGGTGGCCTCTTCACTCGCTATGCAACTTCAGATCTCGGTGGACTTCCTTCCGTTCGTCCAGGGGCCTTTACGCTTTGAGTGGCCCTTTGCTTCGGCTTTACCTAACGCCGAGCGGCTCGATCTGAAAAACCGACAACTCCCTGCCTGAAACTCAGGCGTAAGGAATCATGCGTGCGACTTTGGCCGAATCCGCCTCAGAGACCAGAGTGATCGAGCGCAGATGACGCTTGGTCTTGGTCTTCTTCGAGGTGAGGATATGGCGCATCTTCGACTGGCCGCGCTTGAATTTGCCCGTACCGGTCTTCTTGAAGCGCTTTGCGGCGCCGCTGTGTGTCTTCAGCTTTGGCATTGGTGTTCCTAACGAAGTGCTACTTTTTGTATAACCCTTTGAGTATATACGACGATAGCCCGATGGATGGAGGCGATTCGCCCCTGACGCCCCCTTCTCCGAGTTATGGTCTAGTAAGCTGTTTAGAATCAGTTGATTGATCGAGGCAAATGACTTGATCCCGCTCTCCTGAGATCATAGATTCATGGCGAAAGAAGAGATCAATTCCAGTCAGGACGAGCTAAACGAGAGCTCGGATCGGGTGAAACTGCTGCCCGGGCGAACGCCGCCGAAGCCGTTCACGAAGGCGGACAACGAAGCACATCTGAAGGTGGTAGCAGAGAACATCCGCAGGAACGCCGGAAAGCCGATGCACTAGGAAATAACCCTGTGCAACAAGGCGTCATCTCACCGGAGCCAAGCGGCTGTATCGCGCGGCGCACTGGAGAGATCCCTGTATTTCGTCTTTGTCGCTGCTCCGTTCTTCCGAACCCAGAGAGAAAACTTTATTCGAGCGAAGTTATTTCGGGGATGCCGGTGCAGTATCAGGTGTCGAAGGCGTCGCCGACGACTGCTGCATCTTCTCTGCGAACTCTTTGCTGAGCTGCTGGACCTGCGGCTGAAGCGTGCCCATCTGCTGCATCATGGCACTCATGGTCTTGGTCATCAGCTGAGGAGATTTGGCGACCATCGCCTGGCCGGCGGGTGAGCGATAGAAGTTGAGGATGCCGTTCAGCTCGTCGTCGGTATAGGTATCGGAGTAGACCTGCACCATGACCGGCTTCATCTTGTCCCAGTTCAGATAGTTGGCCAGCAACTGGTTGAGCTTCTGCTGGTAGTCGTCATAGATGGTCTTTTGCTCAGGCGTGAAGTTCATATTGGCAGCCTGCTGGTCGGCAGACGCCTTCATGCGCGCTGTCATCTGGTCGATCATCTGACTCATCAGGTGGTCCATGTGGGTAAGCTGCAGCAACTCTTCTACTTTGGCCTGCTTGCTGCTGCTGGTGGCGGTCCCCTGAGCGTGAACGGCAACCGGTGCCACAAGGAATAATACGAGGAGGATACGGGTAATGAACTTCATGACTGATTCCTTCCAATGGAAGCCCCGGTTTGCAGGCGGAGCGGCGGTGAGCTTGACTTGAGTGTGTGTTGCCGAGAGGAAGCATACAGGAGACAGATGAGAACCTGTGTCGAAATCTTCATCTTCTGCCATAAGAACTGCATCATTGTTCAAAAGGTGCCGAGAACAGCACTGGCGTTGCAGGGCTAGCAGACGCTTAATGGAACAGGCGCAGCCTCTGCGCTATCTCTTTTGCGGTCACGGTATGACATCCAACAACGAAGTTCCTCTTCTCCGTTTCCACGGGCTAGACACGCTGCGCGCCGTCGCGATTTTAGTTGTGATGCTCTATCACCTGAACATGTATAGCCTTCTTCCGGCGGTTCTGAACCCGATCGCCTCGGTCGGCTGGGTAGGAGTAGACCTGTTCTTCGTCCTGAGCGGCTTTCTGATCGGCTCCCAGTTGCTGAAGCCCTATCTGAATGGAGAGGTTCCTTCGCTTAAAGAGTTTTACGCTCGTCGCGCTTACCGCATCCTTCCAGCCTATCTCGCGGTGCTGTTCCTCTACCTCACTGTTCCCTCGTGGAGGGAAGCACCCGGCCTTTACGCACCGTGGCAGTACTTCACCTTCACCTGGAATCTGTTCCTGCTGCACTATCCCGAAGCCCACGCGTTCTCTCATGTGTGGTCTCTTTGCGTCGAAGAGCACTTCTATCTGATCCTGCCATTGCTTCTTCTTGTGTTCATGCGCAGTCCAGCCGTCTGGAAGACCGTGGTACTGGTGCTTTCTATCGTTCTTGGCGGAATTGCTCTTCGTGCCTGGGTGCTTTACCACGTCGTCCTGAATCCCGGAGTCCCCGATGAGATGCACGGCCTCTTGATGATGAAGTTCATTTATTACCCGACCTACACACGTGTCGATGGGCTGGCGATAGGGGTTGGTCTGGCTATTCTTCGCACCTTTCGGCCATCGTGGTGGTCGCGCATCGCTCGCCACGGAAATCTCTTACTGCTATGTGGCGTGGCCGCAGTCGTCGTTGCGCTTCGTCTTTGCAACTTCGATTATCCAAGTCCGGATCTGCCCGCAAGTATTCTCTTTGCCTTCCCTGCGCTGGCGGTTGGATTTGGCCTGATGGTGGCCTCGGCGGTTTGCGATGGGAGCATCCTGAAAAGGCGTGTTCCCGGAGCTGCACCTCTCGCCGTCCTTGCTTATAGCCTCTATCTCACGCACAAATCCGTAGCGCATGTCACCCACCGGATGCTGCCTGTCTTAACTGCGCAAGCCGATTGGCGTTCCGTTTGCATCTACTTCGTTGCCTGCCTGTGCGCCGCCACGCTCCTCTACTTCGCTGTGGAACGGCCGTTCCTGAGGCTAAGGTCCAGGCGCTCCGCAAAGCAAAAATCTGCTGCTGTCGGTTCGGAAGTTCGGCTTGACCCTGCGATTTGAGAGAACATCGAACCGCCATCCCAAGCGAAGTGGCGGAAGACAGGCAAAGTAAAATTTCGGGCGGGTTTTGTACACAAAACTCTGCCCGCAGGAGTCCTATAAACGATGCGTCTTCGCACGATACTTCTGCTGGTCGTCGCTCTGGCTGCGCTGCTTACAGCGCCACACTGGGTAAAAAACACCACCGCGACCGAAGCCCGCGCACTGCACGAAGCCGCTCATGACACATCCGCCTATACGCTTCCGCCTGCGAAGCTGAAGCAGGCAGAGGGGCTCTTCCGTGTGCGGACGGTTCTCTACTTCGCCGGTAGTGTGTGGAGCATTCTGCAACTGCTTCTGCTGCTGGCGCTGGGCGTTCCGCCACGGCTGCGCGACCTTGCGGCCAGTGCCACGAAGAATCGGCTGGCGCAGTGCTTTTTATTTACGCTGCTGCTGTTCGGTGTGATTGCGTTGCTCGATGCTCCGCTGTATATCTACGGGCATCACCTGGGGCTGACCTATGGGCTCTCGGTACAGCACTGGCCGAGCTGGTTGTGGGATCAGGTCAAGAGCTTTCTGCTGATGTGGATTGTGGGCGGCATGTTGGTGATGGTGCTCTTCTGGGTCATCCGCCGCTCGCCGCAGCGATGGTGGCTGTGGTTCTGGGTTCCAGCGATGGCGGCGGTGCTGTTCGGTGTCTTTCTCTCGCCGGTGCTGGTCGATCCGCTCTTCAATAAGTTCGAGCCGTTGCAGCAATCGAACCCCGCCCTGGTCGCGCAGTTGGAGAAGGTGGTTGCACGCAGCGGCATCAGCCTACCTCCGGATCGCATGTTCTACATGCGCGCCAGCAGCAAAGTAACCGATCTGAACGCCTACGTCACCGGCTTTGGCCCATCGAAGCGGCTTGTCCTGTGGGACACAACCATTGCGCAGTCGACACCGGACGAGCTTTCCTCCGTCTTCGGACACGAGCTTGGGCATTATGCATTGCACCACATCGCGCTTGGCCTCGTGTTCACTGGCCTTCTGCTGCTGGTGGCCTTCTTCGTTGGGCAGAAGCTGACAGAGTGGGCGCTCCGCCGTTATGGAAGCCGGTGGCGCATCGCCTCGCAGAACGACTGGGCCTTTCTCGCGGTATTGCTGCTGGCGTTGAACACCCTGTCCTTCTTCTCCGCTCCGATTGAAAATGCCTTCAGTCGATCGATCGAGCACGCCGCCGATGTCTACGGGCAGGAGGCGATTCACGGCATCGTGGCCGATCCGCAGAAGGTAACGCAGCAGGCCTTTCAACGGCTGGGCGAGGCGTCGCTCGAAGATCCCACGGCGCACCCCTTCGTCGAATTCTGGACAGGCAGCCATCCATCGATTGAAAGTCGTGCAGCCTTCGCCGCCGCTTACAACCCCTGGGCAACAGGCGAGCATCCGAAGTATTTCTCCCCGTAAACGTCTACGCTTCAATAACGTATCGAAGAGAGTCCTGAACCAATGGCTACTGATTGTTTATTCTGCAAAATCATCGAAGGAAAGATTCCGGCGAACAGGGTCCACGAAGATGAGCTCTGTATCGGCTTTCCTGATATCAATCCACAAGCTCCTGTTCATTTGCTGATTATTCCCAAACAGCACATTGCCTCACAGGCAAAGGTCGCTGCGGAACATACCCCGCTTCTGGGCCACCTGCTTGCCACGGCCGCCGAGATTGCACGCACGCGCAAGCTCGACGGAGGCTATCGCGTCGTCGTCAACACCGGCGACGACGGCGGCCAGACGGTGAACCATCTGCACCTGCATCTGCTGGGCGGACGCCATATGGACTGGCCTCCAGGCTAGAGCGCATTTGCCGTGATATTCGGCTATGCAAAGCTATTTCCTCTCGGCGTAGCTTCCTTGCTTGTCATCCTCTCAGGTGCGGCTTCCTTTGTTTGTCATTCCCGAAGGGAATCTGCGTTTTGCCCGAATCGGCAAAACTACATCTGGAGGAGAACCGCTCTAAATTATTGGCGATGGAACGATCTATTACAGTGGAAAAGCCCTGCGAGACCTCTCGCAGGGCTTTTCATTTCTCGTTCGTCTCTTTCGGATGATTACTGGTTGAAGTTCGGCTCGTCTTCTTCCTCGATGCCATAGCGGCGCAGCAGGTTGGGCAGGTTCTGCGAGAAGGCAGAACGCGGCATAACCGTGTCGCAACCGGCTTCCGTAGCCTTTGCCTTCAGGTCACCCTGAAGATGCGAGAGGAAGCCAACGATGGACGTGCCTCGCTTGAGCTTCGCCTTCAGCTTGGGGATCAGGGTCAGCGGCTTGGCGTTCGCATTGTTGAGGTCGAAGACAATCAGGCCCGGCTTCTCTTCGTCTTTGCCCGTCAACTGGGCGATCGATTCCTTATCGTTCTTGATGAAGGCGATCTTTACGCCCAGCTTGCGCGCGGTCTCCTGAATCTTCGCGATGAAGAAGAGGTCTTCGATGAAGAAGAAGATCTTGGTCGGCGCGTCTTCGGGAATCGGAATAGCACGGCCCTGTGAGTAGTCGATCGGCTGTGAATCGCTTTGATAAGCGCTACGGCTGCTGCTGCGCGGCTGGAAGTTGCCGTGAGTCTCGATGGTGGAGGGAGGCGCATCGGCGAAGTTGCCGTTCACGGCGCGGTAGCTGTGGTCCATGGGGCCCACAAAGCTGCGCGGGCCGCGTTGCTGCTGCTGGCGTCCGCCGCCACCACCCTTGCGCTTGAAGCCATTGTTGCCCGGCTGATGAGTGTTGCTGTCACGATAGCCGCCGCCGTTGCTACCGTTGGCTACGTTACCCGGATTTTCCTGGGAGCGCTGGCGGTCGCGATCGCGAAACTTCTTCTTCCAGCGTTTGCCTGTCGAGGATCCACCAGAACCGCCGGAGCCGTTCTGCTGTTGCTGGCCGGAGTTGGGTTGGGATTGAGAGGGCTGCGTGCTGGCAGCTTGAATAGAGCCGATGGGTTGTGCGGTTTGCTCGCCGGAAAGCTGTACCGGCTGGGGGGCATCCGCGCCCTTGCTCTTCCGCTTACGGCGCCGACGACGGCTGCTCTTAGACTGCCCCATTCCGTGGGGGACGTTCGCCCCGGAGAACTGCTCGTCACCGTCCTGCTGACCGGCTGACATTGACGAACCCTGGGGCGATTGCACCTCGGGCACATTCTGCTCTGAAGTCATGCTTCCACTTCCTATTGCATTAGATAGCAATTAGCGGTTCACTCTCACGCCACGGGCCTCGTCGTCGCCGCGCAGATTTCGCGGAGCCAACCAAACCGGGATTGCAGCGTCGGAGGAAACGGTCTCAAAATACACTCGAACGGACGTCTTGGTATTGCCTGTTGGTTGTGACCAGCGATGAACTGCCAGTGTATACAACCTGGAACGCCTTACTTTGGCGAACCCTCACCCTCTACCTCTTTGCGACAGAGTCCCACAACTTCACTGTGTCTGGCTGCTTGCTGCCAATCTCTACAGGATCGCTACCAAATTGACGGCTACACAATGAGCGGCACCCACAGCCGGTTCACGAGGTAAGACTTAGAGTACGCGTAAAGGTAGCGATTGGCAAGAACTCTCTTTGCCGAGCCGCCTGCCCATTCTTTGCTGCATTGCTTCCCTATACCTATATAGATGAAGCTCATGCGCTCGGCAGCCGGAGGCTGATCCGGAATAAAAGAAGCAAAAGCCGCTCAGGGGAGCGGCTTTTGCGTATCTAATGGCCAGTCACTGGCCTCCCATAAAGACTTCCGGTAAGGAAGTGAGCCACTCAGTCGATGGCTAAACCCTCATCGGGGATTAGCTTCTTTCGATCCGGGGCATTACAACTGCGCTTCGATATCGACTCGGAGGAGTAATGCTGAGATAGATAGCAATCGATTGGCCAAACTGTAACCACTGATTTGCTGGACTTAGCAGCCATCTTTCGGTTGAGCTACCCAAAAATAGAAGTACGGCCTTCGTCGCGCTATGTTTTTTAGGATATTTCGTCGGAGAAATCCCGTTTGACCGGCTTCGAGGGCAGCCCTATAATTCGAGATGTTCCGCCAACCCTCTCGCTTGCCGACGGTTTCTTTGTTATGCTGACCGCGGTGTTCGAGGCAAAAGGTAGTCACGCTTTTCGAGCGTCACCATCAAGAGGATGCAGGAATGGCTCGGAAGGTCGCGATTGGTGCGCCTACGGCCGGATGATTTGGAATGATCCCCGAAGGAGTATCACACACCGCATGAACCGTACCCTTACGCTAGTCTCCGCCCTTGGCGCGGGATTGTTGACCGTTGCCGGGATGGCCCAAACAACGACGCCCACCACCCAACCCGCCGCTCCTGCTGCTGTGGCGCCACACGCTGAACCAGCAAAGATTGCCCTGATTGAGTATGAGCAGGTTGCAGCCGCTACCAACGAAGGTCAGCGCGCTATCCAGGAGATTCAGAGCAAGTATGCCCCGAAGAAGACCCAGATCGATTCTGAGTCTGCCGAGGTGGATTCGCTGAAGAAGCAGCTGCAGAGCGCGCCTGCGACCCTCTCGGACGAGGACCGCGCCAGCAAGCTGCGCACGATCGATACCAAGGAAAAGCAGCTCCAGCGCGATGCGCAGGATGCTACCCAGGCCTATAACGCCGACCTGCAGGATGCTTTGGGCAAGGTTGCGCAGAAGCTTGGACCCACGGTTGTGAAGTACGTTCAGGAGAATGGCTACACCCTTCTTCTCGACCTCAGCGGCCAGCAGGCTCAGGGAGGCGTATCGGTGATGTGGGCAACCCCCGGAACCGATATCTCTCAGGCGATCATCGAGGCCTACAACGCCTCTTCGGGTGTCGCTGCTCCTGCTCCTTCTGCTCCGACCCCGGCCGCGCACCACTCGACTACAACGCACCCTGCAACTACCAAGAAGTAAGCAAGCCATCTTTCATGAAAAGGGAGACCTCCTCGGAGGCCTCCCTTTTCATGTTTCTGTGGAAAACTCTGTGGATTTTCCCGATCACATAGCGGTTTGACGATGCTGTGGAACACATCTTCCTATCGGGTAGATGCGTTCGGCCATGTGTAACTCTTCGCGAAGCATAGTGTTGCGAGTAAATATGCAGTATTTTGCAGCTATTTCTGTGCTGAATTAGCAAGCCTAGCGATTTCAAGGGTTTCCACAGAGCGATGTTACGAATGGATTACAGGGGCCAATTCTCCCCTGTAATCGTAAGGTATGCTCGCTCATCTGTTTCGCACTGGAAACCAGTCTTCGAGGTAACCAGCGCGATTACTTTCTACTCTTCTCCTACCTTGAGCACAGCGAGGAAGGCTTCCTGCGGGATGTCGACCTTGCCGATTCGCTTCATGCGCTTTTTGCCCTCTTTCTGCTTTTCGAGCAGCTTGCGCTTACGGCTGATGTCTCCGCCGTAGCACTTGGCGATGACGTTTTTGCGGATGGCGCTGACGGTCTCGCGCGCGATGACCTTGGAGCCGATGGCGGCTTGAATGGCAACCTCGAACATCTGTCGCGGAATCAGTTCGCGCATCTTCGATACAAGTGCGCGGCCGCGCTGCTGGGCGAAGTCCCTGTGGATGATGACGGAGAGCGCGTCGACGGGGTCGCCGCCGATCAGAATATCCATCTTGACCATGGGCGAGACCCACGAGCCTGCGAGAGCGTAGTCGAGCGACGCATAGCCGCGGGAGACGGTCTTGAGGCGATCATAAAAATCCAGAACGATCTCGTTCAGCGGCAGCTCATAGGTAATCATGACGCGGGTGTCGGAGACGTACTCCATGTTCTGCTGACGTCCGCGCTTCTCTTCGACGAGCTTCAAGATGCCGCCGACGTACTCTTCGTTCGTCAAAATCTTGGCGATGATGACCGGCTCTTCAATTTGCTCGATGTTGGAAGGGTCAGGCCAGCGCGAAGGATTATCGACCTCGATGACACTGCCGTCGGTGAGCGTGATCTTGTAACGGACACCGGGTGCTGTCGTGATGAGGTCGAGGTCGTACTCGCGCTCCAGCCGCTCCTGAATGATCTCGAGATGCAGCAGCCCGAGAAAGCCGCAGCGGAAGCCGAAGCCGAGCGCGACGGAGGACTCCGGCTCGAAGGAGAAGCTGGCGTCGTTAAGGCGGAGCTTCTCGAGCGCATCGCGCAGCATGGCGTGCTCGTGCGAGTCGACGGTGTAGAGACCAGCGAAGACCATGCTCTTGATGTCTTCGAAGCCGGGAAGCGCTTCGGTGCAGGGATTTTCGACCGAGGTGATCGTGTCGCCGACCTTGGTGTCGGCTACATTTTTGATCGTCGCCACGAAGAAGCCGACTTCGCCTGCGGTAAGCTCGACCATCTCGACCGGCTTGGGAGTCATGACGCCCATGCTCTCGACGTCGAAGGTCTTGCCGTTCGACATGACCTTGATCTTCATGCCCTTGCGCAGCTTGCCGTTGACGATACGGGCGAGGACTATGACGCCTCTGTAGGCGTCGAACCAGCTATCGAAGATCAGCGCCTGTAGCGGCGCCTCGGGATCGCCCTGCGGCGGCGGCAGCAGCGTCACGACGGCTTCGAGAATATCGGCGACGTTGAGGCCGGTCTTGGCCGAGACCGCAATAGCGTCATCGGCAGGTAGCCCTACAGATTTTTCGATCATCTCCTTGGTGCGCTCGATGTCGGCGCTGGGGAGATCGATCTTGTTGATGATGGGAATGATCTCAAGGCCGCCCGCGATGGCGAGATAGGCATTGGCGAGCGTCTGTGCCTCGACACCCTGCGAGGCGTCGACGACGAGCAGCGCGCCTTCGCACGATGCCAGCGAGCGTGAGACCTCGTAGCTGAAATCGACGTGGCCGGGTGTGTCGATCAGGTTGAGCTGGTAGGTCTCGCCGTCGTGCGCCTTGTACATCATGCGCACGGTGTGGGCCTTGATGGTGATGCCGCGCTCGCGCTCAAGGTCCATGGCGTCAAGCACCTGCGCCTGCATCTCGCGCGAGGTCAGCGAGCCGGTCAGCTCCAGCAGCCGGTCGGAGAGGGTGGACTTGCCATGGTCGATATGCGCGATGATCGCGAAGTTGCGGATGTGACTTGGATCCATACGGGGTGCGAACTGCCTCAACCTTCGATGCTATCACTGCGACGGCTCGTGGTGAACGTGAGGTGTCCGCAATGGGGCGGATGCAAGATGCTCAGGTTTTGGGCACGCAATACGTCTTACAATGAGCAGGGAAGATGGCTCGGACAACTCTACTATTCAAAGATGTGCGGCGATGGGCACTGGTGGCAGCGTGCGCGCCGCTGGTGATGCTTGCGGGCTGCCCGCAGAATCCGGGTGCGACAACGGCCAAGGTGCCTGCACAGGCGACGGCCCCGGCCATTGCAAATAATCCGACAGGTAAAGCGCAACCGGCAGGAAAGGTTGCTGCTGCGAAGCCCCAACCGGTCGATCCCGAGAAGAGCTATAAAGAACAGCAGTTGATCAACCATGCCGAGCAGCTCTATCGCAATGGTGTCGACAACTACAGCGCGGGCCATCTCGATGCGGCGCGCGCAGACTTCGATTCTGCCGTGGATGCGATGTTGATGAGCGGGATGGATCTGAAGGGCGACCCTCAGCTCGCCGATGAGTTCGATCATCTGGTGAGCGCGGTGAACTCGTTGGAGATGGTGGCACTGAAGCAGGGCAATGGATTTTCGCCGACGATTGAAGCGGCGCCGCTCGATGCCGCCAATGAGGTCACCTTTCCTGCGAACCCCGCATTGACTGCGAAACTCGAAGCCGAGTTGAAGACAACGCAATCTGACTTTCCTCTGGTCATCAATCAATACGTCGCAGGCTTCATCAGTTATTTTTCAAATTCACCGACTGGCCACGCGCACCTATTGCGCTCGCTTGAACGTGCAGGCAGATACAAAGACATGATCTCGAAGGACCTGCGCGAAGAAGGGGTTCCGCAGGACCTGATTTACCTGGCAGTCGCGGAGTCCGGCTTTCAGCCGCAGGTAGTGAATGCGCAGTCGGGTGCGGGCGGCATGTGGCAGTTCATGCCGTTTCAGGGAGCGTATGGGCTGACGCGCAATGGATGGTTCGACGAGAGGTTCGATCCGGAGAAGTCGTCGAAGGCATATGCGCGCTATATGAAGGAGCTCTACAACCAGTTTGGCGACTGGTATCTGGCGATGGCGGCGTACAACTGGGGTCCGGGTAACGTGCAGCGTGCAGTGATGCGCACCGGCTATGCAGACTTCTGGGAGCTGTACCGGCGTAATGTGTTGCCGACTGCGACCAAAAATTATGTGCCGGGTATTATTGCCGCGATCATCATGGCGAAGAATCCAACGCAGTACGGGCTAGACAAGGTGGTTCCCGAGCCTGCGGTCGTCTCCGATACTGTGACGGTAAGCTATGCGGTGGACCTCCGCCTGGTTGCGGATGTGACCAATGCAACGCTGCCGGAGATCGTTGGGTTGAATCCGAGCCTGCTGCGCATGACCACGCCGCGCGATATCCCGTTCGACCTGCACATTCCTGTTGGCACGAGCGAACTTTTTGCATCGCGGATCAAACAGATTCCGGAGGACAAGCGAGATACCTGGCGCTTCCATGTGGTGCACGAAGGCGAGACGCTCGATGGCATCGCAACGACATTTCATACTCATGCGAGCGACATTGCAGAAGAGAATGGCGTTACCGGAAACGACGGCGTCGATGCAGGCGATGAGCTGGTGATTCCGATCGCAGCGCCTCGTGCGGTAGCCCATCCGCAGACGTATAAAGTGCGTCGCGGCGATACGCTGGTTACGGTTGCCGATCGCTTCGGCGTAACGGTAGAGCAGCTTCGCCGCTGGAATCACCTGCGATCAAACGCTGTGGCGACGGGGCATTTGCTGCGCGTATCGGAGCCTGTGAAGCTGGCTCCGCGCGTTCGTTCTCATAGCAGATCGTCACGAGGAAGCGCTCGATCTTCCGCATCATCACACTCGAAATCACATGGGTCCGAGCGCAGCACGACAAAAAAGACGAGCGAAAAATCCAAACACACCGTCTCCAAAACGAAACGGAAAGCTACCCGATAAGCTACCTTTGAAAAAGAATTGCTTGCCTTCGGTAGCGCTTGGATGCATCCTGTTGCTAGAATCTCGTCGCAGGTATTAAAAGAAAGATTTTGTTGCGTCGTATTTGTAGCGAAGAGTCAGAGCAGTGGTGAGGGGAAATGACAATGACGTTCGACGACACAATTCGGTTCTATGCAGCAGCCGCAGATGACAGCCACGACTTCGCCGATGAAGTAGAAGAGGACGATCTGCGCCACCGCTTTGATGAGGACGATGAAGAAGAAGAGGTCACTCTGAGTTCAGAAGACGACGAGGATGAGATCGACGAGGACGATGAAGAGGACGATGCTCTGAGCCGGCCGGACACCCATGCCGAAGAGGCGAGCCTCTTCAGTATGCCGCCCTCACCGGTCAGCGGCTATACGCCTCCGACCAGAGAGGCGACTCTTCCTGTAAGCATCCCGGCTCCCGCACAGGCTGCTAAGCCCGCAGCCAAAAAGACGGCGGCAAAGAAAGCTCCTGCAAAGAAAGCAGCGCCCGCAAAGAAGTCCACGCCTGCGAAGAAAGTTGTCGCCAAAAAGGCTCCTGTAAAGAAGGCAGCAGCGAAGAAAGCTCCGGTGAAGAAAGCCGCAGCAAAGAAGGTCGCGGCGAAGAAGAGCCCGGCCAAAAAGAAGACATTGAGTTCTGCCGCGAAGAAGTCCAGTGCTCTGCGCGGCGGTAAGGTCGCCTCTAAAAAGGCGTCCGGCAACAAGAGCACTGCCAGCAACAAAAAACCAACGAAGAGAGGTAATACCTTGGCAACCAAGAAAGCAGCAGCAAAGAAGGCCCCTGCAAAGAAGGCAGCGGCAAAGAAGGCCGTGAAGAAGGCTGTAAAGAAGGCCCCAGCGAAGAAGGCAGCAGCGAAGAAGGCTCCTGCAAAGAAGGCTGCAAAGAAGGCCGTGAAGAAGGCTGTAAAGAAGTAAGCAACTAACCTAAGGCAAGCAAAAAGGCCCGGACACTCGATTGAGAGCCCGGGCCTTTTTGCGTCTGTTGATATCTCTACTTCTTCGCTTCTTCGATGGCGGCGAGGACCTCTTCGCTGTGGTGCTCCACCTTAACGTCGGGCCAGAACTTCACTACTTTACCCTTGGGCGAGATCAGGAACGTCTGCCGCTTGGCGAAGTGCATATCGCCGTGGGTCATCACCGGAACACCGTACTCATCGACGACCTTGTGGTCGGGATCGGCCAGCATCTTGAAGCTGAAGGTGTCCTTCGCACACCATTCCTTGTGGCTGGCAACTGTGTCGAGGCTAACGCCCAGGACGACTGCATTCAGGGCATGATACTTCGTCAGATCGCGCTGGAAGTTGTGCGCTTCGATCGTGCAGCCCTGAGTCTGGTCCTTGGGATAGAAGTAGAGGACGACCCACTTCCCTTTGAACTCGCTGAGGCTGATGGGCCGGTCTTCCTGTGAGGGAAGAGTGAAGTTGGGTGCGGTCATACCGACCTTCACCGTGTCCGTATCGTCGGCAGCATGGGCCTTCAATCCAATGCCGCATGTCGCTACCAAACCTATGATTGCTGCAAGCAAAATTCCTTTGCGCATCTTCGTTCCCCTTTGTGAAGCATGATGAATAGACGAGCCCATTTCTCAATAGGACTCCTGCTCAATCCCTTTGGTTACGACGTCGCAACAACATTGTGACAATTGAACTATTTAGCAAGAATAGCAATGCCAGCGGCATCTGCGGCGGCGACGATGGCGGCAGGATCGAACATCAGCGTTCTCCCTGCCTCGACTGCGAGGCAGGTTGCGCCTGCACGGTGCATCGTCTGGATAGTGGCGACGCCGATGACCGGTACGTCGAAGCGCATATCCTGATTGGGCTTAGCGACTTTTACGACAGTCAGCGAACGGCTTAGGGTGGTCTCGCCGCCATCGTCGAGAGTGCGAAAGAGAGCCCCGGCGCGCTCGATGGTGGCGTCCGTACCCTCCATGGCCTCGACCGCGACGCAGGCCTGCGCGGCGATCACGACGGTCTGGCCGAGGTCGTACCCGGCAATCGCCCGGGCCACAGTACGGCCATACTCAACATCTTTCAACTCTTCATCACTGGGAGCGCGGCTGGTAAGAACCCCCGCCTTTGCCAGCAGAGGTTCGAGATACGCAGTCGAGGAGATCAACTCGATGCCCTCGTCTCCAAGAACCTTGGCCACGGCTCCGAGCAGCATATCGGTGTTGCGGGTGCGCAGGTTGAGCAGAAGTTTTGCCAGACGCCAGTCAGGACGGATGCTCGAAAAGATCTGCTTGTGCTTGACCTGTCCGGCCATGACGGCGCGCGTGACGCCTTCGGTCTGGAAGGTCTCGATAAGGCGTGACAGTTCGCCAAGCGACATCCAATGCACGTGAATGTCAGCATCGGCTGCGGCGCGAGCGTCCATCTCCGGATCGGTCTCCTCCTTGATCGCCGCGACGACCACCTGAAGGCCATGGGCACGCGCAGCGTCAAGAAGGAGAAAAGGGAAGCGACCGTTTCCGGCGATGAGGCCGAGTTTATCCATATCCAATGATGCCATTACAACGCGAAGCCTACTTCTTGCCTTCGACTTCGTCCCTGAGGTGGATGGTGCGACCGGTCTGCGCGGAGCGCCGTGCGGCGTCCAGAATGCGTACGACAGTAACGTTGGTGTCGAGCGAGGTCAGGTCATGCTGCGGCGTAAGCGTTCCGCCGAGCACCGCGCCAAGGTAGTTAAGCGAATTATTCTGCGGCGGCGCAAGCGGTGGCGCATCTTCGACGTGCTCAGTGTGCTCGCCGGGCAGACGAACGCGCAGCTTCACGCCCGGTGCGCCGTCCACATACAGCGTGTCGATATAGCCCTTCACGCCATAGACCTCCATGTCTTTGCGGTCGAAGGGCCAGTTCCACGAGCCCTGAATGATGGCCTGCGCGTGCGGATAGGTGAGGATAATGGTGCTGTCGTCATCGACCTTGGGATAGATCTGCGGCTTGATGTGCAGGGTCACAGCCGTAACAGTAAGTGGCAGCTCGCCATGCATCATCCACGTAGTGAGATCGACGCCATAGCAGCCAAAGTCGAAGAGCGCTCCAGCGCCGTTCAGCTTCGGATCGGTAAGCCACTTGAAGAAGTCCGGGCTGACGCCGATCTCCTTGGGCCCGCGATGCCCATCGTGGAAGACGAGCTTACGCAGCTCGCCGATCTGCCCGGTCTCGAGCATGTTATTCGCCGCCGTGTTGGAGGCATACCAAGTCGTCTCATAGTTAGTGAGCACAGGAACGTTGTACTTCTGCGAAAGCCTCTGAATCGCCAGAGCATCTTCGACAGTGGTAGCCAGCGGCTTCTCGACCATCGCGGCAATATGCAGCGGCGCAGCCTGCTCAATAGCAGCGCGATGCTCGGCGATAGCAGTGTAGACAAGAATCGCCTGTGGATGTGTCTTAGCCAGCATCGCCGCTTCGGACGGATAGAAGAGGCTATCAGGGAGATGGAACCGCGCGGCATACTTCTGGCGAAGCGCAGCATCGGGTTCGGAGATGCCGACGAGATCGACATCAGGGTGCGAGGGCAGCTCGTGCAGGAAGCCCATGATGTGATCATGGTTCAGTCCAACAACAGCGACGCGGATGTGAGCCGAGTTCTGCGCCGAAGCAGAAGCAAGCGTGAGCGCACCAAAGACAAAGAGGCCGACGAAGGATTTAAAGACGCAACGGAGAGAGGAGGTCATAGGTGCAGACCAGTCTACCTTTCCGACCGCAAATAACGCTTTAACAGCCGAATTATTTGATGATGCCGCGGTCGCTATTGGCGATAAAGTCGGCAAGATACGCAACGTGTTCGCCAGCGCCCTTCGCAACCGTCTCTCGAATGGCTTCAAGCGCCTGTGTCGTATTCAGCTTCGAGGCCTGCAGCAGCCGATAGGCCGCGCGCAGCTCCTTCAACTGCTCCGGCGTAAAACCGCGCCGTTCCAGGCCTACCTTGTTCAGTCCATAAGCATGGTTATTGCGCTCGATGCTGGTCAGCGAGTAGGGCAGCACATTCTGCGTGATCGTCGTCCCCCCGCCGATGTACGAATACTTGCCGATGCGGCAGAACTGGTGCACCGGGCAAAGCGCGCCGACGACAGCATAATCCTCGACGATGACGTGTCCAGCCAGCGTAGCCGAGTTGGCCAGAATGCATCCATTGCCGATGTGCGAATCGTGGCCGATGTGGGTGTACGCCATAATCAGGCAGCTGCTCCCCACCGTCGTCACCCCACCTCCGCCCGTCGTCCCGCGAGAGATGGTGACGTACTCGCGAATGGTGTTGTCGTCGCCAATCGTCACCCGCGTCGGCTCGCCCGCATACTTCAAATCCTGTGGCGAAATACCCAGGCAGGCAAAAGAGTAGATGCGGTTCCGGTTGCCAATCGTTAGATGCCCATCGAGGACGACATGCGACACCAGCTCGCACTCTTCGCCCAGCACAACGTTCGCTCCAATCGTGCAGTACGGGCCGACCGTGCAGGACTCCGGAATCACAGCCCCTGCGGCGACGATGGCGGTCGGGTGGATGCTCACTCTGCCGGTACCTCGGCGTCAGGCTTCTTCGCCGCGCGCGGCACAAGCTGGCACATCACCGTCGCTTCGCAGGCCACCTTGCCATCAACGGTCGCGATGCCCAGCATCTTCACGGCACGGCTGCGCCACTGCAACACGGTGACTTCAATGCGAAGCTGATCCCCCGGAACAACAGGCCGGCGAAACTTCGCATTATCGATTCCGGTGAAGACCATCAGCTTGTCGGCGCGGTCAGGAATCTCGGTCAGCAGCAACGCTCCACCCGCCTGCGCGATGGCTTCGACCATCAGCACGCCGGGCATGATCGGATAGTCAGGAAAATGTCCCTGAAAGTGCGGCTCGTTCAGAGAGACGTTCTTGATGGCGACGATGCGCTGCTTGCGCTCCATCTCGACCACGCGGTCGATCAGCAGAAAGGGATAGCGATGCGGCAGGATGGACATGATCTCGACGATGTCCATCGTCTGTTTGGCGGGCTGGGCCGCGGTTTCGGTTGGCTCAAGGCCTTGTTGAGATTCAGTCTGGGAATCAGTCATGGCAGCCCTGAGTATAAACCGCCCGGTTACTTCTTTTTCAGCAGATGGTCCGGGTTGAACAGCTCATGCGGCAGCCCGGTGTTGTACTGCACGTTGGTCAGGAAGCGCTGATTAGTCATATCGCCGTTGTGATAACGGGTGATGGTAAGCGGTGTGGGTAGCCCCTGAAACGTGTGGTAATCGTCGTACTCCTCGACGTCCTCGTCGTGGTCTTTGAAGGTCGTATTGCGCCACTGGAAGGTCCGGCGCAGGGGCAGATGCGTGGTGGCGTCGAGGTCGATAGTGACGCCATCGTTGTTCGCGCTCAGGATCGTCACCTCATCGGCCATGCGCCGCTCGACCATGCTGGTGCCATCGTAAAGCACCATGACACCGGGGGCCTTGAGCCAGTCGCGCACAACGCTCTCGATGGAGTGGTTCTGCCTGCGGTAGTAGTCTTCGACCTGGTCTTTGGGCAGGCTGGTCTTACCCTTGTAGGTGACCTCGTAGCCCTCGCCGCCGGTCCATATCTGTACAACGTCGATCTTCTTGCCGGGGAAGAGCATGCTCTTGTCGGTCAGGAAGCCGATGCGCTCGGCCTGCGGCTGGCCCCCCTCGGGAAACTGCTGCCACGCGTCGAACTCAACCACCATGCCATTCGGTCGCCCCTGAAAGAAGGCGGCGATGCGGCCGTGGAACTGCATGTCCTTACGATGCAGCCACTCATCTCCGCCAAGCGCCGTAACCATCTCGTCCATCAACTGGCGTCCACGCTGCTCCTGCGTCTGGGCGGTGGGCGCTGCGGTCGTCGCGCTGGGAATGCTACTGGCCTGCCCACGGAGCAGGGGAGGGGCCAATGCAGCTAACAATATGCCAGACAACAGGGTGCAGGGAACCTTCTTCATCGAAACTCCGTTTGCCATGAATCTACCCGATTCTTTGGACGGCTGCGGACGGGTGAATGTCCGGGCAAAAATATTCTGCATAGATCCCGCTTCTCCGATAATCTCATTCTCACGCAATCGCACCGCCTGTGCGGCGTGTTGCCAATCCTCTCGACAATGGAGCCCGTCTGAATATGAAGATCGCCGTAGTGATAGCTCGTGTTTTGCTTGGCCTGATATTTCTTATCTTCGGCCTCAACAACTTCTTCCACTTCTTCCCCGCGAACATGCCGCCCGGAGACGGCGCGGTGATGGCGGGCCTTATGTTCAAACACGGATGGGTCACCTTCCACGGCGTTCTGTATGTCATCGCCGCCGTGCTCCTGCTCGTCGGACGTTACGTTCCGGTAGGACTCACGATCCTGGGGCCGATCCTCGTGAACATTCTGCTGTTCCACCTCACATTAATGCCGGGCATCGGGCCGGGGCTGTTTGCAACTGTGTTGGAGCTCTTCCTGATCTGGGCATACTGGCCAGCCTTCCGGGGCATCTTCACGGCCAAGATGGACGTGTAGAACTTCAATAGAGAGGTTGTCAAGTCCCGTGGCGACATAAATCAAACAAAACAAGCAAGATAGAGGTTGCAAAAGAGTTTCCGTCAACCCATTACAATTAAGAAAGTGATCGAGTTATGCCCGGCGAAAGAGTGCCGGGCATAACTCTTTTAGAATAAGAGCTTTACCTGTAAAGCATTTGGAATGAAGACTTTGAAAAATAAGCCTTTATAAATGAAGACTTTAACACTAAAGTACCCCCGGGGGTAGGCAGTTGATTGAACTACAAGGGCGATTTAAAACCTATAAATCACGTCATCTCGACCGGAGCGAAGCGCAGTGGAGAGATCCCTGTATTTCGCCGTTGTCTCTTATCCTGAACTTCTTTAGACATATATTAAGAGGCGGATCGCCGAGCAGCCAGAAGTTTCCGGCGCTCCCCGATGAGCTGTCTCTGCTTCGTCTTCGGCATGGTCAGAATGGTGCGAACCTTGGGTGGAAGTTTCGCAAGCGTCAACTCGTAGGCCGTGCGAAGTTCCTGCTCCCATTCTAGGGTGCGGAAGACGTTCCAGCGTTCGACGGCGACCCAGTGAATGCGGGCGACGTAGGGCGCGGGAAAGATGCCGTCGATCTCGAGCAACTCGGCGAAGCGTTCCGGCCCGGCAGGGTAGGAGATGACGCGCTGGCGAGAGCTGTCCTGCTCAAGCTTGACCCAGGCGAACATCTTGCCGCCGATGGCTTTGTCGCCAACCCAGTAGACGAGGCCGCCAAACTGTGCGGTTTCGACGACGTGCGGAAGACTAAGGAGGAAGGAGCGGATGCGTTCGACGTCCATGGAAGGAGTATAAGAGGGATTGTAGATGGAAGCAGAAGGAAGCGGATTATATCACCAATTGATGTTTAATGTTCCACGTGGAACATTAATGCTAACCCCCACCCGTCGGATGGTCTTTCTCAGATCGTTTTTGCCCTATTTGGTTGTCATTCCCGAAGGGAATCTGCGTTTCTTTCATGCCTGCATAACTACGCCCGGAGGAATTCAGCGATAGCGCAGCCGGATGGGCCCTTTCGCCGTGGCCGGATCGACGACGGCTCCATGCTGAGTGATGACGATCTTTCCCGCGGCCACAAGACGCCGCGCAGCAGCACGAGCCGGCTCCATCAAAGCCTCCCAATCGCGGCGTGCGCCTTTGTCCTTGCCGCGAGCATCGCCGCTGACCAGCTTGGCCGCCTCTGACGGGCAGATCGTCTTGGTCCTGTCTCCATCGGCGCTGCGTTCGGCCAGCAGCTCAAGAATGGCAGCCTCAAGCGCCACATCTTTTTCGTCGCCGCGATAACCGCTACAGGCTTCACTGCAAAACTTGACGATGTCCCAGTCCAACTCCCACTTCTTCTGCCACTGAATGGGGCGGCGGCAGCTCTTGCAAAGCTTGTCTTTGTGCGGTGTAGGACGGTCGGGTTTACGTTTGCGGTCAGGCATGTTTATTTCGTCTGAAGTCGCTGGAGGATAGTTCTCCGCTCCGATTCGAGAACCTGGATTGGAGTAGAATCTCCACCCGAATATTTCTTCGATGTTTTATATGAGAGTGTCTTTGCATATCGATCTGACTTCGGATCGAATGTCCATGTTTCAGCTGTATAAAAATGTGGGGAGTCGAAGTGCGTTTCTCCTTGGCCCCATATGAAGTCTGCTTCAACTAAGATGGGATATTTAGATACGCTTGAAATTCGCCATATTGCATGTTCACTCTCATCTGTTGCTCCCGTATATGGCAGGAGATTGGTGATGCTTGCGCCTCCGTTATCTTCCTCATACCGAAGCATTGCGAACCGCGTTAGGGTACCGCTTCCACCTGCGGAGAACATGGCTGAGAAAAATATCCACGAATTACCCTCTATTGCGGAAATTCGCTCGGAATGAGGATCTAGGCCGAACTCATACGTCACATTGCCCATTGCAGTATGCGAAGGCATCTGGTAGCAAATGCCTGGCCTTCTAGATATGCAGAGCTTGGCTCCCGAGATTGGAAATCCATCTTGATCAACTTGCCCTTTTTGCACTGTAAAGTTTGGAAACGGTCTAGATGGAGACCTATTGTAAGTCTGTCCCACAGCAAATCCGGTGACCATTGTCGCCAAAATAATGCCCAACTTGCCCTTCATAAGTTCCTCGCGGTAAGCAACAGATTAGATATCAATCGACCTTATCTAAGACAAGTAGCTGAGGCCGCTATTCAACATAGAGCATATGTCAAAGGAAATCATGCGGGTTTGATCTTTATACTTAAGAGAATATGTCCGCTTCTGTAACGGAGACCATGTCTAACTTTTTATCGCTTGAAGACCAGCTTGACCTCATCACCAAGGGCGCTGCCGAGATTCTTCCGCTGGACGCTCTTAAGGAGCGCATTCAGCAGTCCACCGCCTCGGGTAAGCCGATGCGCATCAAGGCGGGCTTTGATCCGACGGCTCCTGACCTGCATCTTGGCCACACGGTGCTGATCCGCAAACTGCGGCACTTTCAGCAGCTTGGGCATACGGTCATCTTTTTGATCGGAGACTCGACCGCGCTGATCGGCGACCCGACCGGGCGCAACGTGACGCGCAAGCCGCTGACGCCTGAGCAGATTGCCGCCAATGCGGAGACGTACAAGGAGCAGGTCTTCAAGATTCTCGATCCTGAGAAGACCGAGGTTCGCTACAACTCCGAGTGGCTCGATAAGCTGAACTACTACGACCTGGTGAAGCTACTGGCGCAGTTCACGGTCTCGCAGATGCTGGAGCGCGAGGACTTTCACAAGCGCTTCGACGCCGAGCAGCCGATTGCGCTGCACGAGATGATCTATCCCGTCGCGCAGGGCTACGACTCGGTTGCTCTCAATGCAGACGTAGAACTCGGCGGTACCGATCAGAAGTTCAACCTGATGCGCGGCCGCGACCTGCAGAAGCACTTCGGTCAGCCGCAGCAGATTGTGCTGATGGTGCCGATTCTTGAAGGTCTCGACGGCGTGCAGAAGATGTCGAAGTCGCTCAACAATGCCATTGGTATTCACGAACCCGCGTCGGAGATGTACGGCAAGCTGATGTCGATCTCCGACGAGCTGATGTGGAAGTACTGGACGCTGCTGACCGATCTACGCAAGTCGGAGATCGCGCAGATGCAGGCCGATGTCGCCAGCGGTGCGCTACATCCGATGCAGGCGAAGAAGAACCTCGCGCACGCGATTACGAGTGATTTCCATTCTGCGGCAGAAGCGGATGCGGCGGCAGAGAACTGGGCGCAGCAATTTCAGCAGCGCGGCGTGGCGAGCGATCTCGAAGAGGTGTCGGTGGAATACAGCGCCGTCGCTGGAGCCGATCCGAAGACGGTGCGGATGGCGAAGCTGCTGGCGCAGGCCGGGCTTGCCAGTTCGGCGAGCGAGGCTACGCGCAAGCTGGCCGAGGGCGCGGTGCGCGTAGGCACCGACGTGTACCGCGATGCGATGCTTTCGCTGGAGTCATTGCCGGCAAAGCTAACGGTTCGGTTGGGCAAACGCGCCAAGGCTATTACGATTACGGCATGAGCCACGTTTGAGTCATCGCGTGGTTTTGGCACAAACCGGCGGGGAAAGATGGCATCCTACAACTATGCGTAAGCTGACTCACTCGAAGTTTTTTTGCTGTATAGCCCTGGTTCTTCTTGTTGCCTGGCCGCTCCATGCGCAGGACCCCACGCAGATCGTGCAGACAGCGGTTAACACCGAACTTGCCGCCAGCCGCAATGATCACAGCCTGTGGCGATATCGCGACAATCAGCGCGAAGCGGACAAAATTTCGATCGTGGTGCAGACCAGCCACGGCACGATAAAGCGCGTATTCGAAAAAAACGGCGCACCGCTGACTGCCGATGAAGCACGCGCAGAAGATGCCCGCATCCAAAGCTTTATTCACGACCCGGAGAAGATTGCGAAGCAAAAGAGAGATGGAGCCAGCGACGATAAGAACGCCGCTGAGCTTCTGAATATGCTGCCCACGGCGTTTCTGTGGAGGATCGCAAACGAGAACGGCGATTCGATCACTCTGACCTTCTCTCCCAATCCCGACTTCAACCCGCCGGATATGCAGTCGCGTGTGTTGAGCGCGATGGCCGGCGAGATGGTGGTCGACAAGCAGCAGCATCGCATCAAGACCATTAATGGAAAACTGGTACGCGACGTGACCTTTGGCTGGGGCCTGCTAGGACGAATGAAGCAGGGCGGGACGTTCCGCGTGGAACGCCGCGAGTTGAAGCCGGGCTTGTGGCAGATCACCGAGACACACGTGAATATCGTCGGCAAGGCGCTGCTGTTCAAAAACATTGGGCAGCAGCAGGATGAGGTGCAGACGGACTTTACTCAGGTGCCTGCGGACACGACGCTCGAACAGGCGGCGGAGATGTCGAAGGAGAAGCATTAGCTGCTGCTGCTGCGCGATGGTGATCGCGGCGGTATGCTCAGAGTGAGATGGCGCAGACACCGTATCCCCGAAGTGATCGTGAACTGATTCGCAGGATTGAGCGCTCTCCGGGGCATCGTGCCGGATACAAGCAATTGGTGCGCGAGTTCGGGCTCGGCGGTGGACGCGAGCGGCGTCTGCTGCTGGAGCAGCTTGCGCGCATTACCGCTCGTGGGGAGCTGGTCAAGATCGACACCGAGCAGTGGAGTTTGCCTGCCGCCGCGCCGGAGAAGACTGCTCGCGCATCGCGAAATGCAGAACAGCCCGTAGAACATTTAGAACATCGCGCCAACCGCGACCGTTTGGTAGCAGGAAAGATCGATCTGCATCGCGATGGCTACGCGTTTGTTCGACCTAACCAGAGCACTAGTCGCGAAGACGACTTGTTCATTCCTCCGAATGAAATCAACGGAGCGATGCAGGGCGACGAGGTGCTGGTGGATGAAGCGCCGCCGGGACGTGATGGACGGCGTTCGGGGCGAGTAGCGCGGGTGTTGACGCGACGCAATCCTACGGTGGTTGGCATCTTTCACTATGCGCGGTCGCGAGGGCGTTCTAACTCGTGGGAGAGTGCTCCACTGATCAATGGCAACTACGTCACGCCGCTGGACGAGCGGATGACGCAGGGGATTCTCATCCCTGAGGGTGCTGAGATTGCCGTAACACCGACTGTTACACCGCATCGTGTGTTGGGCGAAGAGGCGCAGGCGCAGCAGGCGCATTGGACGGAGGAGCTGGACCCGCATTGGCCACTGGAAGGGCTTGCGGTCGATATCGAGATCACGGATTTTCCTGCGCCGGGGCGTCCTGCGCGCGGTCGTGTGCTCGAAGTGCTGGGACCGCCTGATGCGTTCGGCGTCGATGTCGAGATCGTCATTCGCAAACATCATCTGCCGTATACCTTTCCTGCGAATGTGCTGGCGGAGGCCACGGCATCGGCGGCGCAGACGGTCGAGACGCTGGCAGCGGACGAGTTGAAACGGCGCAGGGATTTTCGCGGACTGCCGATCGTCACCATCGATGGCGAGACGGCGCGAGATTTTGACGACGCTGTATTGGTAGAGCCGCTGGCCAATGGCAATTGGCAGCTTCAGGTGCACATCGCGGATGTCAGCCACTATGTTCGTCCGGGCACAGCGCTCGATCTTGAAGCGCGTCTGCGTGGCACGTCAGTTTATTTTCCTGATCGCGCTATCCCAATGTTGCCGAATCAGCTTTCGAGTGGGATGTGCAGCCTGCGGCCAGATGAGGATCGGTTGGTTCTGAGCTGCCTGATGGAGATCGACGGACGCGGCGAAGTACTTGGCTACGAGTTGTGCGAGGGCATCATTCGCAGCGCACGGCGCATGACGTATACGCAGATTCAGGCGGTGCTCGATGGCGATGCGGCGACGCGCAAGGAGTTTGCAGCATTGGTGCCGGACTTCGAGCGCATGTACGAACTGGCGCTGAAGCTGAATGCGAAGCGTCATCGCCGCGGATCGATTGATTTCGATCTGCCGGAGCCGGTGGTGCAGTTCGATCCCGAAGGCAACATGGAAGCCATCGTGCGCTCGCAGCGTGGCTGGTCGCACCGCTTGATCGAGGAGTTTATGCTCTCGGCCAACGAGTGTGTTGCTCACTGGATCGAAGCGCAGGGCGTGCCCAGCGTCTACCGTATTCATGAGATGCCCGATCCTAAGCGCATCGTCGACTTTGAAGAGACGGCAAGTCAGTTCGGGTATTCGCTCGGGTTCAGCAGTCTGCCCGTAAAGCGGGTGCAGACGAAGGCTGACCGGCGCTCGGTGCGTGGAACGAATCGTACGGCGAAGACGCATGAGGTCGCTGAGTCGATTCCGGTGACGCCGCAGATGTACCAGCGGCTGACGGCGAAGATCGCAGGCAAACCGGAGGAGCGGATTCTTGCCTACCTGATGCTGCGGTCGTTGAAGCAGGCGCGATACAGCGAACAGAACGTCGGCCACTTTGCGCTGGCGTCGCCCAGCTATACCCACTTCACCTCGCCGATTCGCCGCTACCCGGACCTGATCGTTCATCGGCTGCTGCGCGATCTGTTGCAGCGCGGCGCGAATCCGCAGGGTGCGGCTATTTTGAGCACCGATCCGCAGCCTTGGCGCGAGATGAGTGATGCGAAGCAGGAAGCTAAACATACTTCCTCGCAGATTCGGCTTGGTGATGCGATGGCGCCTATTCCAGAGGCAGAGATTGCTGTCATCGCCACTGAGTCCAGCCAAGCGGAGCGCCGCGCCGATGATGCAGAGCGCGAGCTGATCGAGTGGAAGAAGATACGCTTCATGGAGGATCGTGTTGGAGAGGATTTCAATGCCATTATTCTCTCCTGCACGAAGTATGGCTTCTTCGTTGAACTCGACGACCTCTTCATCGAGGGGCTTGTGCCGATTGCGAGCTTGCAGGACGACCGCTATTTCTTCCGCGACACCGACAGGCAGATTGTGGGCGCGCGTAACGGCCACATCTTCAAGATGGGCCTGCGCGTTCATGTTCTGCTCGACAGGATTGACCGCCAACAAAAGCGACTGCAGTTCGCGCTGTTGCCGGATGAGAGAGAAAGCGAAGGTACACGGCGGTCTGGTTCCTTGCGACGTGCTGGAAAGAATAAGAAGGTAACGTCGGTTGATGATGGACGAACCAGACAGCCAAGCCCTGACCGTTCCGGAAAGCCACGCAAGACCAAGGGAGCAGCTGCGAAGAAGAAGGTTCGGAAGAGGGACAAGGTGAATAAAGGAAAGAAAAAGCGCGGTTGATCGCTTGCATCGAGATGATGGGTGATTGCTCCATGGATAGATCAATACAATGTCATTGCTGAACGATTTGTTTGATTCATTCTCATCTCACATGTGGAGTTCTGAAGATGGCATCGATTCGCAGAGAGATTTTTACCAGAGCCTGCCCGAAAGATGTATGGGCGGCAATTCGTGACGTTGGCGCATTACACACGCGGCTGGTTCCGGGGTTTGTTGTGGATACACAGTTGGAGCCGGGTGCGAGAATCGTAACGTTTGGAAATGGCTTGGTAGTGAAAGAGTTGATCGTCGATTTGGATGAAGAAGCTCGCCGATTGGCGTGGTCTGCGGTAGGAGGACAGCTTTCGCATCACAATGCATCGGTGCAGGTGTTTGCGGATGGGGAGGGAAGCAGGATTGTGTGGATCGCCGATTTACTGCCGAATGAGCTTGCGGAGGGAATTCGGGGCATGATCGAGCAGGGCAGCGTGATTATGAAGGAGACGCTGGACAGGCAGGCAGATAGAAGCTGAGCTTCGACTTTGGGTGATCGAGCTGTATTGGCGAGAAGGAGGTATCCTAGAGATGTCTCTGGCTGCGTTATGGTCTGACTACGCTTGGGCCGATATTTTTAGATATTTAGATAAAGGAATTGAAGAATATGGCGCACATGGTTTTCTGCACCAAATACAAGGCTGAAATGGAAGGCCTCGATGAACCGCCCTTTGACTCGGATTTCGGTCAGAAGATCTACAAAAATGTGTCTAAAAAAGCCTGGGGCGAGTGGGTGGAGCGCCAGAAGATGCTGTTGAATGAGTACCGCCTGCAGCCCTGGACGCGCGAGGCACAGGAGTTCCTTGTGGAGCAGATGAACGAGTTCTTCTTCGGCGAAGGCGGATCTTTGCCCAAGGAGTACGTCGCGCCTACGAAGTAACGGATGGCGCGAAGATCGCGCGATTCGTGTACACTTAGGTCTGCAACATACCCCGCCGCGGTCCGCCCGGACTGCGTGCAAACAAGAGTCGGGACGTGGCTCAGCCTGGTAGAGCGCACCCTTGGGGTGGGTGAGGTCGCTAGTTCGAATCTAGTCGTCCCGACCATTTTTCTCAACAATTTAGACCTTCGCAATTAATGCTATAGTGTCGGTGATTGTACTGTCTGCAATAGCTCGAGCGCTTTCTTAATATCTTCATCTGCCGGAGTCAGCTTCTGCGCGGCCAGCAACTCTGTTCGCCCATTTTTGTAGTCGCCAGAGCGGCAGTAGATCAAGCCAAGATCTTTGTGAAGCGGGGCTAGTGAATCGCATTGCCCACAAGCATTAATAGCTTCCTTGAGTTGGGCGATCGCCTGCGGCCAGTCGTGGGCGTCGGCTGAGGCCAGGGCAAAGTTACCAAGCGTGTTCGCGCGATCTGTGATGTGCTGTGCGGCCTGCAACGTTTTGAATTGCGCCTGCAATCGCTTGGCTTCATCGGGATGCGACTGCATCAGGAGACGTGAGAGGCTGTAGTACGCCTCGCTGTATTGCGGCTGAATTTGGATGGTTCTACGCCATTGCTCGATTGCACCGGCTGAATCGCCCTTCCGTTGAAGTTCCTGCCCCAGCATGAAATGAGCTTCGGCATTGTCCGGCTTGACGGCAAGCGACTTCTGGAAGTTGCGAATGGCTGCCTCTGTCTCCCCTGCCTGCCTCGAGATTAAACCCAGAAGGTACCAGGAGTCTGCCGAGTTTGGATCGAGCTGAATTGCCTTCTCAAGTTCGGGTTTTGCCTCGCTGTTGCGTTGTAAATCGAGGAGGACTCGTCCCTTGTTGTAGTGTGCCACGGCATTGTCCGGATCCAGATTGACCGCTTCAGAAAATTCGCTCAACGCACCGTTGAGGTCGAACTGATCGGCCAGGGCAATTCCCAGGTTCAGATGTGCTCCCGGCGATTTGGGGTCAAGCTCCGTCACCTTGCGAAAATGGGTGAGGGCCTCACTTCCTTTATTCAAGCGCACCAGGACCATTCCATATGCGCTGAGGGCGCCAGTATTATTCGGTTCGATTTGAACGGCGGTAGAAAGTGCCTGAGCGGCCTCCGGGAATCGGCCTTCGCTAGCCAGTATCATGCCCAGATTGGCGAAGGCCTGACCATACTGCGGATTGTTTTCCGTTGCTTCGCGGAATAGCTTTTCGGCTTGCGCGCTTTCGCCGAGCTGCCCACTCAGAACGCCTAAATTATTTTGAGCTTCAGCATATTGCGGATCGAGCGAGATGGCCGTCTCGAACTGCTTTTTCGCGGTGGCGGCCTGATTTTCCTGCAGGTCGAGAACGCCAAGTTGATTATGAGGACGAGCCAGCTTGGGATCGAGTTCGACCGCTTTTTCGAGTGCCTCCCGCTCCGCGCGATGATCTCCCGTCCGGTCTAAAGCAAGGGCAAGGTTGTAGTAGGTGCGTGCATTTCCTGGGTCTTCGACGAGTGATTGGCGATACAGATCAACGGCCTTTTGCGGATCTCCCGTCTGCAAATCAGCATTTGCCTGATTTGCTTTCACACCGGCGACATCTTGTTTGACGCCTTGCTCCTTTTGCTTCTCGAAGGTACTTAATTCTTTATTCGCCTCACTCTTCTGTCCGAGAGCACGTAACACTGCTGCTAACTGAAATCGTGCCTTGCTCGAACTTGGATCGAGTTTGAGGGCAGCTTCCAGTTCGGGACGTGCCTCTGCAGGACGGCTAAGGTGCGCGAGCACATAGCCCAGGCTGTATCGTGCATCGAAATAATTCGGGTTAATAGCCACTGCCTGACGTAAAAATTTTTCGGCGCCTGCATAGTCGCCCAATCCTTTTTCCACGACGCCGCTGAAGTAAAGTGCATCGAATTCGTGCGGTCGACGCTGCCGATACTCCTGCATAATCGGAGCCGCGGTATCGAACTGAGCGAGAACCACCAGAGCTTTTACATAGGACAGGCGAGTGACGTCGTCGGAGGGATCGAGGCGCAGCGCCTCTTTAAATTCCTGCGCTGCCTCGCCGAATCGGTTCTCTTGAACGTAAACGGCTCCCATATTGAAGTGCCCCTGGGCATAAGCAGGATGCTGCTTAATGATTGCAGAAAGAACCTTCAGTGATTCGTCAGGATTACCGTTCTTTGAATACGCGACGGCAAGATTGAGCTGTAAAACTTCGTCCGGCGGAGCGTTCTTGAGCGCTGCAATAGCCGCTTCGTATCTTCCTTCGGCAATAAAAGCCTTGGTGAGACCATCGATCGCCTTAATCGATTGCGGATTTTCTTTCAGAATCGACTTGAAGACCTCAATTGCACTGTCTTGTCGGTTCGTCTCACTGAGTGCTGCTCCCAACGGCAGTAAAATCTGCTCCGAGTTCGGCTTCAGCGCCGACGCTGTCTTGAGCTCCGTAATCGCGCCGCGAGGATTGCCGCTGCTCAGCAGAGTGAGTCCGAGATCGTAGTGACCCTGCCACGATTTGGGATCGAGCCGAAGTGCAGATTCAAAGGCAGAGATGGCGCAAGAGAATTGACGGCGCTTTGCAAACCAGGTTCCCAGTGCTTCGTAGGCGCCACTGGAAGGATTGGAAACAATCATCTGGTCCAGCGCGGTCGGTCCGGTACAAGCGGGACCACTCTGGGCGAACGCGATTGATGGCAAGACACAGAAAACAGGGAGTGCAAGCAGAACATATCGCCACATTGATCTTCGCCTTCCGGCGTTCCGGTGAAAGGATTCGTTGTGGACAAACAATGAATTTCGACTCCAGACCATGTAAGCTCCGCGGTATATTGCTTCGACGTGAATCCACTATATCCGTTGCATTGATCTCACGGCGAAAAGTGCGCGGTCGTACGCTGGTGGTCAAAGAGGCGGCGGTGCCTGTCTTGCCGGGAGAATTCGCCCAACAGGCGAGCGGGAGGGCGAGCCGCAGAGTCACACTTTCCACTGCTATAATTCGCCAGAACATGGAGAAGCTCCGTCTCAGCAATATTCAAAAGCACATCGTTTCATCGCTTCGGTGGACGGCATTGCTTCTTAGCTTCGCTTCGGCCAGCCTGTGTCATGCCCAGATGGGAGTATCAACCGGGAACGGCGTGGCAACACCTGCGAAGCCTTTACCTGCCGGATTAAAGCCGCCGGTGGTGCGTTATGAGGACATTGCTGCCCAGGCAGGACTTACTGCAGTGAATGTCTCCGGGGCGGAAAAGAATAAGCAATACATCATCGAGACTACCGGAAATGGAGTCGCCATCTTCGATTACGACAACGATGGTTTGCCGGACATTCTGTTCGTCAACGGCGATCGTCTCCATGGTGGCGGCACATCTACGCCAGTGCTGTATCACAACCTTGGCGGGCTGAAGTTTGAAGATGTCACCGCCAAGGCTGGATTGACGCACACCGGATGGGGGCAGGGAGTTTGCGCCGGCGATATCGACAATGACGGGCATGTTGATCTCTTCATCACGCAATGGGGACAGAACGTTCTTTACCATAATCAGGGCAACGGCACGTTTAAGAATGAAACAGAGGAGCGTGGGTTGGCATCGCCGAAACCACGCTGGAGCACAGGATGCGCTTTTGTGGACTTCAACCGGGATGGAGCTCTGGATCTGGTCGTAGCCCACTACATTGAGTTCGATCCAGCCACGACACCACATCCGGGCGAGAAGTCGCAATGCGAATGGAAGGGACTGCCAGTGATCTGCGGGCCACGAGGACTGCAGGGCGAGACGATCTCGCTATATCAAAATGATGGGCACGGGCACTTTACCGATGTCTCTGACAAGATGCACATCACCACGCCCAAGAACTACTACTGCTTTTCCCCGCTGGTTGCGGATTTCGACAACGATGGCTGGCCGGATATCTATGTTGCCTGCGACTCCACGGCGAGCCTCTACTTTCACAATCTCAAAGGAAAGGGCTTTGAAGAAATCGGCGTGGAGTCTGGTGTTGCCTATAACGACGAAGGGCGGGCACAGGCAGGCATGGGGGTGGCGGCGGCTGACTTCAACCATAGCGGGCGTCTCGATATCTTCAAGACCAACTTTGCCGACGATACCTCAACTCTCTACAGTAATGAGGGCGCAAACAGCTTCAACGACACCACTATCGACGCGGGTCTTGCAGTCAACACGCGATACCTGGGTTGGGGCACTGCTGCGATCGACATTGACAATGATGGGTGGAAAGATCTGATTCTCGCTAATGGGCATGTGTACCCCGAAGTCGACAGCGGACATACGGGCGAGACGTTCAAGCAGAGTCGATTGCTCTACTGGAATCGCAGAGACGGTCAGTTCTTCGATCTCTCTTCTTTAGCGGGAAGCGGTATTGCTGCAGCCCATGCTTCACGCGGACTCGCTGTTGGAGACCTCAATAACGATGGCAACGAAGAGATAGTCATCGTCAATATGGGAGAGGCACCGTCGCTTCTAAAAAACGTCGCGCCGCCATTGGGCAACTCCATCCTGATACGTGCTTTGACGGCCACCGGTCGTGATGCAATTGGAGCCCGCATTACTGTCACGGCCAATGGGCGAACACAGATCGATGAGGTTCGGAGTGGTGGTTCGTATATATCTCAGAACGATTTTCGACTGCACTTTGGCTTAGCGAAAGCGACTGTAGCAAATCTTTCCATTCGTTGGCTGGACGGCAAGGTCGAAACCATCTCTTCAGTTGCTGCAGGCCAAATAGTCACCATCCAGGAAGGCAAAGGAATTGTCAGCAAAGTGCCGTACACCTCACGGAGACCTTAGTGTCGAACCTCAAAACTATTTCAAGGCTGAGTCGTGCTCTCTGCACGATGCAACATCTGACGCATGAAGTCATCTTGCGGAAAGACTTTGAGATAGTCCTCAAGCGACTTTTTTGCCTCCGGATATTGTTTGGCTTGAATGAGATTGACTACCAACATCTTCTTTGTAATGGGATTGAATGGATCCAGCTGGATTGCTTTTTCAATCAATGGCCGAGCCTCGGCAGTCTGTCCAAGATGAGTGAGAGCGTCTGCCAGATCGGCATAAGTCGTTGCGACTGCGGGGCCAGCCTGAAGCGAGCGCCGGAGATGATCAGCAGCATTGGAGAAGTTGCCGTCTTTCAGATCTCTACGTCCGAGCGCTGCTTGCACTAAAGGATCATTCGGCTGCGTCTGCTCTAGCTGGCTGAGGACTTTCAAATAAGAGGCCACGTATTCCGGTTTGTCCTGCGCAAGTTCTCCATAGGCTTGCAAGAGGGTCAGCAACGGAAGTGGATCGGCCTGCTGACCTGACACTGAACGATGAGCAGGATTGATATGGATCAAATTCGGCAGCGCAGCCGTCGTCTGCATGAAGGTGACATCGGGAAATGGCTCATCGGGAGTCGCCACGATGCGATGATTGGTGGCGGTGGAGTGTGAGATGACCTGAATGTCGCGCTGCGGCATATGGCAGCCGATGCAGTTGTCGGCAGGTTTTTGCTGCATTCGAGTTTCTAAAGGAAGTTTGCAGCTTTGGCGCGTATGGCAGGTCAAACATTTGCTGTTGAAATACGCCGGGGCCTCTTCGCGTGACGGTTCAATGTGAGGATCGTGGCAGGTGATGCAGCTAAGCTTGCCCTTGCTCGCGCGATAGCACTTGCTCAAAGTCATGGAGTAGTAATGGTCGACGTGATCCTTCGAGGGCGGAGCCTCCGGTGTAGGTGGAACCATCAGGATCGATAACGTCTCGTCGAGTGGAAGACCTGGGCGAATATCCCGGTATGTCTTGCCGGGTTTGAGAACACGTACATCGCCCGCCTGATGGCAAGCCATGCAGATGTTGTCGGCCATATATGGTGTGAGGCGGGCAGGATTGATGATCATGGTATCGGACAAAGGACCCTTCCCCGAGCTATGGACGGGTTCTCCACTCATAAGCTGTACATGTGCGGCTCCTGGCCCATGGCATCTTTCGCAGCCGATGGCTAGTTGAGAAAAAGGCGTAGCTTCGAATTTACCGTTGGTCCCGGCCACAGCATTTGGCCGACCGCTGTGACAGGAAATGCAGCCGGGAGTAATCGGACGATTAAATCCTAGATCGGCAAACTCGTATCCTGGCGAAGGTTCCCAATCCATAGCCTTGGAATAGAAAGACAGCGGCGCCTGGAAGAGATGGTGATCGTCCTGAAGGATTGCTCCAAACCCGTTGACGCCTGCTCCGATGATCCATTCGAGCTGATGAGTATCCCGAAAGCTTTCCTTGCCGTCTGCATCAAGTCCATATTCGCTTTGATAGAGTTTCCCGTCTCGGGTGAAAACTTCGAATCTGCGCTTCAATTGCGGATTGTCGTAAGTGGCGGAAGAAGAGATGTTCTTTATCAATGCTGGGGTGATCGGTGACATGGAGCGCCCCATATCGGTCTTCAAGAACTGACGATAGATCTCGAAATGGCACGAGGAACAGGAGCTGGAGCCTACATATTCTTCATTGGAGTTGTGTACTGACGGAGTGGAGGGATTCTTGGAGGTCTTCCCGTAGACTACGAATCCCGAAAGCATCGGGATGAAAAACAGGATTGTTGCGAATCCTGCGCGACGCAACGTGAAGGAGCCGTTTGACCGGGAATGCCTCTCGTTTCCGATAAAAGTATTCAGCCAGGTTCTGCAGACAGATGCTCTCACTTATTCCTCTTTTTCTGCGTAGATGACCGTATTACAAGAGTTGGCTCGAGCACAGTGGTCTGGGTATGAGGCATTTGCTTGGACTCGATTAAATTGAGTGCAAGTTCTGCAGCGTGTTGGCCCACCATCTGGCTGCGCTGGTCGATGCTCGAAAGAGGAACTCGAAGCCAATCATTATTAGGCAGATTGCCGCATCCGATCAAGGCAATGTCTTCCGGAATTCTTAGGCCTGACTCGAGGATTGTGCTCATGGCACCAATCGCGAGCGGATCGTTGAAGCAGAAGACGCCGTCAGGCTTCGGGTTTCGCTCCAGTAGCAGGCGCATAGCCTCTGCACCCCGGCGGGTTGTTTCGATATCGACATAGTTTCTGCGTACAACGTAGTCATTCGAAAAGAAAAGATTGTTATCGCGGAGGGCTTCCTTGTAGCCTTCGAATCGGCCGTTGCCCGGACTGTTGTCTTGTCCGCGGATGTGCGCGATGCGACGACAACCCATGCTGACGAGGTGTTCTGTCGCAAGATATCCAGCTCTCTTGTCATTGATGCCGACAAAGTTGGCGTCGACGCCGTCCAAGTCTCGATCAATGAGGACATACGGCTGAGCTTTGCTGTTCATCCGCTCGAATTGCTGAATATCCGACCCAACGGACGCAATGATGAGCGCGTCCATATGACGCCCCAGAAGCCGCGATATCTCTTCCTTTTCGCGCTCCGCATCTTCTTCTGAGGAAGACACAATCAGGGAATAGCCTCTGTCTCGAATGACATCTGACAGAGCAATCGCGATCTCCGCAAAAAACGGATGCAGCAAGCTGGGAGCGATCAGGCCAATCAGAAAACTGCGGCCGGTAACAAGACTGCGCGCAAGGGAATTTGGCTGGTAGTCCAGCTCCTTGACTCGTTCCAATACGCGCCTGCGAGTCGACTCGCCAATGTCGGGATGATCGCGGAGAACCTTGGAGACGGTAGCCTGCGAAAGGCCGAGGTCCCTAGCTATGTCCTTCATTCGGATCGTCATTTACCAGGCGTCCTGACACTCCGATCTGCTCTCTTCACGCTTGCTCTGAAGCGGCGGTCTGCGAAACTTTTACTGAGCCGCATACTATAGCGGATACCCTCCTACCCAAGCAAACCTGAGAGCCAAAACTATGCGCCAAAGGTGCAGGTTGGTCATCCATCTTTCAAAGATGTTGCATCTCCACCGAAAGGTTGACTTTTTCACTTGACAAAGTCATTGTGCGCGAATAAAAGTTGGTTCCACCTTATTAAAGTATTCGGAACAGTTACCGTTTTCCTTGGGCCATGAGTCTTCCGTAAAAAAAGCCATCCACGAGATGGCGGGATTAGATCAGCACCGATTAAGGGAGGTTCCTCCGATGACACGTTACTCGCAAAGCTTTACCAGGCAAATTGTTGGCTTGTTTCCAGGAATGTACAAAGCCTGTTTTGTCGGTCTTCTTCTACTCCTGTTCGCAGGTTCGGCGGGAGCCCAGGTTTCAACCGCTTCGGTCAATGGAGTCATTCGGGATCCCAATGGCGCGGTAATTGCGGGTGCAACGATCGAATTGAAGAATACCGCGACATCGGTTGTGCACCAGTCTGTCTCCAACAGTTCGGGAGCCTATGTCTTTCTTGACATTACTCCTGGCCGCTATACCGTTCAGGCGAGTGCCACGGGCTTCAATCCGCAAAAAGTTCCTGAATTTGTCCTATCGGTCGACCAGACCGCAACGCTCAACTTTAAGCTTGCGATAGGTACCCAGAACCAAGTTGTCACAGTTGACGCTACCGCAGCCCAACTCGATGTGAGCGGCGCGAGTTTGGGAACTGTAATTGAGACCAAGCAGGTCAACGATCTTCCCTTGAATGGACGTAACTTTACTTCTTTGCTGTCGCTTACTCCAGGCGTAGTTCCGATCATGACTGGACAGAGCGGCGGCATGTCCGGTAGCGGTGGATTCGGTGCTGCTGTCGCCATCGGCTCCGACTACTCTTTTCCTTCCATCAACGGACAGACAAACCGCAGCGACTTCTTCCTGATGGATGGACTTTACAACTACGGTGCAATCGAGAGCACCTATGCCATCGCACCAATCATCGACGCAATTCAGGAGTTCAAAGTCGTCTCGCATACCGATGATGCGGAATACGGTTCCGTACTTGGTGGCGTAGTGAATATCGTCACGAAGAGCGGTACCAATGAGTTTCACGGTTCTGGTTGGGAGTACGTTCGCAACACAGCCTTCGATGCGCGCAATTATTTTCTGCCGGCGTCCCAGTCCAAGCCTTCTTTCCACCAGAATCAGTTCGGCGGCTCAATCGGCGGCCCCGTGATAATCCCGAAGCTCTACAACGGCAGAAACAAGTCCTTCTTCTTTGGCGCTTATCAGGGGTATCGCTATTCGACACCGCAGGATAGTACGATCCTGGTGCCCACCGATGCGGAATTGGCTGGGAACGAAGCCGACAACAATCAACTTCAGATCTACAATCCGTTTCAGACTACGCCAACGATCGACAAAAATGGTAATCCCAACTTCACCCGCCCGGCATTTGCTGGCAACCAGATCCCTTCCAATCTGATCGATCAGCGAATGGTGGCCTATGCGAAGTTTATCTTCCCCGCGCCAGGCCCATGCTTCCAATTCGGTAGTGGCGGTACGTGCGCAGCCAATGCAATTGACGCTACTCCATTGACGCAAAAGCAGAACGAGTTCGATATCCGCGGAGATCAGAGCTTTGGAACCAAAGACACTGCCTGGTTCCGTTACAGCTTCATCAACAGCACAGTCAACTCTTCTGGCGGGTTGCCAGGACTGCTGACTGACCACGAGATTGATGGGCGCAACTGGGGTGGCAGCTTTGTTCACATCTTCAGCCCCACTCAGATCCTGCAGGTGCAATATGCGCGTACCACTGTGTCTGATAACTCAGCGACGCGCTTCACCAAATCAACTGCCGACATCATCTCGACAATAGGCTTTTCCGATGCCTTTGCCAGCGGCTTTGCTGGGGCAAATGGCGGCGCTCTGCTCCCGGGCCCGGGCATCAGCAACTATGGCAATGGCGGCGAGAGCATCAACGATACACCCAAGGCCACGGACAGCCATGAGGTTCGTGGTTCCTACACGAAGATCATGGGCAATCATGAAATTAAATTTGGTGCAGGGTTCGATACCGTGAACTTTGCCAGCCCGTTGTCCCAGATTGGTCTCAACTTTTCGGCTCCGCAGACCGGGAATCCATCCATCCTGGGTTCCGACGGCAAACCTGTTTCTAACGGCGACGCTCTGGCATCTTTTCTGCTGAATGTGCCTAGTGGCGCCAGCCGCCGCAACGTGGATGAGACAGAGCGCCCCGGCGGGCTGCTAAGTGTCTTCCTTCAGGATTCCTGGAAGACTACCCCACGGCTCACCCTGAATTACGGTTTGCGCTACGACTACCCTTTCCTGCCAGCGTATGGAACCAACGCAAACATCGGCAAGCAGGGAGGCCCGGAAACCGGCGACATGGATTGGGGAACCGGGAATTACATCATCCAGAAGTTGCCGCCGTCTTGCAACTCGCGCGGTTTCGCTCCCTGCATCCCCGGCGACGGCACCCTGCCTGCTCATGTCATTGTGAGCCCCAACGGCAAGATCTCTCATAACGTCAATTCGAACCTTGGGCCAAGATTTGGCTTCGCCTTCAAAGTCGACGACAAAACGGTGATGCATGGTGCTTACGGCATCGTCTTTGATGACTGGGCTGCAGTTACCCAGATGGCCCAGAACATCGAGGGGTCATGGCCTGATATTGGACAGCAGATCGCAAGTTCGCTCACCAACGTTCCCACCACCAGTCAACTTACACCGAATGTAACCGCCCAGAATCCTTTCAACGCAAGCGGGTCCGGGCTCTTTCCGCCTGCCACGCCCTTCACAAGCAATCAGTGGTTCTATGACCCGCACATTAAGAACCCTTACTCGGAGCAGTGGAACTTCGGGGTGCAGCGACAGTTGAACGGCTCCCTGGCTCTGAGAATAGACTATGTCGGCTCTGCTTCTCATCGTACGAACGTCGGCGGGCAATACAACACGGCTCTCACGCCCGGTCCGGGTACTCCGCAGTCACGAGCGCCTTATCCATACAGTATTCCAACCTTTTACGACCGCAGCATCGGTAATGGCAGTTACAACGCTCTCCAGGTGCAGTTGGATAAGCGCTACACCAACGGCTTCTCTTACCAGGTTGCATATACCTGGTCTAAATCAATGGCCGAAGATGACGGCTGGTTTGGTGTGGAAGGAACGGTGGTGCAGGATGCGTATCATCCCGGGGCTTCATACGGCTTGTCCGGGACCAATATCCCCCAAGTCTTCGTGGCCAACTCTCTTTATGAAATCCCGGTTGGCAAAGGCAAGAGATTTTCAACTGGCAATCGCTTCGTTGATTATGTCGTTGGAAATTGGCAGATCAATAATATCTTCACGTGGCGCAACGGTCAGAACTTCACTGTAAAAGACAGCAATGACGTCGCTAATATTGGAAACACAGGCTATGAATGGGCTGACCAGGTTGGCAACCCTCATCTTTCTCACCCCACCACCGCGAAATGGTTCAACACTGCGGCCTTCGCTGTCCCAGCGCAATATACCTTTGGAAACGTCGGAAGGAATAGTATGCAGGCGCAACGGTGGATCAATCTGGATAGTTCGGTCATTCGCTCCTTCCCGTTCTGGCGAGAAGACAGAATTGAATTTCGTGCGGAAGGATTCAATATTCTCAATCACCCAGTCTTTGGTGGCCCGCAGAATGACATCAGCAACACGAACTTCGGAGCCGTTACGAGCCAGGCAAATTCACCCCGGCAATTGCAGTTGAGCGGCAAGATCATATTTTGAGCAACTAAAGCATTTACCTCACTCTTTGAAATCACTCCACGCGGTCGAGTCTTCTCGGCCGCGTTTCTCTTTTGTCCTGAGTGTCAATGAATTACTAACCAATGCCTCTCAATCTATACTCCAAGCGATTAGGGTTCATGAGGAACGCATGGATTCAAAGCCGTTTTTGCCAGATATTGGCTTGCCAGGATTTTCTGCCATCAGCGATGGAGAGTCGTTGTGTAAGAAGTTGATTTAGAAGTAAGGCCATGTTCCTTTAGGACGATTGGAAGTTATAGTAATTACCATGGAGCAACGAAGATTTCCTTAGAGAGAAAAGGGATTTCGTTGTTCGTATATCCCCATTCGAAAGCGAAGCAATGCAGATTCCAACTGTTGAAGGTTCTAAGCCTAAGGTTCAAATTCGCTCTGGAGAGTCACGAGCCGTGGAGGTTGCGTGGTTTTCTGCTATCTGCTCGGAAGACTATGAGTTTCTCGGTGTGCCAGATGGAACTCTTCGCAGCAGCTTCAAACATTGTTCCGACGTTGTGCGCACTGCGGACCGGTTGGGCTACCAGAATATTCTGCTTCCTAGTGGATATGAGGTTGGACAAGATCCGCTAACCTTTGCTGCAGCCGTTGGGCCAAGTCTTGAACAGATCTCCCAACTGGTTGCTATTCGATGCGGCGAAGTTCATCCGCCGATGTTAGCGCGAGCAATTTCTACGCTCGATCACATATTGCAGGGTAGACTGACGATCAACATCATCTCTTCCGATCTGGCTGGAACTCGTGCCGACTCCGCGACACGTTATCAGCGAAGCCGCGAAGTAATCGAAATTCTCAAGCAGGCATGGACCCAGGATCGTATCCAATATAAAGGTCAGTTCTATAACTTCGACCTGGAGAGTCTGCCTGTAAAGCCTTATCAGCAGAATGGTGGGCCACTGCTTTATTTTGGCGGTATATCTCCAGATGCACGAACTCTTGCGGCTGAACACTCTGATGTTTACCTGATGTGGCCTGAAACCGAAGAGAGGATGGCGGCGACGATCCAGTCGGTTTCAGAGGAGGCGGCTTCTTTCGGCCGGCAAGTTGATTTCGGTCTGCGCATTCATGTCATCGTTCGGGAGACTGAGGCCGAGGCGCATGCCGCTGCTGAACGTCTCATCTCTCGGCTTGATCTTGAAAAAGGAAAAGAGATCAAGGCTCGGTCGCTGGACCGGACATCTGTCGGTGTTGCGCGTCAAGAAGAGATGCGCGCGCAATCGACTGATCTATATCTCGAACCAAATTTGTGGGCAGGAATTGGGCTGGCCCGTTCCGGGTGCGGTAGTGCAATTGTCGGAGATCCAGACCAGGTCTATGCCAAGATGCAACGCTATATTGATATGGGGTTCAGGGCTTTTATCTTGTCGGGCTATCCGCACATCGACGAGTGCGAGCGATTTGCAAAGTGGGTTTTGCCGCGCCTGGAAACTACTCGGCTGGCGCGTGTCCAGCATCGGCTTACGGAAGAGCTTCCTGCTACGCCATTAACAACTGCAGCGAGACGCTAATAGATTCAGAAAGTCATATTGAATTGGAACGGTATCGGGATGGCCTGATCGAGGTGACCATCCCGTTTTGGTTTGCGCTGCGTTTTTGTCTTCTCCAATTACAGATTGTTCAAAGAACGCGTTTTGTCTTGCCTATAGTCTTGGTGCGCGAAAATAAAAAGTGCTATGGTTCCAAGCAAGGGCATCAACGCGACAAGAAAGAACACTGGCGCATAGGAAAAGCGATCGACTAGTACACCCGTTAGTAACGGAAAGATAAGGCCGCTCAGGCCTGATGCAACTCCGGAAAATCCGGTCACTCGTCCGAGCTCACGTTCTTGAAAAAGATCGGTCATGCTGCCAAACATATTTGCGGACAGAAAGTTATCCGCGAACATGGCAACGCCGATTAATAGAAACGCAATGACGATACTAGCCGTATGGGGCACCAACAAGCTCGCGATGCATAGGATGCTACTTGAGTACATCGTTAGTTGGCGCACTCTGTATATGCTTGCGCCTTGCTTCTGTAGCCATCCTGCAGCCCATCCACCGGCGAAACCGCCAAAATCGCCTAGCAGGAATGGAATCCACCCTAAAAATCCAAGCTGCGTCATGGTGAGGTGACGCACGCTGAAGAGATAACTTGGAATCCAGTACCAGTAGAACTGTATTACCGGCCCAATGAAGAAGCGGCAGAGCATGACTGCCCACAGTGATCGATTTGCAATGAGATCGCGCAAGGGAACATTGGGCGATGGTGGGTTATGTGCGAGTTCGGTTGTAGCAATTTTCTGTTCAACGCGGGTCGGCTCACGGTAGATGAACCACCATAGAGGAACCCATAGCAGGCCTAACGATGCAGATAACAGGAATGCCGCACGGAATCCAAAGCGTTGCATCAGGTACACGATTAACGGCGTGGCGACTGTTGCGCCAATCATGCTGCCGCTGTTGAAGATGCCAATTGCGAGAGTTCGTTCCTTCTTTGTGAACAGGCGCGCGACTACCTTCATTCCGCCGGAGTAATTTCCGCATTCGCCGGTGCCCATCCAAAAGCGAGTCAAGCCGAGCTGTGTGCCGGTGCGCGTCAGGCTTTGCATGCCTGTTGCTCCGGACCACCAGAGCACAGCACCCATCAAACCGAGACGAACGCCCCAGCGGTCCATCAACGCACCCATCGGCAATTCGCCAGTCATCATGCCGAATTGGAATGCCGCAACAACACGCCCATACTGCTCGTTGGTGAGATGAAGTACTTCGCGCAGAACCGGAGCAAGCACAGAGACTGTCTGCCGGTCGATAAAATTGATGACGGTAATGGCGAAGAGAAGGCCCAGAACAAACCATCGACGCTTGCCGCCAGTGTGAATGACACCGTCGTGCTGTTTTTCAGATGTGGCCAGAGGCACCATTCCTCTAACTCTTCTTCCTCGGTGAGATTTCGTCAGGTGATGTTGCGACAGTCTTGAGCCAATATGACTTTACCGCCATCAGAACCGGAACTGAGGCAGCGATACCTGCCTCAAGCGGTGCATTGAGAGATTCGCCTTGTGTAATGGCGTCCAGGAAGTTCTTTGTGTGAGCGCGCTCCAGGCTTTCCGTTGTGTCGACTCGAACTGCTTCGCCTTTTCGTGGAGTGAATGTGTATCCGTCGCGTGCAAGGTCGAGCAGGCCCTCCGTGCCTTCAAAGAGTACGGAAGGGCGATCATCTCGCAGCGGCAGAACGGAGCTCTCAAAGTTCAGGTTCCAGTTTTGATATTTGATAACCGCGCTGACCGTGTCGGGATTGTCGCGTTGATCGTGCAGTTTGTAGATACCGCCCGTTGCATATGCGGATTGGGGAGATGCGTCGTTCAGCATCCATTGAGCCACGTCAACCCAGTGGGTCAGAATGTCCGCAAGCAAGCCATTTCCATAGTCGTGAAAGTAGCGCCATGAGTCATAACGAACGGTCTCGTAGGGAACATGCGGCGCGGGCCCTAGAAAGCGTTCCCAATCCAATCTCGGCGGTTTGGGGGCGTCAGGAATATTGCGGCGCTGCCATGAGAAGTCGTGCCACACGGCGCGCACCAGCACAATCTGACCTAACTTGCCGTTGTCGAAAAACTCCTGCTTCGCCTGTTTGTAATGTGCTCCGCTACGCTGCTGCATGCCGCATTGCAGCACACGCTTTTGCTGCTGCGCGGCGTTGATCAGCTCATTTTTTTCATGCCAGCGATGAAGCGTCGGCTTTTCCAGATAGACATGCTTCTTTGCCGCCAGCGCTGCCTGCGCGATCGTGACGTGCAGATGATCGGGGGTGGAGATGAGCACTGCATCGACATCTTTGTGCGCGAGCAGATCTTCGTAGGCGTTGTAAGCCTCAGGTTTCGGCAGCTCCGATGGAAGCTCAGCCAACACCTTCTGCCGGGTCACATCATACGTATCTGCAATGGAGGTCAGTTGGGTTCGCTTGTCCGCGAGGAATGCTCCGCCGACGATGCGACCTCGACGCCCAGTGCCGATGATCCCCAGTCCAACCTTGTTGTTTGCACCAAGAATCTGTCCGTATGATCTTGCCGTCATCGCCATGGCCGTACCAGCAGCTAAAAACCTTCTTCTATTCATGCGAGGAACGTTCCTTTCAGTGCTTGAAATGGATCAGAGAGATGTGCATTCGTTGCCTCGCCAGTAGCAAGAGTCATAGCGTCGAGTAAGCAGAGCGTCTTGTAACGCTTATGAGAATCAATGTTCACGAGACTCCGAATGGTTTGCACGCATAGAGCTGCACCAATGAAGATTAGAGGAGAATTGTAAGGGAATAATGCGCGACAGAGGTGATTTTTAGGCGCAACAACAATACATGCCACGGAGGGCAGCCTGAGAGCACGGGAGATGGTCCGTTTCGACCGTGAACATAAATGAAACGATAGAGGATAGGGTGATTGCCGTCAACTTGCTACGAATTTATCTGGAGCTGATGTTGACGGAATTCGTACCTAAAGTTGAGTGGCTTGCGCTGAGCGTGATCCGACCTGGACTGCCGGGAATACTTTTGATCCAGATAGCACCTACTCCTCCAGTGTCGTCGAGAGAAAAGGGGTTGTCTCCGACGATTATGCCAGGGCCGGTTAATTGAAGATGTATCTCTCCCTTTGCATAAGCCCGTGGAGTTCCAAACTTATCGACAACTGCAAACGCTACACGAGTTGCATCGGTGCCATCTGCCTGGATCTCCATATCATCGGCGTGCAGCCAGAGCCGGTCGGAGGCCGTATCTGAAGAGAACGAGCGCGACAGCGCCTTGGTGTTTCCGGTGTATCCATCGATGCGAAGTTCTGGCTTGCTTGCACCATCTATGTTGAGATCAATGAAGAATGGAGGGTATTTGAGGTTAGGGAAGGCGTCCTTGTCGGCTTTTAGTCGTTCGTGCAGCCTGCCATCAATAAAGACTTCAAGGTAATCGCAATTTGAAAAGATCGCGGCATGCTTGCCTGGGCCGGTAGGAGTGTTTGAACCGAAATTCCAATAGAAACTGGGTTCGATAACGGGCCGTACGGATGGGTTGACCTGAGCCAAATAGAAAGATGCGCCGAGCTTGGGAATTCGGAAGGTGTCGACGATACCAGGACACTTTACGCCAGCATACGCATTCATCAGGCTGGCATAGTCAAAGGCGCACCATGCGATCACTCCGCAGCAACGCTGGTTGGTTGCCGCTCTGCTATGTGCTTCGGCGTGTAACACAGCCTGCTCGGCCTGCTCAACTGGATCACCGGCTCTGCGATATCGTCGCAGAAAATTTCTGGCCGTGCCATAGGAATACTGACCGACTGTTTCAGCGATCATATAGGGCACGCCGGGCAAGGGCTCATCGATGCCTACACTGCCATCGGCAGCGGCGTGATAGTCGTCGAATGCAAATACATCCTGATGCCAGTTTTGACGCCAATCCTTTCTGGATGAGGGCGTCATTGTTCCTGAGGTGGGGCGTGAGCCGTCCAATGATTTTGCGATTTCGCGGGTTTGGCGATAGAGTTCCGGGTCGTTGGGAGACTCATTGATGCGAACTCCCCATATGACGATTGAAGGATGGTTTCGGTCGCGGCGAACCATGTCTCCTACATTCTGAAGCGCCACATCCTGCCAGCTTTTGTCGCCGATATATTGCCAGCCCGGTATCTCCTCCCAGACCATCAATCCCAACTCATCACAGGCGTTGAAGAATGCCTTGGACTGAGGATAGTGAGAGCAGCGAACGATGTTGCAGTTCAACTGACGGCGCAGATATTCGGCGTCATGGCGTTGAGCACGATCCGGAGCAGAGAAGCCGACGTAAGGGAATAGCTCATGCCGATTTAGTCCGAAGAGTTGTAGCCGCTTGCCGTTGAGAAAAAAACCATCCAGCTCAAAACGCGCATCCCTGAATCCGACGCGTACCTTGTAGGCATGCAGCGGTTGTTTGCGGACAAAAAGAGTGACGGTCAAATCATAGAGATGAGGATTTTCTGTGTCCCACAGAATTACATCCTTCAAATCGCCAAGAACCAGGCTGACATCCTGACGATTCTGCGCGACATCAACGCTGCGGGAGGTACGTGCAATTATCTGCTTGTCCTTCTGAAGCGTCGCCACCAAGCGAACAGGTGTTGATTTGGCAATTGCGGAATCGACATTGCAATTGATCTCAAGCCGGCGATCGGCACTCAGAACGTTGACGGGTTTAGCAAAGACATCTTTGATAAATATTGGAGGGACTGCTCGCAGCTCTACAGAACCGTTGATGCCTCCGGGCAACAGGTAGTCAACCGATGCCGGGCCTTTGGGAGAGCCGGATGGCGGAACGTTGCTCCAGCGAGAGTCCACGGTGACGGAGAGCGAGTTAGATGCTCCAGTAACAAGGCTTGTGATCTCATGCTCAAACGGCAGGAAACCTCCAAGATGTTGCGGCAAAGAGTGACCGTTCACTGCTGCAGTAGCGTTTACCATGACCCTGTCGAAGTGCAGGAAGAGGCGCAGGCCGCGAAACTCCTGAGGTATCTGAAGAGGACGGCGATAGAGCCAGAGATCTTCCCAGGAGGAAGGGTCCCATTTTTGCCAGGATAGCTGGCTGACACAATGAGGCAGAGTGACTTGTGGAAGCTGACCTTCCTGATGCGATTGCTGATGTGGCGTACTCTTCGATATGCGCGCGACTGTCCAATGTTGATCTAGCGAAATTGCATGATGGGAAGGGCCTTCGAGTGACGGTAGAAGGGTGTCTCCCCAACTCTCTAAGGTTGGGATCGAGGTAAACGCGCCAAGGGCGCTTCCCGTCCGGATAAAATCGCGTCGATTAAACATCTTCCATTTCCTCTTGCTGTGTCAGCGCATCCATCATAAGCGGGCTTGCAACGAGATGAGAATTATCGTCAATGAATCCAGAATCATCTATCGGAGCGATGGTCTTTGATCAGGATGCTGCGACCTGATATGGAGAATTATTGCAAGATCTTTCTAAGATTGTTGTAGCTGATTTTGATGCTTTCGAGCGGCGGAATTTCTGTCTGGTCCTGCTCCACAAAGAAGTAGGGAACATGGAGGGGCGAGGCCGCAACCCAGATGGCCTTGAAGTTGATTGTGCCTGTGCCCACTTCGGTGAAGTGCGCGGGAGCACCCGGTTTGGCGGAGGTAGGTACGTTGGGTTTTCGATCCTTGAAGTGAAGTGTTTGCAGGCGCTCGCCGTATTTGTGGATCATCGCAACGGGGTCCGCGCCAGCCTGCGTCACCCAGTAACAATCCATTTGCCACTTCACTAATTTGGGATCTGTCTCCTTCATCAGAATCTCAAGTCCAGTTACACCGTCAAAGCTTTGAAATTCGATGTTGTGGTTGTGGAAGCCGAACTCCATGCCATACTTCGCGGCTTCCTGTCCCCATTGGTTATATTGCGCTGCAAACTCTTTGAACGCGTCAGCGGAGTTCGCTTTTTGAAAAGGGGGCGCGCCTACAACGATGTACTTCACACCGAGTTCTTTGGCGTAATCGAATTTCTCACTCAAATCTGTATATCCGAAGTGTGCGCTGGGAAGGAACAAATCAGCATCGCTGATCATCTGGCGCAGTTCTTTTGCCGGGCGGGAATATTGTGCAGCGAAAGTTTCCACTGAACGATAGCCGATCTTGCGGACAGCGGCCAGGACACCCGGTGTATCTGCCTGAATGTCCTTACGTACTGTATAGAGTTGCAACCCGAAGGCCCGCGATGGAGGAGCTGTGGCATAGGCAATGCGGGGAAGGCTAGACATGGCCAGCGCCGCGCTGGCTGAGGCGAGAAACGATCTTCGGGTATACATAGCCACCTTTAAAAGTCGTGTACAGCACAGATATTCGTCGAGTACGTAACGAAGACGAAGTATACCGCTGAACTTCTTCAGATAGAGAATCAATCAGGCGCGTTCCTGTAATGACAGGGCCACGCCTGATTGTTTGTGTGATTGATGTCTAAAACAGCACCTTCGCCCCGAACTGAAATACGCGCGGCGAGTTGGCTCCTGTGATGTGGCCGAAACTTCCAGTAGAAGAGACTGTGGCCCCAGGATTGTTCAGGTTGGTGTGGTTGAACAGGTTGAAAGCTTCTGCACGAAACTGTCCGTGAATGCGGCGCTCTGGGAACACGTCCTTGAATAGAGAAGCATCTACATCGGTGTAGCCTGGGCCGCGTAGGAAATTGCGTGACGTATCGCCGAAGGTTCCGGTTGCCGCCTGTACGAAGGCGGCGGGATTGAAGTATTTGGTAAGTCTGGAAGCTCCTGAAGGACGTGCAGGACTTACCCCAGGAACTGCATCGGCGTAGTCGTTTCCGATGCCGGAGAGAGAGCGATCGGTGCCGCTCAGGATAGTGAAGGGCATTCCAGTTTGCACAAAGATGATGGAGTTCGCCTGCCATCCATTGACGACGGCTCCTGCAAATTTGTTCACTTGGAGCTTGGGCAGGAAATAGTTGATTGATGCATTGAACCGGATCTTCTGATCGAAATCGGCAGGGCCATAAGCGCTCGCCAGATTGAACGGATTAGGCGGTCCTGAGTTGCCCTCGGTCGCGCTGGAGTTATTGTCGAAGACCTTTGAGTACACCAGATTGGTCAGCAAGGTAAGGTTATGCGTCACGCGGCGAGTGACATTGACCTGAAGCGAGTTGTAGTTCGCATATTCGTAGGAATCGGCTAACTCGACCGCACCCAGACCGGGATAAAGGCGGCGAGATTGTTCATTTGCTACGGTTGCACCCGGAGCGTAGACCGCGGGATTGAACTGCCTCGATCCCATTACGTGTAAGGCGTGATTGCCTACATATGCGATGGACAGCGCGAAATTCCAAGGGAGTTGTTGCTCGACGGTAAGGTTGTAGTCCTCGGTGTATGCCACTTTGGCAGCAGGATTGAGGACGCCGCCGGAGAAGGGCGTGATGAAGTTGTAGGTAGCGAACTGTGACCGGCTTACACTGCCGCGAGGGAAGGGGGATCCACCTGCGAAGTTGGCATAGACGTTGTCCCATTGTGGCGGGTTGACGAGATTGAGATAAAGGTTGACCGGCTGCGCCGCATCGGTGCGCTGGTAGAGCAGACCTTCGGGAAAACCGTAGAAGATTCCGAACGCTCCGCGGACTACAGTTTTGCCTGCGCCATGTACGTTATAGGCAAAGCCAAAGCGCGGCGCGAGATCGAGATAGTTGTTTTTGAAGACGGCGGGGTGAGAGCCCGGATCGCCGTTGAACTGCAAGCCTACAGGCGCACCCGGCGCGATGGTCGATTTGAAGCCGGGGAGGAAGCCGACCAGCGTGTTGTTCTTGTCGATGGGAGGAATCCAGGGATCCCAGCGCAGGCCAATGTTGAGAGTCAGATCATGAGTCAGCTTCCAGTCATCCTGGAAGAAGAGAGACGGGCGCCATTCGCGAAGGTAGAATTTTCGACCGTTGTCCTGAAAGAACGATGATTCATAACCCGTGTAGAAGTCGGCGTAGGCGTTGCCGCTGGTCACGCCAGCAGGCAGGATTGTGCCGGAAGGCGCCTGTGTGCGCTGTCCGTTGAAGGTGTTATCTCCTGGCACATAAGAAAAGTCAGTTGCATCGATTCGAGTCCGCTCAAGGGCACCGCCAAGCGTAAACGTGTTGGCGCCAACCAGCTTCACGACTTCACCTTTGAATTCAAATGAAGTGGAATCCTGCGTGAGAGCGCCGCCGGAAAAGACATCGACGTAGCCCGAGATGTTGTCACGGACACCTGGGAAGATCGGTACATTGAAGGTTCCGAGCGGTACGTTTTGGCCAAGTGATTGAAGTGTTTTCAGGCCAGGCGCTTCAGGAATTTGAGTGCGGGCAAATCGGCCACCGGTCACGTAACCTGTTGCGGTGAGTGTTGGGCTGAAGATGTGCGTATCGCTGAGCGTCAGAGACTGATTGCGGAAAAGGTTGGCTGCGTAGAAGCCGAGAGGCGCGGTGAAGGCGCGTTGAAAGTTGTCCTGATTGTAGAAATAGCGGCCACTCAGGTGATTGTTATCTGTGAGAGCGTGATCGATGCGGATCAAATACTGGGTGCTGTCGATGTTTGCATTGGTAAGGCTTGTGAACGTATTGGTGGTCGGGCTGTTCGGGTTCAGTACGCCTGGGGTAGCGGCCAGATATTGGTTGTAGACCGCTTTGGAGAGCGCATCCATTGGAGTCGTAATGATGTTTCCGGGATAGGGCTTTCCAGTGGCAGGGTTGAAGATCTGTACGCCCTTGGTGCAGATTCCCGTCGTAGAACTGAAGGTGCCGGAGGTGCAGAGACTGGAGAAGTCACCGGCTACTTGGGCGGCCGTTGGGAGCGTGAGTGTCGCGGGATTTGGTGAAGAGCGTTGCTGAAGATCTTCTGCTGAGAAGAAGAAGAAGGTCTTGTCGCGACGGATCGGCCCGCCCACAGTGCCGCCGAACTGATTGAGTTTGTAAGGTGGCAGGATGATTGCGCCGGTAGGGCTCTTTACAGGAAAGTAGTTATTGGCATCGAGGACCGTGTTCCGAAAAAACTCGAATGCCGAGCCATGGATTTTATTGGTGCCCGACCGCGAAGAGAGTTGAACAAGAGCTCCTGCTCCGGCATAGGCTGCGCTGTAATTGGCGGCCTGGATGGTGAACTCCTGGAGTGCATCGGGACTGGGTAAGATCGGCACAGAGTCGAAGAAGCGATCTACATACAAGGCTCCGTCGAGCTGAAAGTTGTTTTGCGTGGCGCGCAAGCCATTGACTGTCAGCCCCTGGTTGTCCTGTTGTCCGCTCTCTGTTCCGGTATTCGTCAACCTCGCGCCCGGGGTCAGTGTGGTGAGCTGTAGAGGATTTCGGCCGTTGAGAGGGAGATCCTGCATCTGCTTCTCATCGATCGACTGGGCGACAGTGGAGGTGGTGGTTTGAATCTGCTGCGTGTCGGCTTCAACGGTGAACGACTGAGTCTGCGAGCCGACAGCGAGAGTGATATCGAGCCCGATGGTTTGACCTGTTAGCAGTTCTGTTCCTTCACGCGTCTGGGAGCTGAATCCTGGCTTTGAAACCTGTAGTTCGTAGCGGCCAATGGGCAGATTGGGAAACACAAAGACACCGCTGTTAGTGGTTTGCGTTGAACGCGTCTGAGCAGTTTGTGTGTTCGTGACTGTGACACTGGCATCTGGAATCGCCGCGCCGGTCGAGTCGCTGACCGTACCGCGAATATTTCCTGTCGATTGTGCAGAGAGTTGGCCAACACCTAAAAGAAGAGCAAGAACAAGTCCTGGAGAGAGAAGATCGCGAAGTTTGTAGTGCATGTATTCCTTTCAGAAACCCCGAGAGGGACTTAAGAGGTATGTATTGCGGAGGGATAGGTCCTCGGCCTAATCACAAAAACTCTGATAGAAGCTTTCGCGGCGAAATACATCATCTGGAATGCTGATGGCGTACTAGCTTAGAGCAAGAAACAAATGTGGGAGGAGAAAAAAAGAAAAACCCACGCATGTGCCGGATAGCTTGCGTGGGAACCGAAAAAGATGCTTTGAAATCTCTTCGTTATGACCCGAAATTATCCACGCAGCTGCGCCTGCTCACAACAGGAGCAACAACAAATCAGCGGCATAGTATCCATCGTCATTAGCTTTGAACAATAACAAGATAGAAGCGAGAGGTCAACTTAGAATTTCTCTTTTGAGAACTGCCGACCGTCCTTCTTTATCTGGAGTGGTTCGTCGCCGTTTCGAGGTTAACTATGACCAAGCTATGCGAAACAAGCGAATGAGGATGAGGGGTGGGGAGACCCAGTGTGGATGCTCCAGCCCGATTTAGCCCGTAAAAATTTAGTACTAGGGATGATTTGGCATCTGTACAAACTATAGCGACGCTTGGCCTATACTAAGCACGGCTCACTCAAAGAACATGGATATTCAAGAAGTTGCCAAGCGTGCCAAGGTTTCTACCGCGACCGTCTCGCGCGTGCTGAACGGCTCTCCCAATGTGCGGGAAAAGACCTCGGCCAGAGTTCGGAACGTCATTGCCAAGCTGAATTATGTACCGAATACCCATGCCCGCAGCCTGCGAGTTGGGCGAGCTCGCATGTTCGGCCTGATTGTCTCCGATATTAATAATCCGTTCTTTCCGGAGTTGATCGACGCATTTCAGACGTCGGCTGCCGAGCAGGGAATCGATGTCATCTTCATGCACACTAACTACGATCCGAAACGGCTGGAGAGTTGCATGCGCCGTATGGTGGAGCGCAGTGTCGATGGCATTGCCGTGATGACATCGGAGGTGGAGCAGGCGGCGCTTCAAATAGCTCACGAGCGTGTGCCTCTGGTTTTGATGAATCAACCAGCCTTTGCCGGTGAGCACAGAAACGTGCCGGTTGAGTACTCCACTGGGTTTAGAGAAGCTCTTGAACACTTGCGCTTGTTGGGGCACACCAATATCGGTTTTATCTCAGGTCCGTCGGATTTTAGCTCCGCAAAACGCCGTTATCAGGACTGGGCTACGGCGATGAGACGTTTGAAGCTTTCGGTGCGTAAGGATTGGGTGGTTACCGGCAATATGCGAGTGGATGGCGGGGAATACGCCATGCGGGAGCTTATGTCGCGGGAGACTTGCCCGACAGCGGTGCTGTCAACGAACGACCTGATGGCTTTGGGGGCACTGCAGGCGGTCTCGCACGCAGGACTTCGCGTTCCTCAGGATATTTCGATTATTGGTTTCGATGATCTGCCGATTGCAAGTATGGTTGTGCCACAACTTACAACAATTGAGCTGCCGCGGCGTGAGATTGCTGCTCGCGCGTTTTCAAGTCTGGTGGAAGCGACACGCGGCGGCATCGTAACTGAATGCGACATTGTGCGTACCAAATTAGTCGTGCGGGGATCGACGGGGCTGGTACGGTGTTCCTGATCAAGGTGCAAATAAGAAGGGGCAAGCTATCAGCTTGCCCCTTCTTATTTGGGTATCAGCACTTCGAGATTTAGAACTGGATTGTTCCTCCAATCTGTATCTGTCGGGCGGCATGTTGCGTGCTACCGATCTGGCCGAAGTTCGAAGAAGCTACCCCTGAGCTGGGATTTGCGAACTGGGTATGGTTCCACGCATTAAAGAACTCGCCACGAAGCGTGAATTTTGTCTCCCGGTAGAGAGAAAAGCTCTTGTGCGTGCCGATGTCCCAGTTGTTGATGCCGGGGCCGGTATACGTATCGAAGCCGGAGTCGCCGAAGTATGTTCTAACGCCTGCGGGAAATGTGCCGCCGGGGCCGGTGCGATTGACGGGATCGATATTTGGATCGACAAAGCAGGCACCCTGCGATTCGGTTTGGCCAACGGTCTGGGCTTTGAGCCAGTAGTGTCCATTGGAGCGTATGTTCTTGTTTGCAAGAGCGGCCCTGCCATCGCAGTACATATTGGCGCGGATCTGACCTGGCGACCAGACCGTATTGTTTGGTGCGGTAATCGTAAAGGGATTGCCTTTTTGCATGGTAGCGATGGCGTCGACATCCCACCCACCGATTACGGCGTTGAGCACAGGATTGACCTGATTTCCGAAGTGCCTGCCGCGGCCCACCGGTAGCTCCCATACTGCGCTAAGTACGAGCGACTGCGGAATGTTGGAGGTTGTCATGCCGTAGTCACAAGCGATAAGACAGCTACGACGCTGGTTGAGAGTGCCATTGCTGCCTTCTTGAGAAGCGGCAAGAGCCTTCGACCAGGTGTAGTTGGCCAGGATGCTTAAGCCGTTGGAAAATTGGCGCTGGAACTTAACCAGCAGAGCGTTGTAGTTTCCATAGCCGATGCTATCGACCTCTTGCATGTAAGTATATTTTCCGTTGTAAGGATTGTTGGAGTCTCTGCAGGCGAGCGATTGTGTCTCTGAGCAGTCGAAGGGGTTCCAGTTCAGTGCCAGATGATGAGACTCGTTGCCGATGTAGGCGACGTCCAGTAGATACTTCGATGCGAAGGTGTGCTGGATATCGAGGTTCCATTGTGCTACATAAGGCGAGCGGTATTTCTGGCTCAGGTATTGAATCGGTCCGGTGATTGCGTCGGCTTGGGCTTGCGTAATCTGGCCGACGGTAAAAGATGGCATGGCGTTTGTGCCAAGCACGTAGGTCGGTTGGGGTTGCGAGTTGGCAACGGCGTTGTTGATCGAGATGACCTGGGATACGACCGCATATTGGAAGTTAACTGCTTCTTGTGTCGTGTAATAAAGCCCCCAGCCTGCACGAATCACTGTGTTCTTTAAGGCGCTGGGCTGGTAGCTGAAGCCGATGCGAGGTGCCCAATTAGTCATGGTCATGGGATAGACCGAAGGACTCATCTGCCCGAGAGCAGCGAACGTGGGTTTGCCTGCGACGAAGTCGAAGCCGTGAATCAGATTCTTATCGGGACCGCTCGGATTTGGCGAAGTCGCTCCGTACCAAGAGAGCGCAATGTTGGCGGTAAGGTTGGGCCTGATCTTCCAGGTGTCCTGAATGTAAGGCTGGGCGGTGGTCCATCGCAGGTGCGTGCGGGGCATACCGATGGATTGTGCGTTGGTTAGGTCGCCGAGCAGAAAGTCTGCAAAGGCGCTGCCGGTATTGGCTACCGTGGAGTAGCCGCCGCTTCCATTGGCGGCGAGTTGCGCGGTATAGGTGTCGTTGAAGTTGAAGACACCGCGAGCGTTGGCGTTGGCGCTGGATTGGATGGTACGCAGATAAGCAAGTTCGGCTCCGAACTTGATTTGATGATTTCCATGCAGCCAGTTGAAACCATCGTCGATTTGGTAAACATTGTCGAGATTACCGATAAGCCCTATCGTGGTGCCGAAACCGGAGAAGCCGGTTATGTTGATTCCAGGAACGCCGTTTGGATCAGCTGTCCCCGTGATGTTTAATTTTTGCTGCAATCCATTTGTCTGCAGACCTTCGTCATAGACAGAGTCGCGGATTACGCCCAGGCGCAGCTCGTTCACCTTGTTTGAGCTCAGGCTCCAGTTCCATCCTAGATTGACCAGCTCGGTATCGAGCGGAAAAGCTGTGCCCTGACCTGGAAAGAGCCCGGGATTATTTGCAGGAGAGTTCAACCAATTACCCTGGGCGAAGATCTGATTGCGAGCATCCAGGCTGTAATCGAGTCGGCCCATGAACTGGTCGGAGTTGAGCGTGGTTTTTGGAGTGCCGCTCACGTTGTTTGGCTTGCTCGCAAGGCTTGAACCCGGCAGGTAATAGGCAAGCAGAGTTTTGGCTGCCGGCGTAATACGGTTGTCGGGAATCTTATTTCCTGGGAACTGGCTGCGCGTACCGGTTGCGGGATTGAAGGTTGCGGGATCGTAGATGTTTACGCCTGCTTGCGAGAAGTCGCCACCGAACATCGCAGATGTAGGTGTATATGCATTTACAATTGCAGATTGGTTCTGTCGGTAGCCTTCATAGTTGGCGAAGTAGAATAGCTTGTTCTTAAAAATGGGGCCACCTACATCGAAGCCGAACTGATTCTGATGGTATGGTCCTGGATCGATCGGCAGGCCGGTCTTGGAGTCGATGCTGAAGTAGTTGCGCGATTCCATCTGATTGGTGCGAACAAACTCATATAGCTCGCCATGTATATGATTGGTGCCGCTTTTGGTTACAACGTCGACGATGCCAGGATTCGGTCCCATGTCGGGCATGAAGAAGCCGTAATGAACTTCAAACTGGTCGATTGCACCGACGGAAAGATTGAGTGAGGTATTACCTGCGCGGCTGCCTAATGTCTGAAGTCCGTTGACGACATACATGGTAAAGTCAGGCTGGTTGCCGGCAATGTTAATCGACATGCCTGGATGGCCGGTCTGTGAGACCGAGCTGTTGGCGGCGCCTGAAGTGGGCTGGGTGGCTCCTGACAGCAGGCCTAGCTGGAGGAAGTTTCTGCCGTTGAGTGGAAGCTGTTGCACGCTCTGTGGACCGATTACAGTGCCGAGGTCGTTCGATTCAGTGTCGAGCAGGTTCGATAGCCCGTTTGCTTCGACAACAACGGTAGAGGAGGACGCGGCCACGTTCAATGTTGCATTCTCGGTAGCATGCTGGCCTACGATCACCTTGAACTGCGTAATCTTGTATGAAGCGAAGTTCTCTTTGGACACGTCAACCGAATAGACGCCTGGCTGCACGGTTGGAAAAGAGTAGCTTCCCGATGTATCCGAGACGGCATTGAGCGCAACGCCGGTGGAGGTGTTGGTCAAAATTACGCTGGCACCCTGAATGACAGCTCCCGAGGCATCGGTAACGGTTCCCTGAACAGAAGCGTTTCCGCTCTGGGCTCTTATGCCTGCAGGGAAAATCAAGAGAGGTATGACGAAAAGTAATCTTGCTATTTGCTTCCTAAGATTCATACAGTCCTCCAAATCAAATGATCATTCTCGTAGCGAGTGGTAGATGCAGTGCTCGTTTTATTCATCACACTTTGTAATGGATTACATTAAATCTTCAGGCAGTTTCAAGAAGGTCTGCTCAAAGTGTCTTCATTGAGTCATGAAGGTACAAGCAGATGTAATGCATTACATAAAATAAGTCGAAACTATCTACCGCCTTTCAAGCAACACTTGTCAAGTCAAAATATTTTGGGCTCTTATCGGCACGGATTGCATAGTCGAGCGAACTGGTGGCAACAATCTCGCTAATCATCTTTTCTTGTGCTGATTAGTGCAAGGAAAGATCAGGACGAAGTGGTGAAAAGCTGCATATCGCCCTTTGATTTGGGTAGGTCGCTGAAGCGTGCGATACGAAATTCTGCCCAATAGCCGATCCAGCGAGGGTCTGACTGGAGTGCATCGCCCAGCAGACGGATCAGGTTTTTGCGGATGTTCTGATGGGGCGGACTGTCGATGAGATTGGTCGCATCGACGCTATCGAGATCGTACAGTTCGTCAAACCTCGAGCTACAGTTATAGCTGTAAAGATAGCGGTGGCCATCGTCCATTCGATGTTGAAGGCCACAGGCGAAGTTCACACCGACGTGCCATCCTCCAAAAAAGAGAAGAGTGCGATCTTCGCTTCCTTTTTCGGTATAGAGGTAGGGAACAAGAGAGGTGCCGTCGAACTTTGCCTCTGCCCTAAGGCCTGCAAAATCCAGAAGCGTCTGCGAGACGTCGAGTAATGAGACGGGCGATTCGACGGTAGCGTGTTTTCGAGGCAGACTGTGCGGGGGTTTTATGACAAGAGGGACGCGTAGCACATCGGGATAGAGGTAGACTCCTTTATCGACCATAGCGCGACGGCCATTCATTTCGCCATGATCCGAGATAAAGGTGATCAGCATGTCATCGTAAAGGCCAAGCTCCTTCAGGCGCTTGAGCACCATGCCGATGGTTCGATCCACGATCTCCATCTGAAGGGCATAGGCTATGCGATAGTCCAACAATTGCTTCTCGTCGTAGATGCCCCAATAGCGGCGGTATAGGTCGAGAATTTCAGGTTCGTTAGGAGTACGCTTGAAGTCGCGTTCCTGGGCCGCTTTATAACTTTCGGGCAAGGTCATTACTGCACGCAGTTCGCGTTCTCGTTCTTCAAAGCCAGCGGGAATGGAAAAGGGCTGATGTGGGTCGAAGATATCGAGCTGCAGATACATGGGGTGACGATCCGCTGAACTGTTGTCGACCAGATTGTCGATCGTCTCGATCATCTTTTTGCCGAGATAGTAGCTGTATTGTGCTTCCAGCGGAAACGGCTTGCCGTCCTCCTGCACGATCCACCCTCCGACCGAGTTGCCTGGTGTTGTGCGGTCCTGCATGCGAAATACAATCTCGCGCAGATACTTTTGCGGCTTTACACCTAACGCCCGTTGATACGCAAGGAAGTCATCGTCGTCAAAGACTGGCGGCGACCAGCGGTCCCAGGGCTGATCGTTCTCCCCAAAGGCATCGAGGAACTTTTTTGTGCCGACGTGGCACTTTCCAACCTGCCGGGCAATGTAGCCTGCTGCCTTCAGGTATTCGGGAAAGACGGTATCGTCAGGACGTAGTTCTGTCTCTAGACCTTCTGGAGAGCGCTCGCTATTTCCTTGGATATAGCTGTAACGGCCTGTGAGATAAGACGCACGCGACGGAGAGCATAGAGGCACGGTGCAGAAGGAGTTAGAAAAGAAGGTTCCATCCTGCATAAGAGAACGGATGTTGGGGATATGGATGTGCTGGGAGAGGGGGCGAGATGGATGGTAGAAGTCAGGACTCACCATGTCTGCGCTGATCAGGAGAATGTGCGGCGGCTTATTGTCGTTGGATCGGTAGAAAGGCCCTGCGCCTGTGCGCTCACGAGTAAATTTGAGGGAGCGATCTCTTTGCTGAGCTTGAGACTGTTCGCTGGACAGCAAGCTCTCTCCGATGACGGCACCTGCAGTGAGAGTGAAGAAGTTTCGGCGGTTCATGTGTCCCCGACCTCTGGAGTTTGTAACGAGAACACAGTATAGACTTTCAAAACAAATTGTAAAGGATTACATAAATATGCCTATTTGCAGATTCGAAGAGGAGGGAATATCGACGGTTGTTCTTGACAATCACGGATTCTTCTTAATACCGTGGCATTTATGTAATCCATTACAAGAGGGATGCTCATGTCTGCCTTTTCTTCGATCTGTCGTGCTTTGATGGTGGTTCAGTTTTCTGCGGTGGCTCTTGCGCAGGTGATGCAGGTGAAGCCCATGCCGCAGACGGTTAAGGTGGAGGTGAATCCCTCCGGCAACCTCGGCGTGGTTTCTCCCCATATCTTCGGCAGCTTTCTTGAGCCGATTGATAACTCGATCAACAATGGGGTGATCGCTGAGATTTTGGTGAATGGCAGTCTGGAGTCCGGCCTTTGGAACCACGCGATGTTGGAGCAGCTCTTTCGCGATCAGCCGGAGCTGATCGATTCCAAGAATAGTACAGGCATTCCTATTCCCTGGCAGCCTCTGAACAGGGCCGCCGGCAATCGCTATGAGCTTCATGTGAGAGATGCAGCTAATAGCTGGCAGTCGCTTGAGATCATGGGTACACCTGATGAACTGACTGGCATCAAGCAACGGGTTTACCTTCCTGTGCCGCGAACGTATGGCTACAACGTCTCTTTCTATGCCAAGCATGTGAGCGGTCCCGCGAAGGTAACGGTGTCGCTTCGCTCTCGCGACTCCGAAAAGGTGTTGGCATCTGCTTCGATTGAAGCAACCGCAGGGGAATGGGCGAAATATACCGCTAAGCTTGAGCTAAACCGCGACCAGGTGCGCCGTCTGGAGCCTGTAGATTTTGCCGTATCCGTTGAAGGGGATGAGCGAGTAGACGTCGATCTGATCTCGTTGATGCCTGATGACGCAGTGGGGACCTTCGATCCGGATGTGGTTCGCCTGGCCGACGAGATGCATATGACGGAGTTGCGTCTTGGAGGTAACTTCAGCAGCTACTACCACTGGAGAGACGGTATCGGCCCACTCGACAAGCGTGTAACGATGGAGAACATTGCATGGGGGATTCCTGAGTACAACAACTTCGGTACGGATGAATTTCTCTCCTTTTGCAAGCTGGTTCACGCGGAGCCGCAGTTCAACCTGAATATGGGAAGTGGCACTCCTCAGGAGGCGGTTGACTGGGTGCGTTATATCCGTAACGGCTATCAGGGTCCGATGATTCTGGAGATGGGAAATGAACTTTATGGCAAATGGCAGGTGGGATATCCGACTATTCGTGAGATAGCGCCACGCACGCTCGCGTTTAGCCAAGCGCTCAAGCCTATGTCCAAAGACGCTTTGCTTATGGCGACGGGGGAGACTCCGAATGATTTTGAGAGATGGAATGCTGCACAGCTCTCCAATCCGCCGGGCACCTTCGATCTACTGACGATGCACTTCATCACGGGAACAAATCATGTTCGTCTCCAGCCATACACGCCCGACTTTATGGCGGCTGCCGCGTATGCGGTACCGTATGGGCTTGGCCCAGAACTGGACCGAATGCAGGCCCAGATGGACGCTGTTCCGGGATATAAGGGCAAGGCACACTTTGCGGTAACGGAATGGCTGTTCAATAGCAAAGGACAGGGCGAGCGCAACTTCACCAACGAGAGTCCCAGCTCTCGGAATGAAGGGGGCGCTGTGATGATCGCTTCAACGTTCAACACTTATTTTCGTCACAACAGCCAGGTGAAGCTTGTCGATATGACCGGCCTGATGGAGTTTGCCGGCATATGGAAGCGCCGAGAGCAAGTGTTTGTTTCGCCGTCCTACTACGTGTTTCAGATGTATTCTGCGGCGAAAGGCGACACTGTTCTGCCTGTAACCACCGACTCCGGCACATACAGCGTGAAGAATGGCACATTGGGCTATGCCGATGTAGCGGATGTTCCCTATATTGATGCAGTCGCTACGCGTAACGAAAAGAACCGCACCATCACCCTGTTCATCGTTAACCGTTCGCTGACGAACGATGTGCCGATCGAGATCAACTTGGGAGGTTTTGCGGCTGGAGGTGCAGCCAAGGTAGAGCAGATCTCTGCAGTCTCGCGTTACATGATTAATGATGAGGTTGAGCCGAAGCGAGTGGCTCCGCAGGTTTTCAGTTTGAAGGCCGCTTCGAAGAAGCCACTGAGCATCACTGTTCCGCACGAGAGCGTTACGTCGATCCAGCTACAGGAAAGATGAGTGCTAAGATACACGCCGGCATTACTTAGGTGGTAAGAAGTGCTGATGAAGGAACTGTATTCACATAAGTTCTCGACTTTTTCTGTTGCGGTGCTATGTTTGTTTTCAATTAGTTAGCTCTCTCGTGAGGGAAGCTGGAAGAGCTATTCTGACGCATGCTATAGGTGTTGCTCCCTTTGTAGGGCGGTCTCACTCTAATCAGTACATTGCGATAGGTATGCTCACAGTCTCGCTATAATGGAGACACCCCCACTCAAATGTGGCAGAGCTAGAGTACGAATGAAATCAATGGGTTAGGCAATCCACTAAAGGTGATGCTGCATAATTGTCGGCATTGCTATCCGTAAGACCATTAGGGAAGAGATGACGACAATCCACCAGCATCCTCTTGAAAAGATTCTCGATAGCCGAATCGCCATCATTGATGGGGCGATGGGTACTACGATTCGTACCTATGGCATGAAAGAGGCTGATATCCGTGGCGAGCGGTTCAAGAACTCGACAAAGGATTTGCTGAACAACGGTGACCTCTTCTCCCTGACACAACCGGATATGATCTGCGACATCCACCGACGATTCCTGGAGGCTGGGGCAGACATTATTGAAACGAATACCTTTGGTGCGACGAGCATTACCCAGAGCGAGTTTTTTGTCGACGATCCGCGGGAACATGGTGGCCGGAAGGATCCTGAGTTCTATCAAAAGATTATTGAGGATACCTCTCTCAGTAATCTGGCTTATGAGATCAATGAGCAATCGGCGCGTCAATGCCGCGAATGGGCCGATCGAGTTGGGAATGCGACGGGGCGGCAACGATTCGTTGCGGGAGCGATCGGTCCGATGACCGTATCACTCTCGAACTCGCCCGATGCCGATGACGCGGGTTTTCGTGTGGTCACCTTTGACCAGGTTAAGACTGCCTATACCGAACAAGTACGTGCTCTTATCGCAGGCGGCTCGGATTTACTTCTGGTCGAGACGATCTTTGATTCTCTCAATGCTAAAGCAGCGCTTGTGGCTATCCGCGAAGTCTTTGATCAGGATGGCAAGGAACTGCCTGTGATGATCTCGGCAGCGGTAGGGCGCGGCGGTGAGACGCTGATCTCTGCCCAGACTACGGAGGCTTTTTGGAATGCGGTGAAGCATGTTAAGCCGCTATCGGTGGGCCTCAACTGCTCGCTTGGACCTGATCTGATGTATCCGTTTTTGAGCGAGCTGTCTGAAAAAGCAGATGTGGCGATCTCGGCTTATCCAAATGCTGGTTTGCCGAATCCTCTTTCGGATACAGGTTTCGATCTTGGCCCTGAAGATATGGCTCGTTACCTCGGCGACTTTGCACGGGGCGGTCTGATCAATATTGCAGGAGGCTGCTGTGGCAACACGCCTGAGCATATTGCTGCGATTGCCAAGGCGCTCGAAGGCAAGACCCCACGGGAACTGCGAGTGATACGGTGACCATGGACAGGAATGAGAATGTGAGCACAACTGATACTGCGATTGCGCCGGAGACCAGGCCATTGCGTCTTTCGGGATCGCAGCCTTTTACCCAGCAGCCAGGCGTTTACATCATGATCGGCGAGCGTACAAATGTAGCCGGATCGCCGAAGTTCGCAAAGTTGGTGAAGGAAGGGAAGTACGAGGAAGCAGTCAGTATTGCCAGACAGCAGGTTGAGAATGGCGCGAACGTCATCGATATCTGCATGGACGAAGGCATGATTGACGGCGTTGCTGCAATGACGCGTTTTCTGCAGTTGTTGGCTAGCGAGCCTGAAGTCGCCAAAGTTCCCTTTATGGTGGACTCCTCAAAGTGGGAGGTCATCGAGGCGGGGCTCAAGTGCTTGCAAGGCAAAGGCATTGTGAACTCGATCTCTTTGAAAGAAGGCGAAGAGAAGTTTCGTCAGAACGCTGCGACGGTGCTGAAGTATGGCGCAGCGGTGGTGGTGATGGCCTTCGATGAGAATGGCCAGGCAGCCAGCTATGAAGAAAAGATTCGCATCTGCGAGCGTGCCTACCGAATTCTTGTTGACGATGTTGGTTTTCCACCGGAAGACATTATCTTCGATCCGAACATTCTCACTGTCGCCACAGGCATGGAGGAGCACAACAACTACGCGGTTGATTTTATTAATGCCACGCGCTGGATCAAGGCTAACCTGCCGCATGCGAAGGTCAGCGGGGGCGTCTCGAACATCTCGTTCAGCTTTAGGGGCAATAATAAAGTTCGCGAGGCCATGCACGCGGCGTTTCTTTATCACGCCATTGAAGCGGGCATGGACATGGGCATTGTGAATGCCGGAATGCTCGAGGTATATGAGGAGATTGAGCCCGAGCTAAAGGTCCTAGTCGAAGATGTGCTGCTCAATCGGCGTCCTGATGCTACAGAACGCTTAGTGGAGCACGGCGAAACGCTGAAGCATGTTGGTGCGGCTGTAAGCGAGAAGAAGACTGAAGAGTGGCGCAATGGTTCGGTCGAGGAGCGACTTTCTCACGCACTGGTCAAAGGAATAGACACGTATATCGAGCTTGATGCCGAGGAGGCTCGTGTCAAGCTGGGGCGACCTCTGTTGGTGATCGAAGGCCCCTTGATGGACGGCATGGGTGTAGTGGGTGATCTGTTCGGAGCTGGCAAGATGTTTCTGCCACAGGTGGTCAAGTCTGCGCGCGTGATGAAGAAGGCTGTAGCTCATCTGACGCCTTTTATGGAAGCCGAGAAAGCTGCTCTGGCTGCGTCTGGGCAGGAGGTCAAAGCGCAGGGAAAAGTTCTGCTCGCAACGGTCAAGGGTGACGTTCACGATATTGGCAAAAATATCGTCGGTGTCGTTCTCGCGTGTAATAACTACGAGGTCATCGATATGGGGGTGATGGTTCCCAGTGAAAAAATCCTCGAACGCGCCAAGGCAGAGAATGTTGATTTGATTGGGCTCAGCGGTTTGATTACGCCGTCACTCGATGAGATGGTACATGTGGCTCGAGAGATGGAGCGTCAGGGATTCAAGTTACCACTGCTGATTGGCGGAGCGACTACGACTCGTACCCATACGGCGGTCAAGATTGCGCCGCACTATAGTGAGCCGGTCGTGCACGTGCTGGATGCCAGCCGCGCAGTTCCTGTGACGACTAGTCTTTTGAGTGTGGAAGGTAAGGCAGAGTTTGTCGCGCAACATCGCGCGGAATATGAGTCGCTTCGCAAAGCTCACGCTGCACCCCGCCAGAAGGCTGTTCCTCTTGAGACCGCTCGCGCAAGACGAACTCCGATCGAATGGCGAACTGACGATATAGCCACGCCCGCGTTTACAGGGGTACGTGTGTTGGATAACTTTCCTCTGGCCACGCTGCGTAAGTTCATCGACTGGACGCCAATCTTTCATGCTTGGGGACTGAAAGGCGTTTATCCCCGCATCCTTGAGCATGAGACCCAGGGCGAGCAGGCCCGCCAGATATTTAAAGATGCTAACGCTCTTTTGGATCTCATCATTGAGAATAGCCTTATTGCAGCGCGCGGGGTCTATGGATTCTTTCCTGCCAATGCTGTTGGTGACGACATCGAGTTGTACACCGATGAGACGCGCACAGAGGTGCTAGACCGATTCCACTTCCTTCGTCAGCAGGTAAACAGGGAAGGCAGTGAGCCGTGCCGGTCGCTCGCCGACTTTATTGCACCAAAAGAGACTGGGCTGAAAGATTATATGGGCGGGTTTGCCGTAACCAGTGGAATTGGTCTGAAAGGGCTATGCGACAGATATCGTGCTGAGAACGACGACTATAACGCGATTATGGCGGAAGCTGTCGGTGATCGATTGGCGGAGGCTTTTGCTGAATGTCTGCACAAACGAGTGCGAGATGAGTGGGGCTATGGTTGTGAAGAAAGCCTGTGCAACGAAGATTTTATTGAAGAGAAGTACAGAGGGATCAGGCCAGCCCCAGGCTATCCAGCGTGCCCCGACCATACGGAAAAAGGCACAATATGGCGCTTGCTCGATGTGCAGGCGAATACCGAGATGAAGATTACAGAGTCGTTTGCAATGTGGCCTGGTTCCAGCGTGAGTGGGCTGTACTTCGCACATCCTCAATCGCGATATTTCAGCCTTGGCAAGATCGACCGCGACCAGGTTGCTGATTATCACAAACGTAAAGGGATGAGCGTGGCCGAGGTGGAACGGTGGCTCGGTCCAAATCTGAACTATGATCCTACTGAATAATGCTCAGATATTTGAGTATTAGAATCATGATTCCCTGTTCAGCATGCGGTTAGCCTTCTAGGAAATTTCTGTTAGAACACTCTGGTTGTGAATAAGGCCCTTACTCAGTTATCTACAACATAACTGGGTAAGGGCCGACCAGTATCTGCCTGTAAGTATGTATCCGCTTCAATTCGACAGTGTGCTCGCATTGACACTAAACTCTGTGCAGATTTTCAAGGGCGTAAGAGTGTTCTTGCATGAAGGAGAGTCTTCGACGTGAATTGGTTATGCATGCACAGAGGCGAACGGCTATTGCGAAAGGGATGGTTTATTAGGCAGGTTTCGCTGTTAGCTGGATTTTTTCTTGTTGTTTCTGCGGCTCGGGTGATTGCACAGGAGACCTATACGGCCGATACTGCATTGCAGACACGTTATGCGGCGGTGCATGGACGAGTGGGATTTTTGGGTGGCAATGCTACTGCTGGCCTCGAAGGCTGGGTTTATCCGTTGCAGATCTTCCGCGGACTACAGCTCTCTTTTCATTTTGTCGGAGCTTCGAGCGAGATTGCCTCTGCGCCACTGCTTCGGCACATCGAATACACGCCAACTACGATAGAGCGCACATACGCAGGTGCCGATTTCACGGTGCGGGAGACGCTATTCGTCCCGCAGAATCTTCCGGGAGCAATACTTACCTATGTGGTGGATTCGAAGCGACCGATTCAGATTGCAATACGCTTTGTGCCGGTACTAGACATGATGTGGCCCGTTGCGACGGGCGGGCAGGAGATTCACTGGCTCCCGGATACGAATGCCTATCTGCTGGATGAGCCGACTCAACGCTTTCATGCATTGCTGGGTTCACCTGATACCGTGTTGCATGATGACCTGATTAACACCAATATGCCGTTGACCTCGGAGCACGTGTTACGTATGACTTTGGGCGCTGCGAAGACTGTCCATGTGTTTATGGCTGCGGATACGCATGGCGCAAAGGAGACCCATGACCTCTACGAAAGGCTTATCTCCAATGCTGCAACGCTGGAGGTCGATGCGACGCAACAGCAACGTCAACGAGCCGAAAACGCCATGCGGATTGAAACTCCCTCTGCAGAAGTGAATAAGGCACTTGCGTGGTCGGAGCTCGCACTAGATCAGGCATGGGTTTGCAATCCAACGCTTGGGTGTGGACTTGTCGCCGGCTATGGTCCATCCCGTGGGTTGGCGAGGCGACCGCAATATGCATGGTTCTTTGCCGGGGATGCTCTTACCGCAATGCATGCGCTGCTACTGACAGGAGACTTTGTCCGCGCCAGGGATACGCTGCTCTTTCTAATGCGCTATCAGGATCCGCATAACGGCATGATGTGGCATGAGATGTCGCAAAGTGCAAGCTATGTGAACTGGGCCAGGGATTATCCGTACATGTTTCCGCATGTCGATATTACATTCCAGTTCATCGCGACGCTTGGCGAGTATGCCAGTGCAACCGGCGATACTCAGTTTCTGAAAAATCATTGGAGCAATATAGAGAGTGCTTATCAATATTGTTCTTCGTTGATTGACCCAGCCGACGGACTTCCTAAGGTTCCAGTTGGCAAAGAGGGAAGTGATGAGCAGGAGCATCCTCGGGAAGAACTGGCACTCGCCGTGGCTTGGGTTAGGGCATCAGAGGCGTATGCAAATATCGCTGAACTAACAGGGCACGCAGATCTTGTACAACTTGCGCGAGTGGCCAGCCTTCGCGCAAGTAAAGCCATTCCTGCACATTTCTGGAATGGGCAAAGGAAGTTTTGGAGTTCGGGGATTCTGAAAGATGGGCAGCCGGAAGAAGCCATGCATCTGCCGCCGCCTGCCTCTTTTTTATTGCTCGATCCTTCACAGCAAAAAGAGGTCCTCGATCGTATTGCGAGCCCAAAATTTGAAACCCCATGGGGTACGCGCGGAGTTAGCAGTGCAAGCAAGACCTTCGATCCATCTTCTTATGCCACAGGCAGCGTATGGGCGACGAGCACGGCAACGGCGGCGATAGAGCTATGGCAGGGAGACCGCCCCAATGAGGCGTGGAAGGTGTGGAGCACCCTGCTGCCGTGGTTGAAGCTGGATGCGATGGGGCACATCCATGAGACGCTCTCAGGTTCTTCTTTTCGTCCGCAGATTGAATCGGTGCCCGAGCAGACCTGGTCTTCGTCAATGTTTGTGGCTTCATTTTTGCAGGGTGTGCTTGGAGAACAGCTCGATGCAGTGCAACATCGACTTACTTTAGAACCCAATCTGCCTGCGGAATGGAGCTACCTTTCGGTGCAGCGTCTCCACGTCGGTGACACTACGATGGATGTGACGATTCGCTGCTTCGAAGATCGAATCGAGCTGCAGGTACGCAGCAAAGGGGTTCCTGTTGAGCTAGCCTTCAAGCCAATGCTGCCTGCGGGGGCTAAGTTTACTATGGCGCAAGCGGACCAGCAGCGGGTGATGAATGCGATGCAGCAAGGAAGGGAAAGGGTAAGCATTCCGGTTCTCATCAAACCAGATGGTGAGACGCATGTTGTGAGCGTTGCGTATCAGATTATAAGGTAACGGTTATCCCCTGTGCTTCACGGTGACAACCTGAATCGTCGGGATATGATTACGGAGAGTCTATACAAAGGGCCAGCACCTCTTTAATAATGACCTGACAGTCTCCTTAGTATAGTGTGCAAATCAAATCCGCAGTATAGTCAATACTCATGAATCAGTCCCCCTCTCTCTCTCAGGATTCCTCCACGACAACGAAGAATTTTCCCTCATCCTCCGGCCAGATGTTTCAGGATTATTTTTCATTCCCTCGCGAAAGCAGTTATAAAAAGCGCGATCTGATGGATGCACGGGCGCGAAGAATATTCGAGAATACGGCGCTGGCCTGTTCGATCGATGCGTATCCCTTTCAGGCTCCTTTGAGCACGCGATCTGGTCCGCTGGTAGAGATGGATGGTCACCGGATGCTGATGCTATCGTCCTATGACTATCTGGGATTGATTGGCGACCCCAGGGTGGATGAAGCGGCAACCGCTGCTATACGGCAGTATGGGACCGGAACGGGGGGCGTCCGTTTATTGACCGGCACGCTGGATCTTCACCGGGAGTTGGAAGAAGAGCTGGCAAGATTCAAGGGGACAGAGGCGGCGATCACTTTTACCTCAGGCTATGCAGCAAATTTAGCCGTAATCAGCGCGCTGTTTGGACCGGCCGATCGAATCATTGCCGATGCCTTATCGCACCGCAGTCTTATGGACGCCTGCCGTTTGGCAGGGGTTCAGGTTCAGACCTTCGCTCATAATGATCCGGCGTCCCTGCGGCATCAACTGGAGAATGGGCCAGAGGCTAACCGTACTCTGATCGTCTCCGATGGAGTGTTTTCAATGGATGGCGATATTGGCTGCCTCCCAGACCTGATTGCACTAAAGAAGGAGTTCGATTGCTTTTTGCTGGTGGATGAGTCTCATGCGAGCGGTGTGCTAGGCAAACATGGCAGAGGTACAGATGAGCACTTCGGTGTGCCGACAGAAGATGTCGATATATGGACCGGGTCGTTGGCCAAGGCAGTCCCTGCCAGCGGCGGATTTGTGGCGGTTTCGCAGCGGCTGTCCATCTTTCTGCAACATGCTTCGGCCCCGTTTATTTTTTCAGGCGCCATGGCTCCTCCTGCTGCAGCGGCCGCCTGCGAGACATTGAAGATTCTGCGAGAGGAGCCGGAACGGGTCTCGTGTCTACATGCAAATGCAGTGCTGCTTCGCGAGGGGCTTCAGAGCCTTGGGTATGACACGGGGCTGTCGCAGACGGCGGTGATTCCCGTGATGCTGCACGATGATGCAAAGACAGCCTTGTTTGCAAGGAAGTTGCGCAATTACGGAATCCTAGTTTCTCCGGTGTTGTTTCCTGCAGTGGCGCAGGGTGCGGCTCGTCTAAGGCTGTGTGTGACGGCGGCTCATACCCGTGAGCATCTCCATTTTGCGCTTGATGTCTTTGAGAAGATGCGGAGCCTGTAAGTGCCTGTCCTGGTGACGGGCGCAAGTGGATTTTTGGGCGGCCGACTGACAGAGATTCTAATAAGCGAGGGGGAGCGGGTGACTGTATTGGCCCGCTCGACCTCTGATCTCAGCCATCTTTCCGAATCTTCTCCAGATCGTCTGCGTATCGTTCGTGGTGGTTTAACCGACTACGAATCGCTTCTGGAGGCTATGCGGGATGTGACGCATGTCTTTCATTGCGCGGCGGCATCAACGGACTGGGCTCCGATAGAGGTTTACCTCGAGAGCAATGTTCGGGGGACGGAGATGTTGTTAGCCGCAGCGCGGAAGCAGAGTCAACTCCAGCGGTTTCTACATGTCAGCACGACAGACGTCTATGGGTACCCTATTGTTCCATGTACCGAGACAGGGGAGGTTCGGGATGCAGGACTGCCTTATAACTGGACGAAGATCTGGGCTGAGGAGGCAGTGTGGCGAGCCTCTCGGGCTGGCCTGCCGGTAACCATCGTTAGGCCGGCGACGATCTATGGGCCCAGAGGGAAGGCGTTTGTTACAGACATTGCAGATCTGCTGAAGAGCAGACAAATGGCGCATATCGACGGAGGGCGGGCCACAGGAGGCTTCCTGTACGTCGATAATGCTGTGTCTGCGATGATTGCCGCAGCCCAGAGCGCAGACGCGGAGGGCCAAGCCTACAACCTTGCGGACGGCACCGGAGCTACCTGGAAGAGATATGTGGCGACACTGGCAGAGGGGTTGGGGCGAAGGCCGCCGTGGATTGATCTGCCGTATGGGGTGGCAATGGCGATTGCAGGCGCGATGGAGGCTCCGTACCACTGGATAAAGGCGCTGCCAGGGCGTCCTATGCTCACGCGTCATGCAGTTCTTCTGCTGGCGAGGGAACAGGAATTTCCGAGTGACAAGGCTCGAGCAGAATTTGGCTTTGCCCCGCAGGTTTCTTTTGAGGAGGGTGTCGCCCGTTCGGTGGATTGGCTGAAGAGCCGGGAGCGTATCTCTAAGGCAGCGATTTGAAGGCGAGCGTGGCGTTTAACCCGCCAAAGGCGAAGGAATTTGAAAGGCAGGCCTCTACCGTGGCTGCCCGGGCCTGATTGGGAATAATATCCAGATCGCAGGCTGGGTCGGGAGTGAGGAAGTTGGCGGTGGGAGGAAGAATGCCATGCTTGAGACTGAGGATGCTGGCTACAGCCTCAAGGGCCCCAGCAGCTCCAAGGGCGTGCCCGTGCATAGATTTTGTAGAGCTGACAGCAAGCTTATCGGCGTGCGCTCCGAAAGCATCGCGAATGGCTGTGGTCTCAATGCGGTCGTTGGCCTCTGTGGCTGTCCCGTGGGCGTTTATGTAGCCGATCTGCTCATGGGTGAGATTGGCGTCGCGAAGCGCCAGCCTCATTGCGCGAGCAGGTCCCTTGGCAACTGGCTGCGTAATGTGGCCAGCATCGGCTGACATGCCGAAACCTACTACTTCGGCCAAAGGGCATGCGCCACGGGCAAGGGCGGCTTCCAGCGATTCCAGCACAAGCATGGCAGCGCCTTCCCCCAGAATCAGGCCGCTCCGCTCGGCAGAGAAGGGACGGCAGGTGTCCTTGCTGATGACGCGCATGGCCTCCCACGCCTTGAGACCGCCAAGGAAGAAAGGAGCTTCGCTGCCACCTGCGATGGCAAGAGGAGCAACGCCGGAGCGTACCAGCCAGAAGGCATGGCCGATAGCATGGGCCGAAGAGGCGCAGGCGGTTGAGAGGTTGTAGGCCGGTCCTTCAATGCCGAACTGCATGGAGATATGACTGGTGCCGGCATTGCTCATTCCAAGCGGAATCGTATAGGGGTGGACGCGGCTCTTGCCGTTATGGAAGAGCTCCCAGTAGCCAGCCTCCTCTGTACCGCGACCTCCCAGGCAGGAGCCGGTGACGACGGCTGCAGTTTCGCGCAGATCAGGGGTCCATTCGATGCCTGCTGCGGCGACGGCTTCGCGGGCAGCCAATACGGCAAACTGAGCGAAACGATCCATGACATCGATGTCTCTGGCTGCGAAGTTATCTTCGGGGACGTAATTGCGGACCTGTGCGGCGTTCTTGAAGCGGATTTGAGAGATGTCGACATTAACCATCTCTTGAATGCCGGAAACGCCTGAAATCAGGGATTGCCAGAAGCTGGGTGTATTGTTGCCAAGGGCGCTGATGACGCCGGTTCCCGTAACGACTACACGATGCATGATTACTCGCTGGGCGAAGAAGATGCCTTCGCCTGAAGAAGCTGAGTGATACCTTCAATCATCTCGTGAATGTTCTGGATGTGCTTGGCATCTTCATCGTTGATCTCGATGTCGAACTCGCTTTCGAGGCCAAAGAGGATGTTGAGACGGTCGAGGGAGTCGATTTCCAGCGATTCAAAGCTACTGTCGGGGTGCACATTCTCGATGGGAATGCGTTTGGTGGTCGCGATGACCTTTAAAACCCGATCCTGAATGGTATGGTCTGTCACTTCAGCGATGATCCTTGGCACCAATTAAGTGGTGTGAACTGGTTTTGCAGAGCCAATTCTACCTTGACTTTGGGAAGGTTGATACTGCGAAGGCATCCAAGGCTGGACCGAAGGAGGGGATAAAAGCAGATTCTTGATCAGGTTTGTTCGATAAGGACGTACCAAGATATGCTCATATCCTTGCAAAAACAGCCGAAGAGCATCTCTTATAGATGGCTGCCACCGCTATTTTTCACTTTGGAACGCGTTGCGGACTTAGAGCTGCCTGCCTTACCCGGCAGTTTGTGCAGTGGGGAGCCGGTTGCGAGATGGTCGCGCAATTTGCGTGATCTTTCCTGGTTGCGGCTGTTAAGCAGCAAATCTCGTGCGTCATTCAGATGGTCAGCCATGAGGCGTTCGGCAAGCTCAGGATTGCGCTGTTCGATGGCATTTAAGATGGGTTGGTGAAAATGCAGAGTATGTTCGAGCTCGACGAGCTGCGAAGTTACCATAATCATGTTCAGCATGGCGCGGTGAATTGTATGAAAAAGCCGACCGGCGAGACGATTTCCGGAAGCCTGAAAGATAGCACGATGAAAGAGGATATCTGACGCAACTAGCCGGACACGATCTTGCTTGCTGTGTTCGAGGTCGGTGATGGACTGCTTCAAGAGTGCAATATGCTGTGACGTGGCGCGCTCGGCGGCTTTGGCAGCCAGAGCAGGTTCCATCATCAGCCGCATCTCGGTCAGCTCTTGGAGCGACGTGTCGTCCAGCAGGAACAAGAACTCCATGGGGACCGCCAGAACAGAAGAGGCATCTTTGTTCAGATAGCTGCCGTCCCCAACCTTCTGTGTGATGACGCCCATAATCTCCAATACTTTAAGAGCTTGACGCAGGGACGAGCGCGCGACTCCAAAGCTCGCGGCAAGTTCCCGTTCCGATGGCAGCTTTGTTCCGGGGGACAGCACTCCATCACTCAGCAGTTGCTGAAAACGCAGAATGAGGAGGTGAGTGACATCCTCCTTATTGCTGAGGATATGTTCGCTATCGTCAATTGGAGACTTACGTCGTCCATTCATTCCTCAAATAATCCGTATCATTGCGAGCTTTGTCAAATTTGAATCTATAGAAGTCGCAACCATCGGTACGACCGTTTTAGGGGAAATATGAATTTATTATTGCGGACGGTAGCAATGATTTTAATCCCACTTTCCTCAATAGAGCGCTGCAATTACTGATTTATTTGAAGACCGCAAGATCGCCCTCAAATTTTTTGTTTGACATGATCTTCATTTTGGTACTACCTTTGCACTCGTTCAAAAAATAGTCTCCCGCTATGGATGTGGAGAAAATATACGAGGTCGCACATGAGAAAGATCGATAGCCACGTCAGAATGGGCCTGATAGCAACATCCTTTGCAATTCTTATCAGCGTTTCAGCGGCGATGGCACAGGTCGAAACGGGCCGATTTGTGGGGCGTATCACCGATCCTCAGGGGGCGCTTGTTCCGAACGCCGCTGTCAAGGCGACTAACCTTGGAACTAATATTGTGCAGACCGCTACCACCAATGCCGATGGCGAATATGTAATCACTCCCGTGCAGGCTGGAGTCTATAACCTGACAGTGACAGCCAAAGGCTTTTCTGTCGTTAGCACCTCAAACGTCGAGGTTCAGGTTGGACAGGTGGTTCGAGAGGATCTTGCTCTCCAACTGGGTTCTGAGAATACTACGATTGATGTGACGGTCGAAACGCCGCTGCTCAGTACGGATACAGCAACGATCGGTACGGTAATCAGCAATCATCAATTGACCAGCCTGCCGCTTAATGGCCGTGGATTTTTCCGCCTGGCAGAGTTGACTCCTGGAGCTGCCCTTTTGCCGCCGACCGGTAACTCATTGGCAATCCGGCCCGAGGTTGTCGACGGAAATACGATCAGCGGCATTCGCGGAAGTGCTATCTCGTTTCTGTTGGATGGCGTGGATGTGAGTGAGCAGCATCAGGGGGGCACATTCATCCAGACTTCGATTGACGCATTGCAGGAGTTCAGTGTGCAGCAGAGTCCCTATTCTGCGGAGTACAACCGTGGGGGTGCGTTCTTCAACGCCACTACCAAATCCGGCACAAATAAGTTTCATGGCGGCGTATTCGAATTTATCCGTAATGACAAGTTGGATGCTCGCAACTTCTTCTCAACGACGCGCGCTATCTTGAAGCGTAATCAATTTGGAGGTGCCATCGGCGGTCCGTTATCCATTCCACACCTGTATAGCGGGAAGGATAAAACATTCTTCTTCCTCGATTATGAAGCCCAGAGGCTTCGGCAGGGCTTAGTTGTTAACAGCACAGTGCCGACAGATGCAGAGCGAAATGGCGACTTCAGCGCACCGGGGTTGAAGCCGATCTATGATCCGTTGACGACGGTAACGAATGGTACAACCATTACGCGGCAGCAGATCAGTTGCAATGGGGTGCTCAATGTAATCTGTCCATCGCGAATTCCAAGCCAAGCAGCAGCTGTGTTGGCTTACATTCCGCATGCAAACACTGGCGCGACAAACTTCGAAGCCGTTCCATCTCAGGCAATTGATTGGGACCAGTTCACCATACGGATCGATCATCAAATTAGCAGCTCCAATCACCTCTTCGGCCGTTGGGTGTACGTCAATAATCGAGAGGTGGATCCCAATGCCGCTCCGCTGCTGAAGACTGCATCACTGACTTCAAATGGTCAGGACATCGCGGTAGGCCTCATTACAAATATTGGAGCCAATAAGGTACAGGACTTTCGCGTGCACTACCTTCCCAGCCATGTGCGGCTTGCTGCGTTTTTGCAGGGACCTGACTTCAATGGGTTGAACGGCATTGCAGGATTTAGTGGGCTGTTGCGGCCTGGAACGGGAGGATCGTTTCCGGACTATTCCTTCAGCGGGTATAGCGCTCTGCAGGGATCGGCCTTTGATCAGCGTCCGAAGTCTCAGGATCGCACGGTCTTTGAACCTACAGACACATTTACGATCCTGAAGGGAAAGCACTCTTTGAAGTTTGGCGTATTAGTGCGCTATTACCAGTGGATTGGTTATGACAGCTCAAACTACGCCGGCATCTTCAACTTCACCGGAATCGAAACACAGAATCCTACTGCAACTCCGTCTCATACTACCGGCGGTGATGCGTTTGCAGACTTTCTGCTGGGATATCCTGCTTCTGTGGCTCGAGCCTATCCAGGAGCTAACTTTGGCGGACAGCGCTGGTATCACCAGTATTTTGCTCAGGACGATATTCGAGTAAATGATCGCTTAACTGTGAATGTTGGCCTACGATACGAGTACTCCCCATGGCTGAATGGATATAAAGGGCAGCTAGGTACATTCGATGCATCGCAGGCCAAGCCGATCATCGTTGAAAGTCATACCGATAAAGTGGATCTATCTTCGCAATATGCTGCTCCTGCCGCGTATCAATTTTTTGGTCAATATATTCAGACCAGCAGCCAGGCAGGACTTCCTTATTCAATTACGTACACAGACAGAACCCAGTTCGGTCCGCGGATTGGATTTGCATGGCGTCCACTTGGAAACAATACAGTTGTTCGCGGAGGCTTCGGCATCTTCTACGAGCCTGAAGGTACCGGAGGCCGCGTGAATCGTAATATCTTGCCATTCTTGCTATCGGAGACAGTCAACCAGACGCAGAATATAGTCCCAACGCGTACGACTGCAAACTTCTTCCTCGGTTCGCAGCTTGGTTCAGCAACCGCTAATCCATCGCTTCTACCGACATTGACCCATCTAAAGGTAGGATCGAACCAGCACTACAGCTTCGGTGTGCAGCAACAACTTACTCCCAAGACAGTATTTGACATTGCATATGTAGGAAATCATGGGGTTCATCTGCAGAGCACAGATGACTTCAACGATCCATCCCCCGGCCCCGGCGGAGTGCAGGCGCGACGCCCATACCAGCCATGGGGAACCATTACCTACCAGTCTCAGGATCTTGGAACAACATATCAATCATTGCAGACGAAGATCGAACATCGTGCCGGTAACGGTTTGACAGGGTTGATCTCCTATACGTGGTCTAAGTTCATGCAGTCGAATCAATCGTCTGCAGTTGGTGGCAATCTCGGATATGAGAGAACTTATTCTCCCTTCAATACTCCTCAGAATTTGGCGATCAGTGGCACGTACGAACTGCCAATAGGGAGAGGACGGAAGTATATGGGGAACAGCAACCGACTTATTGACGCTACGTTAGGTGGATGGCAGGTGCAGACAATCATCGTTCTGCGGAGCGGGACTCCATATACGCCAGTGGTTTCATCGGACCGAGCAAATACCGGTGTCGGATCGCAGCGGCCGAATCTCAATCCTGCGGGTGGATCGCCGACATTTCATCGATCGTTGACGAGTTGGTTCGACAAGACAAAATACGTTGTAGCTCCGCAATATACCTATGGACAGGTTCTCGCCAACACGCTTCAATCCGACGCTTTCCGCCAATACGATGCCTCAATTTTCAAGGACTTTGCGATGCCCGGGGAGTCTACTCTCTCGTTCCGTGCAGAGTTCTTCAACTTGCCAAATACGACCAGCTTTAATGCCCCAAGCTCGACGATTGATGCTTCATCCTGCTGCACCATTACCTCCACTTCCATTCCTTCGCGTGATATCCAGTTCGCGTTGAAGTACAACTTTTAGACGAAGAGGCTAACGACCCATGCATAAACTTGCAATGACCTTGCTCTGTGCTGCTGCTATTCAGGCTGCGGCGCAGGCACCATCAACAAACCCGGTATCGATTCAAGTGAATCTTGCAAAGCCCGTGGGAGCCTATACACCTATCTATCGTTGGTTCGGATATGACGAGTCGAATTACACAACAATGAAGTACGGTAAGCAGTTGTTGGGAGAGTTGCACGATCTCAGCCCGGAGCCTGTATACATTCGAGCGCATCACCTGTTGACTTCAGGCAATGGAGTTGCCGAGTTGAAGTGGAGCTCTTCCAATGTATTTACCGTGGACGCCAACGGAAAGCCTGTATATGACTTTACGATCACAGATAAAACCTTCGACGAATTCCAAAGAGCAGGAGTTCGTCCAGTAGTTGAATTGGGCTTCATGCCGAAAGATCTTGCCACGAAAATTCCGGGAGTTGATGAATACCAGGTCCGCTATCCGAAAAGCACTATCTCGGGCGCATCTAATAATCCACCTCGAGATTATGCGCTTTGGGGAGAGTTGGTGCGGCGGTATACAGAGCACCTTGTTCAGCGCTATGGAAAGAGCGAGGTAAGTTCGTGGTACTTCGAGGTCTGGAATGAGCCTGATATCGCCTATTGGCACGGCACTCCCGAGGAGTACTACAAGTTATATGACTATGCTGTGGATGGCGTCCGAAAGGCTCTGCCGAATGCTATCGTAGGTGGCCCGGCGAGCACGGGACCAGCTTCTGAAAAAGCATCAGTATTTTTGAATAATTTTCTCAAACATTGTCTAAACGATAAAAGTGCAGCGGACGGAAAGGCGATTCCGCTCGATTTTATTTCATTTCATCCCAAAGGCCGTCCGACAGTTGTTGATGGACATGTGCAGATGGGATTAGCAAATGAATTAAACGCTGCAGCAAAGGGTTTCAGTATTGTAGCGAGCTATCCGAAGTATGCCCATCTTCCTATCATTCTCAGTGAAGCCGATCCTGAAGGATGTGCCGCTTGCTCGATGAAGGTCAATCCAGCCAATGCTTATCGCAATGGACCGTTGTATCCGGCATATACAGCCACTGCAATTAAATCGTTATTTGATCTGCGGGATCAGTACAAAGTCGACCTGATTGCCATGTTGTCATGGGCATTTGAGTTCGAAGGCAAGGAATACTTTGAAGGCTTCCGTACGCTGTCGACAAATGGAATCGACAAACCGATTCTCAATGTCTTCCGTATGGCTGGGTTGATGTCGGGTGAACGAGTCAGTACAAACAGCACCGGGCAGATACCCTTGAAGGACATTCTCAGCTCCGGAGTGAGAAATGCCGACGATGTTGACGCTTTAGCAACCAAAGGCGACCGCGAGGCTGCGGTCATGATCTGGGACTACCATGATGATGATGTCCCAGCTGTCGGTGCTCAAGTGCAGGTAACGATCTCAGGGATTCCATCGAATATAAAAAGAGTGCTATTGCAGCACTATAGGATTGATGAGACGCATAGCAATTCCTACCATGTCTGGAAGGCGATGGGATCGCCACAGGAGCCGACGCAAGCACAATATGCCCGATTGAAAGAAGCTGGTCAGTTAGAGCTTCTGAGTTCTCCGAAATGGCTGAATGTGGCTGATGGTAAGGTGACAATTGCTACTGAGCTTCCTCGCCAGGCTACTTCATTGCTGCATTTGAAATGGTGATGATGTGGCGATATCAGTAGGGAGCGTCAAGGAGCACAGACTCATAGAAGTGCAATGGTACTTTGTCGCGATGGTCACAGCGGCAATTGCCATCAGCTACTTCGATCGGCAAACGCTGCCGGTTGCCATTTCTGCGATTCAGCGGACAATACCGCTCAGTGACCAGCAATTTTCGTGGCTTCAGTTTGCATTTCTAATTCCTTACGCATTGTTGTACGCGGCAGGTGGAAGGATGCTCGATCTACTGGGAACACGCCGCGGATTTCTGCTCATTATGCTTTGGTGGTCGGTTGCATGTGCGCTACATGGATTGGCTACGGACTTTACTGTTTTGTTAGGTGCTCGCTGCCTATTGGGCATGGGAGAGGGGGGAGCTTTTCCTGCAGCAACGAGGGTAGTTGCAGAGTGGATTCCCTTGAATCAGCGTTCTACCGCCATGGGAATCATTAATGCTGGGACGGCTGTGGGATCGGTGTTGGCTCCGCCTTTGATCGGAATTGTGTTGCTTACAAGTGGATGGCGGATGGTCTTCTTTGTGTCAGGTGCGATTGGCTTGGCCTGGGTCATATGGTGGTGGGCTAGCTATCACGGGAGTAACGATGCTTCTATCGCTACCCTCGATGCAAGATTGATTGCACAGCAAATGTCATTTCTAGAGATAGTTGGAATGCGTAAGGTAAAGATACTGGTATTTGCCAAATTCATGAGCGACTCCGCATGGTACTTCTATCTCTTCTGGCTACCTAAATATCTGTATGACATGCGTGGGTTCGATATCAAGCACGTTAGTTACTATGCATGGATTCCGTATGCTGCTTCAGGCGTAGGAAGCTTTTTGGGGGGCTGGCTATCAAGCGTACTGCTGGCGAAGGGGAGGTCTCTCGACTTCTCACGAAAGTTTGTTCTGGGCGTCAGCGCACTTTTTATGCCAGTTGTTATGTTTGTTCCGCACGTTCCTGTGGGATGGGCTCTGCTACTGTTCAGTATTGCGTTTTTCTGTCAGCAATCATGGTCAGGACTCATTATGACATTGCCGGCGGATATCTTTCCTTTGTCGGCAGTTGGAACTGTGTCTGGCCTCGTTGGCTTTGGCGGCGCTATCGGCGGCGCTGTCTTTAGCGTGATCGCCGGTTTCCTATTAGGCCATGGCTTTGGGTATGGAATGTTGTTTTGTATTGTTGGAACTTTTCACATCATTGGATTTCTTGCCATCCTGTTTTTGGAAGGCAAGGTGCAGCCGCTTCGTGCTCCAGATTTGCTAACAAGAAACAGCTAATGACGAGGACTATAGAGAGTCAGCCATGAAGATTACAGAAGTACGCACACGAGTCGTTCAATGGGAAGGCAAAACCACTCCACTTCCTCCCCATTTTTGTACCAACCCGATGGATCTGGTGATGTTTCGCGAAGCTTCCATGGAAAATTTTGCATTTCATGAGTGGGTGCTCGTCGAAGTATTTACTGATGCGGGATTAGTTGGACTAGGTAATGCCGCTCTGTCGCCTCTTGTCACCAAATCCTGCATCGACAATTATCTAAGACCTCTTTTAATCGGGGCAGACCCTTGGGACGCAGAGTACCTCTGGCAGCAGATGTATCGTCGGACGATGGCCTTCGGACGAAAAGGAATCGGAATGACAGCTATCAGCGCAGTTGATATCGCCCTGTGGGACCTAATGGGCAAATCGGCGAAGCAGCCTGTCTATCGATTACTAGGGGGACGCACAAAGAAAAAAATTCCCGTCTATGCCAGCCGTCTTTATAGTATGCCCCTGAACGAACTCCGCATTGAGGCACAACGGTACAAAGACCAGGGATACAAAGCAATGAAATTGCGTTTCGGGTGGGGACCAGTTGATGGCGCTGAAGGGATGCAGCGCAACATCGAGTTGTTGCGTACGATACGTGAGGTCGTTGGCGATGGCATCGATTTAATGGCCGATGCTTATATGGGGTGGACGCTCGATTATGCCAAACGCATGTTGCCGTTGTTGGAACCATTCCATCTTCGATGGCTGGAGGAGCCTGTTATTCCTGATGATACACGTGGGTACAAAGAACTAAAGTCCCATGGACATGTGCCCATTGCTGGTGGTGAGCATGAGTTCACGATCTTCGGCTTCCGTGACCTGCTGGAAGCAAATGCACTGGACTATATTCAGTTCGACACAAACCGTGTTGGCGGTATCAGTCAGGCTCGTAAAATTTCTGCACTCGCAGAGTCGTTTCAGATACCAGTGGTTCCGCATGCAGGGCAGATGCACAACTACCACGTTGTGATGGCCAGCCTCAACTCTCCAATGGCAGAGTTCTTTCCTCAGGTTGATGTTGAAGTCGGCAACGAACTTTTCTGGTACATCTTCGATGGCGAACCCACTCCGGTTGATGGCTACATTAATCTCGACGAAAACGTTGCGGGCTTGGGGCTTACTGTCAACGAGAAGTCTCTGAAGCGCTTCAAGATAATTGAGTAAGGCAGGTAAATCATGATTCATCTTGTTCAGATCAGAAATGGTTCTTCTCGGCGAGTGGCATTGGTTGAAGAGCCGAACCTGCGCTGTTTAATAGGGATACACAGTGTTTATGAGTTGGTACAGCAATACCTCCCCGGTGGCAGTCATTTGAGCGAAAAGGTATTTGCATTAGCACATGGGGAGGTGCTGCCGTATGACCTAATCTATGCTGGCAAATCAGAGTGGCATCTAATGCCTCCGATCGATGTTCCTGACATGCCTTCTCGTCTGATGATCTCTGGCACCGGGCTGACACATCTGGGAAGTGCAAAAGAGCGACAGGCAATGCATGCCGTCAGTACTTCGAAGGTTTCTGAAGTGATGACGGACAGCATGCGAATGTTTCAGTGGGGAGTGGAGGGAGGACGGCCCTCTAATGGCGAGATAGGAGTTGCGCCAGAGTGGTTCTATAAAGGGGACGGTTCAATATTGAAAGCGCCTTTTGCTCCTCTTACAATACCCACCTATGCAGAGGATGGAGGTGAGGAGGCAGAATTGGCAGGCGTCTACATCATTGGAGAAGACGGCCAGCCTTATCGTGTCGGATTTACGACAGGCAACGAGTTTTCCGATCATCGTTTTGAAAAGCGCAACTATCTGAATCTGGCAGGATCGAAGCTTCGAAACTGCAGTTTGGGGCCGGAGCTAATAGTCGGTGGTGACTTTCAATCGATTGCTGGAGAGGTTCACATTGAGCGCGAAGCAAAAATAATCTGGGCGAAGACAATCGCTACAGGTGAAGAGAATATGTGCCACAGCTTGGCCAATATGGAACATCATCACTTTAAATTTGAAGCACATCGCCAGCCGGGAGATGTGCACGTGCACTTCTTTGGAGCCCATTCACTTAGTTTCGGTGACGACATTGTGCTCGAAGATGGAGACTGGATGGCGGTTCGCTATGAAGGCTTCGGAAGAGCTCTGCGCAATCCTATTCGGGTAGAGAGAGCAGATAAGAAGTTGGTGACGGTGTATCCGCTCGTTTAGGTAGGAGCAAAGGAGAAGGTTCTATGAGTAAGGATGTAGCGTTACTTGGCTTGGGCACGATGGGAACAGGCATGGCGGAAAATCTGTTGAAGGCGGGATTCTCGCTGACAGTCTATAACCGAACGCCGGAAAAGGCTCAGGCGTTGATCGGTGATGGCGCGCGTTTCGTATCCACTCCATCGGAGGCTGCTCGAGATGCCGCAGTTGTCATCAGCATGCTTGCCGATGACGCAGCCTCTCGCGATGTATGGATGGGGAGCAATGGAGCACTTACGACTACCAAAAAAGAGACGATCCTGGTTGAATCGAGTACTGTTAGTCCGGCATGGATAGCGGAGCTTGCTAGTCTTGCCTCACGGAAAGGCGCGAAGCTGCTGGATGCTCCTGTAACGGGAAGCCGGGTACAGGCAAAGCTTGGCCAACTTTCCTTTCTCGTTGGCGGCGATGACGCAACTCTGAAAGGTGCAATGCCGATATTGAAGGCGATGAGTAAAGAGATCATTCATCTTGGGCCGATTGGAAGTGGAGCCAAGATGAAATTAATCAACAATTTTCTCTGTGGCGTACAGGTCGCATCGCTAGCGGAGGGGCTAACGTGGATTGAGAGAAGTGGGCTGAACGTAGAGAAGGCGCTTGCAATACTCAAAGCAGGAGCGCCGGGAAGCCCGCTGTTCAGTGCAGTTTCAGCACGGATGACGGAGCGCGATTACTCTGTGAATTTTTCTCTCAAGCTAATGGAAAAAGACCTTCGATATGCAGAAGTAGAAGCGGCTCAAAACCATGTGAGCCTCAAAACAGCTAAAGCAGCGCGCTGCCTCTTTGAGATGGCCGCGGCAAAAGGATTTGCTGATAAAGACATGTCTTCGGTGATAGAACTACTTCGCGACAAAATAACACCCATTCAAATTGAGAAACAGATTTGCTAAATACTCATTCGGGAGAGTCGAACGATGAAGCTCGTTGCGGTCTTCTGCAGTGTCTTGTTTATTTTTTGTAGCGCCTCTGCACAGACTACATCTGTACCGGCGTACCTTGATCCCTCGAAGCCGATTCAGATAAGAGTGAATGATCTCATCTCAAGGATGACTCTCGAGGAAAAGGCTGAACAGCTAAATCATCTAAATACTGGAATACCTCGCCTCAACGTAAAAGCATGGGGCGGTTGGAACCAGACGCTACACGGTGTGTGGTCGAAGCAGCCGACAACTCTGTTTCCAGCCCCCATTGCAATGGGAGCTACTTGGGATCCGTCGCTGATTCAGAGCATTACAGGAGCGATGTCCGATGAGGCACGAGCGCTTTATAACATCAATGCAGATGGGCCTCGTTCAAAGCACGGTTTGGTATTTCGCTCTCCAGTCATTAATCTCAGCCGCGATCCGCGATGGGGACGCATTCAGGAAGTATTCAGTGAAGATCCTTATCTGACCGGACGTATGGGAGTGGCATATGTCAAAGGGCTGCAGGGCAACGATCCTCACTATTTGAAAGTTGCTGCAACGGTAAAACACTTCGCGGTATATAACGTTGAAACTAATCGTCAGCATCTGTCGGCTGCAGTTGACGAGCGTAATTTGATAGAGTACTGGTTGCCACAATGGAAGGTTGTCATTACAGAAGGTCACGCACAGTCTGTAATGGCTTCCTATAATGCGATCAATGGTACGCCGGATGCTGTTAATCACTATCTGCTGACCGACATCCTGCGAGGGAAGTGGCACTTTGATGGATTTGTAACGGATGATCTCGGCGGTGTTAATTTGCTGGTTACAGGACATCACATCACTGAAGATCCTGTTGAGGCTACTGCGCGTGCCATTCAGGCCGGTTGTGATTCAGACGATGCGCAATTCGAGACCAATATCCCTCTGGCTGTAAAAAGTGGACGTCTGCCAATTGCAGATGTGAATCGTGCATTGGCGCGCGTACTCACGGTGGGTTTTCGCTTGGGTGCTTTTGATCCTCCTACAGAGAATCCTTACACGAAGATTCCAGCTAGTGTCATTCGTTCCAACGAACATCTGCAGCTCTCGCTACAGACTGCACTTGAGTCAATGACGCTGCTTACAAACCATCACAACTTTCTGCCTATTAAAAAAGAAAATCTGAAACGCGTAGCAGTGATTGGCCCGGCTGGCGACATTAACTATGAGACTGGAAATTATTACGGAAAACCTGCACGAAAAATTAGCCCTTTTCAGGGATTGAAAGATGCTCTGGGCGCGGGAGTTGATGTTGAGTACGAACAGGGAACGGGTTTTGTTGAGCCTGCCGATCCGGCCGCCATCACACGCGCGGCTAATCTGGCGCGCAAGTCGGATGTTGCAATTCTCTTTCTCGGCACGAATCTTAGTATTGAGGCTGAAGGCAGAGATCGGCGTGATCTAAATCTGCCGGGCGCGCAAAAGCAACTGATGGAGGCCGTCTATGCCGCCAATCCAAAGACAGTTCTTGTATTGATGAATGCTGGACCATTAGCTGTCACCTGGGCGAACGATCATCTGCCAGCCATCCTCGATGCCTGGTATCCGGGGGAGTCAGGTGGTACGGCAATCGCGCAGGTATTGTTGGGAGACTACAATCCAGGTGGACATTTACCCTATACCATCTATGCCAGCCTGGACGGAGTTCCGCCGCAAAACGAATATGATGTTTCCAAAGGCTTCACCTATCTCTATTTCAAAGGGATACCGTTATATGCCTTCGGGCATGGCCTCAGTTATACGCAATTCAAATTTAGCGATCTGAAGCTGACACGAGCTACTACTAGTACTGTAGGCCACGTTGAAGTCTCATTCGACGTGCAGAACACAGGGGGAAGAGAAGGGGCAGAGGTTGCGCAGATGTATGTTCATCAATTGAAATCGAATGTCGTACAACCTATCAAAAGCCTACGAGGTTTTGAACGCGTGCAACTTGCTCCCGGTGAGACAAAGCACATCACGCTCTCTCTAGAGGTCTCACAGCTCTCTTATTATGATGTAACCACCCATAAATTTACTGTTGCTCCAGGGACATTCGAAGTGATGATAGGAGCATCATCAGACGACATTCGTCTCCGGGCACAACTAAAGGTGTACTGACTGCAGGCCGCGATCTTCACTAAGAAGATAAGGAGCGAAATGGCTATGGACGTAAGCTATAGCGAGGCCATCCCTAGCTAAATTCTTACTTGAATATTTTAATGGGGCGCTTGGAGAGAATGTAAACGCCGCCTCGCAGTTTAAGAGCATACGAAGCGGCGATATCGAATTAGAAATGCTGAGTCAGTAAATACGAGTAAGCGAGTCAGGCAGGCTTTCCTAATTGGAGTGGAGATCGAGGAAAGCGTGCGCCTTTTAATCGCGTTTGTTCGGCTGCGAGAGATGCCTGTTCCATCCTGCTGATTTTTTCAGCGATTGCAAGGCTAATGAAATAGTTCAGCGATATTCCCTCTGCGTGTGCTAAGCAATTGGCTTGCTCACGCATCGAAGGAGATAAACGGAGTGGAAAGCTCTGCTTCCGCTTATATTCGAGGCCCATTTGTACTCCCTATAACTGCATGTTGTTTACGTAGCAAATTTCAAAACGGATTTTGTTACTTAGGTTTTTGATTACTTTGGTGCTTTCCCGCCGAAGATCCTCACTTGTCCACGCGTTGGAAATTTTAGACTTCATTGACGTTTAAAACCATAATCACCCAGCTAACAACCCCATATTTTCTAATAAGATATTCCGGTAAAACTCTGGTGATATCGCCTGCGATATCGAATAGCGACTTTATCTCTTTCGCTTCGATTCCAATCTCTATTCCCAACGCTATAAAGATAAGGCCAAAGGTTGGTTACTTTTGGCACCTGTATTTTGGGTTTTGACTTGACGTTGGAGAAAACAGTGTCTCGCTTGCCAAAGTGCTGCCAGGTGGCTCGTCATAAGTTCTCGAACAGGTACTTGATAGCGCATCCTTTCGCTTTGTTGAATACCCTGCTTGCTGAAAGTCCAGCCTTCGATATTCCTCTCTCACTTCTCAAAAACACAGATCAGCCGCTTCGTGGGATCGAGGTTATCGATCCGACAAGTTTATCTCTTCGCATAGACCACAAGGAGTTCTCATGGTAGGCACATCACACTCTTCGAATGTAGAGCATCTGAAACACTCCAATACGGATTCCAGTCAGCTTCGCTTCTCGGCCCTGAAATATTTCATCCATATGGGAAGTGCGATCGTGCTTTTGGCAATGTGCCTTGTGACTCTGACCGGATGTGGCTCCAGCGGATATGCAGGTGGTGGAATCGTGAGTCTATCGGCCTCTTCTGTGACTCTGGATGCTGGTCAGGCTTTCATCGTGGACTCTAAACTCTCGGGGAACCCAACAGTCTCCTGGTCTCTTGCAGGAAGTTCGTGTAGCGCTAGTACGTGCGGTGTACTCTCCAGTACGACAGGAGCTGGAATTACTTATACGGCACCTACCGGTATCGCATCGCAGATGAAGCTGACGTTGACTGCAGCGGTTGCCGGAACGAAGAATCAGAGCACTGTTAGCATTACAGTGAATCCGGCACCTACGATCTCCGGAACTCTTCCTATTGGATCAGTGGGAGATGCTTATACTGCCACACTAACCGCATCGGGTGGAACAGCTCCATTGAAATTGAGCTTTGGAAGTGGCTCCCTTCCAGCAGGTCTTAGCTTCGACACCACGACAGGAGTTATCTCTGGGACTCCTACGACTGTGGGAACTTCGAGCTTTACTGTCAAAGTTACAGATGCGAGCGATGTCCCAAACACAGTATCCGCCTCAGAGATAATTGTGATTGGAACCGGGCAAGGCGGTGGGCAGTCTGGTCCGCTTACTGTTATCGGAGGAAACCCGCCGACTGGAACAGTTGGCACGCCGTATTCGACCTCGCTGCAGGCAACGGGTGGAGCGACTCCCTATACTTGGAACATTCTGTCTGGCGCGCTCCCGGCAGGTCTTACGATCTCTCCTTCTACGGGCACGATCTCAGGAACACCCACCACGCAAGAAACATCGACCTTCACCGCCCAGGTGAAAGATGCTCTTGGCACTCAGGCAAGTGCCTCCTTTAGCATTACGATCAATGCGGCTACGTCTCCTCTCACATTAACTTTGACAACTCTGCCTGGTGCAACCGTAGGCGTTCCCTATACGGGCACAATTGGAGCTACTGGCGGTACAGCACCATATAGCTGCGCTATTACGGCTGGAAGCCTTCCTGCCGGATTGACTCTGAACGGATGTGTAGTGAGTGGAACACCCACTACAGCAGGGACATCGACGATCACCGTCAAGGTGACGGACTCCAGCAACCCTACGCAGAGTGTCACGGGGCCAGTTACACTTACGGTATCTCCCGCAGCTTTGACGCTCACCCTTTCTTCGCTGCCGAACGCGACGGTTGGAACACCCTATACCAGTACGATCGGTGTCTCTGGCGGTACGTCTCCCTATGCCTGTGCAATTACATCTGGGACCTTGCCTGCGGGATTAACCCTCACCGGTTGTGTAGTCAGTGGTACGCCGACAGTGGCTGGCACAGCTCACCTTACCGTCAAGGCAACTGACTCCAGCAATCCAGTGGAGACAACAACCGGCCCAGTTAGCCTTACAGTCTTGCCGGCTGCTGTCACTCTGACCCTCACCTCACCGCCTGATGCTACCGTTGGAACGCCATACACCGGAACCATCGGTGTCAGCGGTGGAACAGGTCCATACTCTTGCACGGTTACAGCAGGAACGTTACCTGCTGGCCTGTCGATCTCGGGTTGCGTTATCAGCGGAACTCCAACGATAGCGGGGACAGCCGACCTGACGGTGAAGGCAACCGATTCGAGTAGTCCTGCGGCAACCACAACTGGGCCGGTCAGTCTCACTGTTGTAGCGGCTGGCGCCACCCTGACCCTCACCTCACCGCCTGATGCTACTGTTGGAACGCCATACACTGGAACCATCGGTGTCAGCGGTGGAACAGGTCCATACTCCTGCACGGTTACAGCAGGAACGTTGCCTGCAGGATTATCGATCTCGGGCTGTACTATCAGCGGAACCCCAACAACGGCGGGGACAGCCAACCTAACGGTGAAGGCAACCGATTCGAGTAGCCCAGTCAATACCACTACGGGACCGGTGACTCTCAAGGTCTTGCCAATTGGAACTCTCAGTCTTACGGGCTCACTTCCAAATGCAACTTTGGGACAACCTTACACGCAGACACTCCACGCCATTGGAGGAGTGGCTCCATATACCTACACTGTTACCACTGGCGGCTTGCCCGCAGGGCTTAGCCTTTCGCCCTCGGGTGACATCACCGGAACGCCGACTGCTGTCGGAGCCAGCAGCTTTACGATATCTGTTAAAGACAGCGAATCCACACCGCAGACTGCAACCAATGCTTATGTCCTCCTTGTGGTCTATCCCACAACACCAAATGACTCTGAGCTGAATGGTCCGTATGCCTATCTCTTCCAGGGATACGACGACGTGCTCGCCGGTGTCCTCGCCTATCAGACTGCGACTGTCGGAAGCTTTACCGCCGATGGAGCCGGTGTTCTCAGCAATGGAGAATTGGACTCCAACCATCAGACTTCCAATCCCACTGGGAGTATGGTTGGCACGGATACATTCATTGGAACCTATACGATAGGAACCAATAATCGCGGATCATTGACGATAACTACCTTGAACGCCGACGGCACAACGGGTAATACTTCCACGTATGCTATCGCTCTTAAGGCTCCTGTTGCTCCCTCAACCATTTCTGTCAAAGGAGATTTGATTGAGTTCGACAATAACTCACTACAGGGAACGAAAGGTTCGGGAACGCTGCTTGCTCAACAGCCGACAGATTTTGCGGCTGGGTTAAATGGTAGCTATGCATTTGGTCTTCAGGGCGATACGCCTTGTCTACCGACATGCACGGTTGGCATTATTGCAGGACCGACAGCCGCTGTAGGCCAGTTCACGACAAACGGAGCTGGAGCTATCAGTGGAGGAACGAGCGACGCGAATATCGCTACGGCAAACTTCGCGAACGAAGCTCTGTCTGGAAGCTATGGAGTTGCGGATGGAAATGGTCGTCTGCAATTGACAATGAACACGGCAGGTATGCTAGCTGGTGTCTATCCGCAGGACTATGCGGTTTATATGGTGAGTGCTAATCATGCCTTCGTCTTATCGACGGATAAACACTCAGCTTATATTTTGTTTGCTGGGTCCGCGCAGCTACAGACCCAGAGCACCTTTAGCAATGTTTCGATGAGTGGGCCAATCATTGGGTATGAGAATGCACAGTCGAATCCTGGACTACTTGGCACCACGCTCCAGGATGTACTGAACTTTTCGACCTCGACGATCTTCCGTGCCACAGCGAATGCGGGAACCTGCGATACGACAAATGTCGATGTCGCTGGTGTAACCGGGCTGGTCAATCAGATTACGGGGCTCGGCGGTTTATTGCCAACCAATGTGGTCCAGGCGCTCCTGGGTACCTATCAATCAACAGGTAACTCCAGTTGCACGGTTGGTAGCAACGGTAGGGGCGTATTCAATTATCCTGCCCCTTCAGGTGCAATCGCTACCCTGTTAGGCCTGCTTGGTCTGGACAACCCACCTGCGCCTCGAGTGTTTTATCTCGTTGGTCCCAACCAAGGATATTTCCTGGAGACGGGCTACGCCGGACTGGGCAACTTCGATCCTCAGATTGGAGCTCCCTTCAGCATTGCGAGCTTCGATGGAACGTTTGTCTATGGAACTGCTCCGGCTAGTTCTTTGGCAAGCATTAATAGCTCTGGCGTAATTGTAGCGAACGGAGCTGGACAGGCAACATCTACGCTTGATCTGAACGTAGGTCTTGGCACTGTCAATCTTCTTCAACTGGGGGTAACAAGCACATCTAACTACACTCTGACCGACGCGACGGCAGGTCGCTTTACGATGGGCACCTCCGTTATCTACGAGATCGCTCCCGGTAACTTCGTTTTGCTCGATACGAATCCGGTGACGACTTCGCCATCCATTGTGCTGCTCTACTAGGCTGTCTGATCGGCTAACACCGGGCGCTCAGCCTGGAAGGGGATATGAATGATGCGTCTAATGAATGTAGCTCTGATTTTCGTAATGGCTGGAACCTCTGCTGCGATCGCACAGCAGAGGCCAGCGAATTCTACCTCGACTGTTCCACGCTTTGATCTTTCGCTGGGCTATAGCAACATTAGAGCCAATGCGCCTCCGGGCGGCTGCGATTGTTTTGATATGAATGGCGGATACGCTTCTGTGGACTTCCATCTAAAGGACTGGCTTAGCATCGCTGGAGAGTTTACCGGTGGTCACGCGAACAATATCAGCATGCTTGGCCAGAACCTCACTCTACTTACCTTTATGGCCGGTTCCAAAATATCGTATACCGGTCATCGGCTGGTTCCATACGGTCAGGTGCTCTTTGGAGGAGCGCATGGAAGCGATTCCTACTTTCCTACAAATACATCGAGCACTTCAAGCGCATCAAGCTGGGCGCTATCCACTGGTGGCGGCCTTGATCTAAATATTAATCGTCGCTTCGCCATTCGAGCGCTCGAGATGCAATATCTCAGGACTGCTTTACCCAACGGGACAAACGATGCTCAGAATCACCTCATGATTGGTGCAGGAATTGTCATTAAATTTGGTGGCAGCCACGAGGCTCCGCCAGCTCCTCTTTTGGCGCAGCAGCAAAATGAGCTTTCCTTCACCTGCACCACAAACGTGGCCAATATCGATCAAGGTCAGACCCTTGAAATCATTGGCAATACCATGACTGAACCTGACAGATTAGACGTTAACTATTCATGGTCTTCCAACGGAGGAACAATCGAAGGCTCAGGTCGGCGCGTGACGATCAACACAACCGGCATGTCGCCCGGTGATTATCGCGTGACGGGTCATGCCTCCCTGGTTTCAAGCCCTTCGACCACCGCAGAGTGCGAGGCCGCATTTCGTGTCCATCAGCATGTTGAGTCGACGCAGACGTCGGCAGCACTAAGTCAGGCGGACAATGCGGAAAATGAGAAGGTCTTTCACGAAAACGTACAGGATGCGCTGTTCGACTATGACAGTTACCAGATCAGATCTGATGCTCAGGTAGCGATTGATCACGCAGCTCAGTATTTGAAAGAGCATCCGGAGATCAATGTAATGATTGGAGGATATTCTGATGAACGCGGTTCTGCCGAATATAACCTGGCGCTCGGTGAAAAGCGCGCAGATGCTGCTCGCAAAGCACTTATTGCGGATGGCGTAGCCGCAGATAGGCTCCAGATTATTAGTTATGGAAAAGAAGCCCAGGTATGTACCGCTGAGAATTAAAGTTGCTGGCAGCAGAACCGCCGTGCAGCTTTCTCGCTGCATCCGTAAGCTGCGTTACCGCAGTTTCACGGATTCTTATGGAGGTTAGGAAAAATCGCTTATTTCCTAACCTCCATAAGCACACTAGCTTTAGGAAGCAGAGATCGCATGTGCTGGCATTACTATTTTGGTAGCCGCGATTACACACGCTACCCTCCGATCAGCCAAAAGCTCATCACGAGTTTTGTGATAGCAGCTGAGCCCAATCTTTGTCTACTGTTTCTACATCCGTTTAGTTCTCTGGGGTAGGAAGAATATTGAATTGGGAGGTGAAAAAAAGAGGCAACTGGCGGAAGAGGAGGGATTCGAACCCCCGATACCCTTTCAGGTACGCCAGTTTTCAAGACTGGAGCCATCAACCACTCGGCCACTCTTCCTCTATAAAGTTTAGTACGTGATGGGCTGCCGGCGCAAAGAAAGAGTGGACAAGATTAGTATTACCGGGAAAATGATTGCTTGAACCGGCGCACAGCCCAGTCGCAGCAAAACGCCCTCCTGGCCGGTGCAGCTCTTTGTGTCCTTACCCTATGTTGATCCATGTCTTTCGCTTCGACGCTATGCTGGCTCAAAAGAGGGTTTGGCGAGTTTATGACGGAAACATGTATCTTTATTGCCAGATAGATTGAGCGCGGTCCTACATTAATTGCTGGAAGCGCATAGGCACAATGAGAGCATGAGCATCTGGATTAAGAGGAAGGCGGGAGCGACGCAGTGAGAAGCAATGCAGTTAATTTGTGGTGGATCTGCGCGTTTAGCTTGCTCATTGCCGCGACTTCAGTAGATTCATTGTCACAAACAACGCGCCCGGCAAGTTTGGGACCGGTCTCTGCAGAGGCACCTATCGTCCCAGGAAATTTTGTCGATACCACGGAGGCCAGCCATATTAAGTTTACGGGTGTGGCATCGCATACTTCGAAGAAGTATCTGATAGAGACGATGGGCTCGGGCGTCGCTGTTTTCGATTACGACAATGATGGCCTGCTTGATATTTTCTTTGCCAATGGTGCTCCCCTCTCCGATCCTACGCCGCTGGGAACCATTCCGCAGAAGAAGAGCGAAAAGGACTGGAACCGGCTCTATCATCAGAAGAAAGATGGAACCTTTGAGGATGTTACAGAGCGTGCGGGCCTGCAAGGCGTGGGCTACGATATGGGCGTCGCTGTCGGCGATTATGACAATGACGGCTATGAGGATCTTTACGTAACCGGATATGGTGGAAATCATCTGTATCACAACAACGGAAACGGGAAATTTACAGATGTAACCGTGCAGTCTGGTACAGGTGGAAGCGGATGGTCGACAAGCGCGGCTTGGGTCGATCTGGACAACGATGGTCTGCTCGATTTGGTTGTATTGCGCTACATGAAATGGGACTTCAACGATATCTGGTGTGGAGAGCACCGCGAAGGAGCCCGTTCTTATTGCCATCCTGACACGTTTCCCGCGATTTCACCTTTGGTCTATCACAACGACGGCAACGGGCATTTCACCGAAGTTGCACAGAAGATCGGCATGGGTGCTCCGGGAAAAGGGCTAGGTATTGCTATAGCGGACTTCAATAGAGACGGCAAGATTGATGTCGCCGTCGCAAACGATTCCATGCTGGAATTTCTCTATCAGAATAAGGGTGACGGCACCTTTGAGGAGACTGGTCTAACAGCAGAGACCGCTGTTGATGGCGATGGTCGCACCTACGCTGGGATGGGAATCGATTTTCAGGATTACAACAACGATGGCCTGCCTGATCTGGTTGTTACCGACTTGGCGAACCAGAAGTACGCGCTCTATCGCAACAACGGCGACGGCAGTTTTAGCTATGACAGCTATGTCTCCGGTATAGCCGGAATAACTCTTTTGCACTCCGGTTGGGGGGTCCACTTTCTTGATTACGACAACGACGGTTGGAAGGATCTGCTGATTGCACAGGGACACGATCTGGATACTGTGCAATTGAGTTATCCGCAACTGCATTACAAAGAGCCGATGTTGTTGGTACGAAATACTGGGAAAAAATTTGTCGATGTCTCCAGCGAATCAGGAAGCGTATTTCAGCAGCCTTGGGTGGGACGAGGCATGGCTGTTGGCGACCTGGATAACGATGGTCGAGTCGATGCGGTAGTTACGACCAACGGAGGTGCGGCGCACATTCTGCACAACGAAACCGTAACCCGGAATCACTGGCTTTCAATCTATCTTGTGGGACATCGCAGCAATCGCGATGGCATTGGCGCAGAGATTAAAGTCACCACAACCAAGGGCGCACAATATGTAACGGTAACGACCGCAGGAAGTTACCTTTCTTCGAACGACAAGCGCGCTCATTTTGGGCTTGGTTCAGACGCCGTAGCAAAGGAGGTCGAAATTCATTGGCCCAGCGGCATCATTCAGAAGCTTGAGAATGTCCAGGGCGATAGAACTGTGAAGATCGACGAGCCAGTTGGAAACAAGAATTAAAGACAAAGAGAAATCCATCACCATTTAGCCACGGATGCAGGTTCTTCGATGGAGTGGGTAGATCATCGGGTTCAGTGGTGAATACCAACTAAACCCGATCGGCGATGCTTTCCGCAAAGGCACATTCTCACCTGGGTTCCACCTCAAGCTATTTGGCAGGCGTACCTCTTCCTGTAAGCTGGCGAATCAGATCGACCTCATGCTGCCGATAAGGAGTGTCGTCCTGACGAAACACCTCGTGGAACCAAACAGTAGGCTGTATCAGCACGTAAGGCCGTTTCCATGAATCCCACGGTAGATAGGTCTGTGTCTTGCCTGCAACGAGTCCCCAGTTGATCGCGGCGACGTTGTACTTCTTCGCGATCGGCAGGGAGCCGTCAAACGTGCTGCCGGCGCCGCGCGCCATATACTCGGTGCAGAGAATCGGCCGATGCCTCGGCTGCAACTCCTTGATGCGCGCCTCGAACTCTTCCGGCCAGCCATAGTTATGGAACGAGAGAACGTCGGACTCAGCGAGCTGAATCTTCGTTGTGGCACTCTCTTTCGCCGGATCGGACCAGTTGCCAGTCCACACGCCACTCGTAAGCGGCTGCGAAGGATTTTCTTCGCGGGCCCATGCAAATGCCTTCGGAAGCAGTTCATCAACACGCTTTACCTTTGCTGGAACATCTGCTTCGACATCTCCACCTTGATTGTCCGGTTCGTTCCACACGTCCCAGCCGAGAATGCGGTCATCGTTAGCGAAGGCACCCACGACGCCTTGAACGTACGCCTTCAGCTTCGGTTCATAAGAGCGGTCGAGCAACTCACGCTTTCCCGGGCTTTGCACCCAACCTGAGTTGTGAATACCCGGAATAGGAGGATGCTGTGGGCCAAGATGCGGATCGGTCTCCCAGCACGAGTCAAATAACACCAGCAACGGCCGGATATGGTGTTTCGCTGCGATGCTCAAAAAGATATCAAGCCGTTTTTTGAAACCCTCGGGATCCTGCTGCCATAGCTGGTCTTGCAGAAACACTCGCATCGTATTCATCCCGATCGATTCACCGAGCCCCAGCTCTTTATCGTTCAGTGCAGGATTGAATGTGGCTGCCTGAAACATCTCGAGTTCGTTAATGGCATCAGAGGGGATAAAATTTGCTCCCACAAGCCAAGGCTGCTTTGCATACCAATCGTTCGCTTGTTTTTCGGTCCAACGAGGGCGCCCCTGACCCAATACGGCGACTGTCTCCAGCATCGCGAGACTTAGTACGAGGGCAAATTTGAGCTTCATAGCGAAACCTTTCAAATGCAATTGAAATGGGATGATGATCCGCGGCTTCCATCATATAGGAAATACATGAAATCGGTTACATTACACACCTGTCTATACTTAGCGTTAGTCGACCATTAGCGGAGGAATGAACAGAAGCATGAAAGATTCTTTTTTGCCTAATCAAGCATCAGACGACCAGCAGCACACCGGCCTCTTTACCCGTCGCCAGATACTGCAAGGTTCAGGATTGTTGTGTGCTGCTGCATTCACCTCTTCGCCGCTCTTAGCTGCGTCAACCGGCAGCGCGTACGATCGGCGGCCCGCTGCTTCAAAGCGGAAATTTGTAAGCCACGCCATCGAAGCGGCCATTGTCCGCACAAAGAAGCAGATCGCAGATCCGCAGCTAGCCGCTATCTTTGAGAACTGTTTTCCCAACACACTCGACACGACCGTTTTTCCTTCCACCGTTGACGGAAAGCCAGATACCTTTGTCGTCACCGGTGACATTGATGCCATGTGGTTGCGTGACTCTTCAGCGCAGGTGATGCCCTATCTTCCCTTCGCCAAAGAAGACCCCGATCTCTCGCACCTGCTCGAAGGCGTCATCCGTCGCCAGGCAAGGCTTATCCTCATCGACCCATACGCAAATGCCTTCGTACCTACACCCTCCAGTCCGCCGCTCTCCTGGTCGCTCCACGACGACACCGACATGCACCCCGGCGTAGGCGAGCGTAAATGGGAGATCGACTCCCTCTGCTATCCCATCCAACTTGCCCATGCTTATTGGAAAGCCACAGGAAATGCCGCGCCCTTCGACGAAACCTGGAAGCAGTCGGCACACGCTATCGTTCGTACCTTCCGCGAGCAGCAGCGCAAGACGAACCACGGCCCGTATCACTTCCAGCGCCCCGCCGCGTCGCCTACCGACACCCTCATGCTCTCCGGCTACGGAAATCCCATCCGTCCCAACGGCCTCATCTGTTCCATGTTCCGCCCGTCTGACGATGCCTGCATCTATCCTTTTTTCATCCCGGCCAATCTTTTCGCGGTCGCATCATTGAAGAAGTTGGCAGAACTCGCTACCGGAGCAGCATCCGATCAGAAACTCGCCTCTGACTGCAATGCTCTTGCCACAGAGGTAGCAGAGGCAGTCGCGCGTTACGGCATTGTCGAGCACCCAACGCACGGAAAGATCTATGCCTACGAGATCGATGGGTACGGCAACCACGTCTGTATGGACGACGCCAATGCCCCCGGCCTCCTTAGTCTTCCTTTTCTTGGTGCCTGCTCTATCTCCGACCCGCTCTATCAACGCACCCGCGGCTTCGCCCTCAGCAAAGACAATCCTTACTTCTTCCAGGGCAAAGCGGCAGAGGGCATCGGCGGTCCGCATATCGGACTGGGTTACATCTGGCCGATGTCCATCCTCATCCGTGCTTTTACCTCAAACAACGAAGCAGAGATTCGCCGGTGTCTCTACACTCTGCGCAATACGACCGGCGGCACTTACTTTATGCACGAGTCATTTCAGCAGGACAATCCAAAGGATTTCACGCGTGCCTGGTTCGCCTGGGCCAACACGCTCTTTGGCGAACTGATCTTAAAGCTCGCCACTACTCACACTTCACTCTTGCGCGAAGACTTCAGCGTAAGAACATAAGCGTCCCGCCAGCGCGCATAAGTTTTCGGAATGACCTGAGAACGCCAGATCATCAGGCGTTCGCTCGTCATAAAATAGCCGTACTATTTGGAGAACAGCGCGTTCATGTCAACACTGTCACCCTTTGTCCTTCTTCCTAGTTCGCACGTACGTGCTCACGATCAATTTCCCGGTGCCTCCGAGCTTGAAAAACAGCTTCGCGCCAAGATTCGTGGCGAGGTTCGCTTCGACGCAGCTTCCAAAGCCGCTTACTCCACTGATTCCTCCAACTATCGTCACATTCCGATCGGCCTCGTCATCCCTCACGACGAGCTCGACGTTGTCAATACGGTAACCATCTGCCGCAGCTTCAATGCTCCTATCCTCTCTCGCGGTGGTGGCACTTCGCTCGCTGGCCAGTGCTGCAACGCCGCCGTCGTCCTCGACTTCTCCAAGTACATGAATAAGATGGGCGCAGTTGATCCTGTCGCTCGCACGGTTCATGTCCAGCCTGGCATCGTCCTCGACCGTGTTCGCGAAGCGGCAGAGAAGTTCGAACTTACCTTTGCTCCTGATCCTGCCACGCACAGCCGTTGTACCCTCGGCGGCATGATCGGCAATAACTCCTGCGGTGTCCATGCGCTGATGGGCGGTAAGACTGTCGACAACATCGAATCGCTCGATCTTCTCCTCTACGATGGAACACGGCTCACCGTAGGCGCGACTACTGAAGCCCAGCTCGAGCATCACATCGCCTCCGGAGGCCGCATCGGCGGCATCTACGCCGAGCTCAAGCGTCTCCGGGACTCTTACGCCGCGCTTGTTAGGAAAGAATTTCCGCGCATCCCCCGCCGCGTCTCCGGCTTCAACCTCGACGAGCTTCTCCCCGAGAACGGCTTCAACGTAGCCCGCGCACTGGTCGGCAGCGAAGGCACCTGCGCCATCATTCTCGGAGCAACGCTGCGTCTCGTGAAGAGTCCGCAGTACCGCACCCTCGTCGGAGTGGGCTTCGAAGATATCTTCATCGCCGCCGATCATGTTCCTCAGCTTCTCACCCACAAGCCAATCGGCCTCGAAGGAATGGACGGCCACCTTCTTGATGCTCTCCGCAAAAAGCACAAGCTCGAAGATGACCTCTCGCTGCTCCCCGAAGGCCGAGGTTTCCTTCTTGTCGAGTTCGGTGCAGACAGCCAACCCGAAGCCGACCAGCAGGCCGAAGCCTTTGCAGCGTCATTAAAAGATCTTCCTGCCAAGCCCTCCTACCGCATCTACAACGCACACGAGGCCCACCGCGTCTGGGTCATTCGCGAGTCCGGCCTCGGTGCTACCGCAGTCGTCCCCAATCAGCCCATGCGCTGGGAGGGCTGGGAAGATGCTGCCGTCGATCCCGCGCAGGAGGGCTCTTATCTCCGTGCCATCGACGCGCTGATGCGCGAGTTCAACTACACCAGCCCCATGTATGGCCACTTCGGTCAGGGCTGTGTCCACATGCGCTTCAACTTCGACTTCGAAAGCGAAGCGGGCGTCCTAGCCTTTCGAGAATTTATCGACCGCGCTGCCGATCTCGTCGTCGCCCATGGCGGCTCGCTTTCCGGCGAACACGGCGACGGTCAGGCTCGCGCCGCGCTTCTCCCCAAGATGTACGGCCCGGAACTCTTGCAGGCCTTTCGTGAGTTCAAGCAGATCTGGGACCCCGATAACCGGCTTAACCCCAGCAATCTCATCGATCCGCACCAGCCACACGAAGACCTTCGCCTCGGCGCCGATTACAAGCCCTGGCAGCCCAAGACGCATTTCGCCTACGCCGAAAACGATGGCTCCTTTGCCGCAGCGACGCTGCGCTGCGTCGGCGTTGGCGCCTGCCGCAAACAGGACGCCGGAACCATGTGTCCCAGCTTCATGGCTACTGGCGAAGAGCTCTATTCCACTCGAGGCCGCGCTCATCTCCTATGGGAGCTGATGCAGAAAGAAGTCCTCCCCGGCGAATGGAAGAATGACCAGGTAAGGGAATCGCTTGACCTTTGTCTTTCCTGCAAGGCCTGCAAGAGCGAGTGCCCTACCAGCGTGGACATGGCCACGTACAAGGCCGAGTTCCTCTCCCATCACTATGAGCATGCCTCGCGTCCGCTCTTTCACTATGCCTTCGGGCGGATCGACCGTTGGGCACGTCTCGCCTCCATCGCTCCGGGCTTCGTCAACGCCTTCAATAACGCGCCGCTGATCCGCAACATGATCAAATCGACCCTCCACATCCACGGCAAGCGAACGATGCCACGCTTCGCCAAATCCTTCACAAGCGAACGAAAAAAAGCCCATACCCCAACCGGGAAAGACGTCTTTCTCTGGGCTGACACCTTCAATAACTACTTCCATCCCTCGACGATGCGAGCGGCTCATGCCGTCCTGACCGATGCAGGCTTCCGCGTAGGCTTGCCGAATCAACATCTCTGCTGCGGTCGCCCGCTCTACGACTTCGGCATGTTGGATACGGCCAAAGAGTATCTCCTCAAAATACTCGATACTCTCGCGCCGCAATTAGCCGCTGGAACTCCCATCGTCGTGCTCGAACCGAGCTGCGCCTCTGTCTTCCGCGATGAACTGACCAACCTGCTCCCTAATGATCCTCGTGCTGCCAAACTCCGCGATCAGACGCTTCTGCTCGGCGAGTTCCTCGTAAAGCATGCGCCTGACTACCACCCTCCGCAGATCGATCAGAAGATCATCGTCCACGGTCATTGCCACCACCACGCCACTCAGAGCATGAGGGACGAGATGCAGATCCTGCGTGCTACCGGAGCTGATGTCCAACTCCTCGACTCCGGCTGCTGCGGCATGGCTGGTCCCTTCGGCTTCGAGGCCGACAAGTACGAAGTCTCGCAAACCCTTGGCGAGCGGGTTCTCCTTCCCGCTGTTCGTAGCAATAAAGAAGCCATCATCATCAGCGATGGCTTTAGCTGCCAGGAGCAGATCACGCAAAACACCTCTGCGAAACCCATGCATCTGGCCGAGGTTCTAGCGCAAAATCGCCAACGGTAGCTAATTACCTTGAAAATTGCTAAAAATGCACTGACCTTAGCGTGGTATGACCAATTGCAGGTAAGATTCCCAAGAGCGCAGTGTGCGCATTGGAGAACGCATGAAAATAACCGATATTCGATGGATTGCAGTGGCAGTGGCAGGTTTAATGGTTGGGACAGTCGTCCCAGCAATGGCAGCAGGCAAGGTCTGTGATGCTCGCGCCTACGGTGCCAAGGCGGATGGCACAACGAAAGACACTCAGGCCATTCAGAACGCGATTGACGACTGCGCGAAGGCCGGTGGCGGTACCGTGAAGCTTTCCGGTGGCACATTCCTCTCAGCGCCTATCGTCCTTAAGAGCAATATCACTTTCGACATTGCCAAAGGGACGACGTTGCTGGGTTCTCCAGATCATGCTGACTATCCGAGCAAAATTGAGTTTCGTGGTCCCGGTTATCAGTCTCTCGTCAGCGCAACGAATGCTCAGAACATCACCATCACCGGTGGCGGAGTCATCGATGGCAATGGTGCAAGCTGGTGGGCATTGGCGCGAACCCAGAAGAACGCCGGCGTCCTTGGCAGTGAAAACTCGCGACCAAGAGGTGTTGTCTTCGACCACTGCAAGCACGTCCGCATCGAGGGTGTGACTGTTCAGAACTCGCCTTACTGGCAGATTGTTCCGTACTATACCGACGACGTGGTCATCCGTAACGTTCGCATTCTCGCTCCTCAGCACTCGCCGAATACCGATGCTATCGATCCTTTCAGTTCCAGCAACGTTGTCATCGATCACGTCTATGCTGACGTAGGCGACGACAACGTAGCCATCAAGAGCGGCATGATTAATTCGCCCGGTCCTGATGCGCCGAGCAAAAACATCACCATCACCGATTGCGACTTCATGCACGGTCATGGCCTCTCCATCGGCAGCGAGATCGCTGGTGGCGCGCAGAACATCAAGGCCGAGCGCATCCACTTCAACGGCACCGATCAGGGTATTCGCATCAAGGCAAACCGCGACCGTGGCAACGATGTCAGCAACATCTCCTTCAAGGACATCACGATGGAGAACGTGAAGACTTCGATCCTCATCAGCGAGTACTATCCGAAGGCGCTGCCTCAGGGAGAGGTTGCGGCAGAACCTGTTCAGCGACTGACGCCGCACTTCCACAACATCACCATCGAAAATGTGAAGTCGGTCAACAGTGCATGGGCAGGCGTCATCATCGGCTTGCCTGAGGCTCCTGTAAAAAATCTTGTGATGAAGAATGTCGACATCCAGGCTAAAAAGGGGATGGCGATTGCCTATGCAGATGTCACTGGAAAGAATGTCAAAGTGACGGCAGCCGAAGGGGAGGGAATTACTGTCGCTCCTACAGCAAAGGCGACCTTCAAATAATTAGCAAAGCTCTAATAATTAGCAAAGCTCAATCGGAAAAAGCGCGGCCTGAACCTCGGCAGCGCTTTTTCCTGTAATGCGAAGCACCTTCATACGGCTTGTCGTGCCGGAAAGAAGGGCAATGCGCGACCGAGGAATCCGCAGCAGGTCGGCAATGAACTCAATAAGCGCCTCGTTGGCGCGTCCATCCACCGGTGGCGTTGTCAGCGAGATCTTCACGGCACCGGCATGGAGGCCGGTAACGTCATTTTTCTTTGCTCCTGGGTGTACGCGGACTGCCAGCGTGCAACCGTCAGGGACATTCTGAGCGAAGGTACATGTGTCTTCGATCATGCCGGATACTCCCGCTTGCCGAAGAGCGCCGTGCCGACGCGGACACAGGTGCTGCCTTCCTCAATCCCTACGACAAAATCGTTCGACATGCCCATGGAGAGCTGCGTCAGTGCTGGATGTGTCTTTTGTGACTCATCTCGAAGCCGCCGCAGTTCTTTGAAGTAAGGCCGCGCCGTTTCGGCGTCGAGCGACCATGGCGGAACAGTCATCAAGCCGACAGCTTCGACTGATTCGAGGTGGTCTATCGCAGCCAGAAGCTCCGGTAACTCTTCCGGAGCCAGGCCGTGTTTCGATTCCTCGTAGCTCAGCTTTACTTCAACCAGCACGGGGAGCTTTTTGCCGAGTGCGGTTGCGGCTGCGTTCAGGCGCTGTGCGATCTTCAATGAATCCACCGCGTCGATCGCGTCGAACAGCTCGGCTGCTTTGTTGGTCTTGTTGGATTGCAGCGGGCCGATCAGGTGAAAGTTAGCATCGGTCAGGCCGCCGAGGTGCTGCGACTTCTCCTGAAACTCCTGCACGCGGTTTTCGCCGAACAAGCGCTGACCCGCCGCATAGGCCTCCAGAATGACTTCGACTGGATGAACCTTGCTGACGGCCATCAGCGCTACTTCGCTCTCCGAACGATTGCTCTGGCGGCAGGCCTGTGCAATCTGTTCGTGCAGGCGGGCGAGATTATCGGCGATGGACATGATTCTGTCTTATCTGCCGTGCTCTTCCAGATACTTCTCTACCTCGAGCGCGGCCATGCAGCCTGATCCGGCTGCGGTAATGGCTTGGCGGTAGCGGCGGTCCTGAATGTCACCGCAGGCAAAGATGCCGGGGATGATCTTGCCGTTCAACGTCGGAAAGACGTTGTTTTGCGTCAGGATGTAGCCGTCTTCGTCGAGATCCAGCATGCCCTTGAACGCCGATGCGTTTGGCGTGTGACCGATGCCGAGGAACATCGCCGAGACGGGAAGGATGGACTCTTCGCCGGAGATGCGGTTCTTCAGACGAAGACCTTTTACGTCTTTCTCTTCAACACCGAGCACTTCTTCGACCGTGGTGCTGGAGAGGAACTTGATGCTCGGATGAGCGATGGCGCGCTCGAGCATGATCTTCGAGGCGCGGAAGTTCTCGCTGCGATTGATCAGTGTGACCTTTGAGGCGAAGCGGGTGAGAAAAAGCGCCTCTTCCATGGCCGAGTCGCCGCCGCCGATGACGGCGATCTCCTTGCCGGAGAAGAAGAAGCCGTCGCAGGTGGCGCAGGAGCTGACGCCGTGGCCGATCAGGGCTTGTTCCGACGGCAGGTTCAGCCAGCGGGCGCTTGCGCCTGAGGCGATGATGAGCGTCCGGGTGTGAATGATCTCGTTGCCGAGGTTCAGCTCGAAGGGATGCTTGCTGAGATCGACCGACGCGAGATGGGCCATGCGCAGCTCGGCACCGAAGCGGACTGCCTGCTTCTTCATGTTCTCGATCAGCTCTGGACCTTGAATGCCGTCGGGCCAGCCGGGAAAGTTTTCGACCAGCGTGGTGATGGACAACTGGCCGCCGGGCTCGTGGCCTTCGAGGACGAGAGGCTTGAAATTGGCACGGGCGGCGTAGATGGCGGCGGTCAGTCCGGAGCAGCCGGACCCGAGGATGACGGTGTCGCGAGTATTGTTTTCTGGCATATGAACTCTCTTAGTGTAAATGCGCGGTTCAGGAAAAGGATTCAAGGGCGCATTTAGTGACACAATTGAGGCTATGGCAAATCTTACGTTGGTCTACGGAATGAGGCTGCTGCCCGCGGATGAGATCGCGGCAGTGGGCGACGCACCGGTTACGCTGAACAATGGCAACGAAGCGCATGTGACCATGCATATTCTGGAAGGAAGCCGGGAACAGATCGAAGCGCAGCTTCGCATGAGCATTGACGCCTTCTTTGATTTCTATCCTGAGATCTAGGTACTTCCAGGGTCTACCCCCCCGGTATACTTATTTTGCAAAGTCTTCATTCTACAGGGTTTATTTTGCAAAGTCTTCTTTCTAAAAGACTTAGGTCCAGCCTGCTTTGGCTGGGCCTTTGTGTGTTTCTTTCTGTTTTAAGTTTATCGAATGGGAAGGAACTATTTTGCAGTTTTCGGGGATTTATTTTGGAGGATAAGTTGTTTATTTTGTGCTGGCTAACTGTTTTCTGACGGCTTCTGGGCTTGACAGGTATTTTTGCTGAAAAGGCAACGGCAACGGGTTGTACAGGGGCAAGGAGAGTGCCGCAGGGGAGGCTTGTCTCGAAATAGGGCAAGACCGTCACGTTACCAGTCTTCTGCCGAAAAAGAGCAGAGGACGGTGTGGCGAGATGTTCGGGACTCTGTGGATATTTCGGCGGTTGCGCGGCTTGTCAGCGGTGATGCTGTTGGTGGTGGCGACCGCTGCTCCCTCACAGACAATTCCCTCCAAGGGCTCCGGGACTGCGACAACGGCACAGAACGTGGAAGATGTTCTGCATGAGATGTCGGATAGAGCGGACGTCATCTTCGTGGGGCAGGTGGTGGCGATACGTCCCCATGATGGCGGCGGCGAGGGTGCAGGGTTTGTCGAGGTTGATTTTCAAGTGGCGCAGGCCATTCGCGGCTGCAATGGCGGCACATATGTTTTGCGGGAGTGGGGTGGGTTGTGGTCGGGCAATGGGCAGCGCTACCAGGTAGGTCAGCGGCTGCTGATGTTGCTGCATGCGGCGGGAGCCAGCGGGATGAGCTCGCCTGTGGGTGGTTTGGATGGGGCGATCCCCATTCGAGGAGTTGCCGATGCTTCGCCGCTGGTGACGGCTGAGTCGAATGCACCTGTTCCCATGGCTGACCTTCGCTGGCTTGGTGCGAAGGTGATGCATTCGGCGTCGTATGTGTTGCAGGCACCGCTGCCCCTTGCTCCTTTGACATTGGGACAACAGACGGCCTCCTTGAACAATCCGATTGTGAACCCAGTTGTCTCTGCGGAAGACGGTTCTAGCCGTACATCGGCTCCGGTGCAGCAGGCGACGGTCGATACGGTGGTCAAGCTGCTGACCTCGTGGAAAAAGGCAACGGATGATGGCCGTTGAAGTTACGCGATGGCTGCGAAGGATATCTGCGGTTGTCCTATGGTGGCTGGTTTCAATCGCAACGGTCTTTGCCGGAGGGCCGCGGTGGGTGACGGGGCCGCCATATTTCAGCACATCCGGTTTTCCGGTGACGTGGTATACAAACCAACTGCTTTATTTCACCGATCCGGGCGACCTGAGCCCTTATGTCGACAATGCCGCAGCGAATGCAATCGTAGCTGCCGCTGCAAACGTTTGGAATGTGCCTACCGCAAGTCTGGTGCTGGGCTATGGCGGCTCGCTTGACGAGCATGTCAGCGAGGCCAATGTCTATTTGGGTTCGAATGGACTGGTCTTTCCGACGGATGTGCAGAGCGGTAATTATCAGGCCAAGCAGATTGCTGTGATCTACGATAGCGACGGATCGGTGACGGACATGCTCCTGGGTAGCGGCGCAAGCGATCCTTCAGGATGCCGTCAGAACGCGGTAACCGAGAGTGTCGACTCCATCGTTCCGGCTGGTTATATCCAACATGCTCTGCTGATTCTGAATGGCCGCTGTACGGGACCGGCCCCGGAACAGCAGTTGCAGATCCAGTACCAACTGATGCGTGCCTTTGGGCGCATTCTTGGGCTGGGCTGGTCGCAGGTGAACGACAACGTCTTTACAGGAAGCCCGCAACCGACTGCCATGCAGGCGATGAATTGGCCGATCATGCACCCCATCGACATCATCTGCGGACCATATACGTATCAATGTCTGCCGCAGCCGTTTAGCTTGCGGGCGGATGATCTTTCAGCGCTTGCGATGCTGTATCCGATTGCCCAGAACCAGGCTCCTTTGGGCAAGACGGACTCTCTGTATCTGGCCCACGAGATCGTCGGCAATGTCTATTTTCCGACGGGGCAGGGAATGCAAGGGGTCAATGTGGTGCTGAGACGCTGGCATCAGTTTGTGGCTCTTCCAGAGACATGGCAGACGGTGTCGGCGGTCTCGGGAGTTTTCTTTAAAGGGGCAGGCGGTAATCCGGTTGCGGTAACTCCATCCGGCGCTACCGGAAGCAGCGGAAGTTTAAATCTAGGGTTTGAGGGGTATTACGAGATGGCACGTATCCCAATGCTGGATGGTAGCTGGGACAACGACATTCTCGACATAGAGCCGATCAACCCGCTTTATACCGGTCAATACGCGGTGGGTCCCTACATCGCCAATCAGGTTGAACCTTCCGGGGCGAACGCGGAGCTGGGCACAGACATCATGAGAAGTTATCAGGTGGCGCGGATGAATCTCTCCCCGGCGAGCGCTGCCAGTAGTTGTAATACCGCAGCCGACGGAACTGAGGCATCGCCGGCCGCGATTGTGTCGCAAGGCTGGTGGACGGGTACGCTCTGTGCCTATGGGCATACGGCGTGGTCCACGCTGTCGATAGCAGGCAATCGCAGCTTCACGATTGAGGTGACGGCGCAGGATGAGAATGGATTCGCCACGATGGCAAAGGCCATGCCGGTCATCGGTGTTTGGAATGCGACGGATGCACTTAAAACGCTGCCAAGCGTAGCGTCGGCTTCCACGGCATTTAATAGCGCAGCCTATGGGACGACTTCGTTGACGGTGCAGAGTGCGCAGCCAAGTCAGTTCCGAGTTGCGATTGCGGACCAGCGTGGTGATGGTCGCCCCGATTTTGGCTATCAGGCGCGATTGTTGTACGCAGGCAGTATCAGTCCGGCGAGCGTCAGTGCCGGGGGTGGAACCGTCACGATCTCAGGAACAGGATTTCGTGCGGGGAACATGGTGACCGTCAATGGCGTGGCCGCTACGGTAACAAGCTGGACGGCCACTTCGATTGTGGCTACGGTTCCCTCGCTGCGGACTTTGGGGCATAATGCGGCAATTACAGCGGATGTTGCCGTCACTGATCCTTCGACCGGAGGCACGACTGTGATGGGGAGCGCGCTGAGCTATGCTGCGCCTCTGCCCTCACTCAACCTTGTAGCTGCGCCTTCGGGGACGGTGTTCGCCGGGGACACCTTTGTTGTTCCATTTACGGTAAAGGCGCTGGCTGCCGATGGGACGACTCCCGTCGCAGGTCAGCTTGTCAGCTTTACAGCCAGCGGAGATGGAAGTGTTCAGTTCGGAGCGTGCGGCGGCGCTGCTTGCAGCGTAATGACAGATGCGTCGGGATTAGCGTCGACAAGCGTAACCGCGTTGGCAGCAGGCGATGTCACTGTATCGGCAGCGAGCACGATAGGGACACAGGCAGCTTCATTTAGTATTGCCACTCGGATAAGGACTTTAACTGCCGCTCAGTCCATGTTGTACGTCGCAGCCGGTGCAACCGTTCTCTGGACACCGCAGGTAGCGGCCAGCGATAACTCGGCCTCCACTACGGGCGTGGTTGTAACTTGGCAGCCTGTTTCAGGAGCGGCGGTCTTTTCTCCAGCACAGTCGCAGATAAATGGTTTGGGAGTAGCGGAGACTCAGGAAGAGGTTGGTCCGCTGGCGGCGAATGAGCAAGCGGTGTCATCTGCCTGTGCGTGGACGGCGGTATGCGCGGCTATTACGGCACAAGGCGTGGACCCTGGTGAATGGAGGATTGAAGCGATCAGCGGAGCGGGGCAGTCGGTTGGTGCAGAAGGAGCTTTAGCGCCGGTTTTGCTGCGAGTAACAGACACGGCCGGCCATGCAATAGCTGGAGCTTCGGTTGAGATTCACCAGACCGTGGATGCATGGCAGGGGCCTTGCCCTGGACAAGGACGCTGCCCGATACCACCTGGCGAGAGCGCAGAGGTGTCATCGTCTACCTCGGATACGAATGGCTTTGTAACGATTACGCCGTTGCAGGTTGCCGGAATTGCGGAGGTTACAAATCTTGTTGCCGCAACGGGAACACAAGGGTTCATTTCGCTATCGCTCGAGAAACATCCCTGATGTATGCGAGTCGTTGTGACACAATCAATTTGCCGGGATGTGGAGCATGATCGCTACCTTCGGCATCAAATTGTATAGATAAGAAGAGGAGCCGCAACGATGGTTGATGGAACTTCCGGAGGTGGTGTCGAGCGCAAGCGAGTGGTCATTATCGGCGGAGGATTTGCAGGGCTGAATGCAGCGCTGGACCTGGCCAAACTGCCGCTCGATATTTCGCTGGTCGATAGAAGAAACCACCATACGTTTCAGCCCTTGCTATACCAGGTAGCGCTTGCGGTGCTTTCGCCTGCAGATATTGCCCAACCGATTCGGTCCATTTTAAGCAAGTATCCGAATGTCGAAGTGTTGATGGATGAGGCTGTTGCCTTTCATCTCGATCAGCAAAGAGTTGAATTGAAGACGGGCGCACAGCTCGAGTATGACTATCTGATCGTTGCCACAGGTTCTACACACTCCTACTTCGGCCATGACGAATGGGCGAAGCTGGCGCCGGGGCTCAAGACGGTAGAGGACGCGACGGAGATTCGACGTCGCGTGCTGCTTGCGTTTGAGCTTGCAGAACGGCAGATGCAGGAGACTGGCAGCCATCCTTCGCTGAATTTTGTGATTATTGGCGGCGGACCTACCGGCGTAGAGTTGGCGGGAGCGATCAGCGATATCGCGAAGCTATATATGTCGAATAACTTTCGTCATATCGATCCTTCGCAAGCGCAGGTGCTCATCCTTGAAGGGTCACCGAATATTCTGGGGATGTATCCGGACGACCTGCAGGCGAAGGCGCGAGAACAGCTCAACGCGATTGGCGTAAAAATTCGTGTCAACGCTCATGTCTCTGATGTGCAGCCCGGTTATGTCATGGTTGGTGAAGAGCGCATCAACGCCGTGGTCACGCTTTGGGCAGCGGGAGTGCAGGCTTCGCCGCTAGGGAAGTTGCTGGGCTTTGAGACGGATAGAAAAGGATGTGTGCTGGTCGATCAGCATCTCAACCCGCCCGGACATCCCGAGATATTTATCTGTGGCGATCTCGCCCACATTGAACAGGATGGCAAGCAGGTTCCTGGTGTCGCGCAACCCGCTATGCAGATGGGCAAGTATGCTGCGAAACGAATTGCGCGGCTGGTCGCGGCGGATCTAGGAAGCGATGGCACAGGGAAGAACGAGCCGTTTCACTACTTCGACAAAGGCGATATGGCTACCATTGGACGCAAGGCTGCCGTGGCCAATATTCAATGGCCGTTCAAGGGGCATTGGAGCGGTTTTCCTGCCTGGATGACGTGGCTTGTCGTCCATATTTTCTTTCTCATCGGCTTTCGAAATCGCCTCTCAGTATTTCGCCAATGGGCCTGGACGTACGTCACCTTCAAAGACAGCGCTCGCCTGATTACCGGCTCGCAGGAACTGCCGGGATGGAATGCCGTGGAGACACAACAGCTTCACCCTGATACGGCGCCTCTGGATCTGGGATCGCCGAAGACGTAATTTGGGGGACTGAGGACTCAGATGCTCTGCTGGTGAGGGTTGAAGACTGGCGCTCTTTGCTTTGTGGCCTGTTCGAAGAGGCGCATGGTTTCGCCTTCTTCGAGCACCTTTATCTTGCTGCTGATTCCCAGCCGTGCGGCTTCAGCCATCAGGCGTTGCGGTGGTTCATCCATTGGTTCACGACCAAGATTGAATGTGCCGAAGTGCATCGGAACCATCCACTCCGCACCGGTTTCTACAAAGGCGCGCACAGCCTCTTCGGGACTGGTATGGACGGTACGGTAGCTGTCGGGAAAGTAAGCGCCGATAGGTAACAGTGCTACCTGCGGGTGTAGTCGTGCTCCAATCTCGGAGAAACCAGAAAAATAGGCGGTGTCACCGGAGTGGTAGATGGAGTTGCCGCCGGCTTCGATGACATAGCCACCGTATCCACGGTGCGTATCACTGAACATGCGCGCCCCCCAATGTTTGCAGGGAGTCAGCGTTACGTTTAGACCGCGCACTTCGAGCTTTTCCCACCACTTCATTTCGTGTACGTGCGAGAAGCCCAAGCCCGCTACCAGATCTTTTACCCCCCAGGGAACGATCACGTCAGGGGCTTTCTTTCCCAGCATTTGTGTACTGCGAACCACGCGGCGCAGAGACGCTATATTGAGGTGGTCCATGTGAGCGTGGGTTAACAGCACGAGGTCAATGGCAGGCATCTCGTTGATTCGTAACCCCGGTCGTCGTTGTCTTCGCAACACGATCAAATGTTTGGCGAAGACTGGATCGATCAACACCGCGCGGCCGCCCAGTTGCAGCAGAAATGATGAATGGCCGATGAAGGTGATTCCAAGCTCATTGGGGCCGACGATCTCAGCCAACCGTGTCTCGCCGGCTATCGGCTGCGCGTGGCTCTCCTGCACCAACCGCCAGAGTTGCTTCAGTTTCGTCACCACAAAGGGCTGTCCTCTCCACTGACCAAACATCTGCCACCTTATCTAGATGCATATGCCTGTTATGGCTTTGCCTAAGCTCTCTAGGGTAATCCGATCCTGCATCGGCTACCGAGGCTACATTAAGCGGCATCTACTTTATAAGACGAGCACACCAATCGGGAGGACTCTGCTATTTCAGTTACGTTACCGGGATTTCGCTTCTAATCGAAGTGGAGATTAATAGCCAAATTGAGGCTGCGGCTACGGAGAAGCGCCTGCTTGCCGAGCACAGGATTGCGGTCGCGGCGCCGAGTACGACAAGCGGACTCGGCGCGTCGTCTTAACGCACAGCCTGTTGTTCTGCGGCCATCGCCTTTTTAGCCCAGGACTCGTAGGTAAGCCGATCCTTCATCTCATTCCATGTCGCATCGGGAAGCACCATTAAATCGGCACGTTTGATTCCAGGAAATCCTGTTCCCAGTGCGTCCAGGCCGCCCTCTCTGTCCTCGCGCATATAGTTCTTCGAGATATAGACATCATTTGCCTTTGCCCATGTGCTGATATGGGTAACCGGCTCATCCGCAATCTCCTTTGCGGTCCAGTTTGTAAAGTGAATCTGCTTTTCGAGCCATTCGACGCCATCGCGATCTACCCACGAGGTGCGGTGGCTGATGCCCGGATAAAAGACGGTCGTAAACATACCCTTTTCTGTTCCTCGAAGGGCGATCGCGCGAGCGCGGGTATCGGCGAACCAATCCGGCCCGTGATGTGGGATGTCCATTACGGTATCCGCCAGGCCATTCATCACATACATTGGGCCTCGGTCGGCATTGAGCGCGTAGAGTATCGCGCCACGATCTCCCAGAATGCGCAGCGATTGGTAAGGCGGCCCCTGACAGGGAAGCTTATTGGCGTCGAAGTATCCCGGCTCAACTCCGTCGTAATCGCCACCTCCGCTAAGTAGTACAGCGTGGATTTGAGGATCGATTGCGCCGGTGATTCCTGTGATAAACGATCCCATTGAATAGCCCACGGTGGCGATCCGTCTCTTGTCGACCTCGGGCCTTTGCGCCAGATAAGCGACGGCTTGCATGACATCCACCTGCATCAGGCCGGCCAACCGTTGTCCCCAATCGGTCCGCGGCAACCCTGCTGGAGGATCGACCCATTTGTCGTGCGAGCCTGCCTGCGATTTCTTGTCGATATTCCGCTCCCCCTCGCCGATCGGATCGTACGTAACTACCATCGCACCAGCGCGAGCGAAGAGCATTCCGCTGTAGAACGCATACCAACTGAATTTGTCACCGCCGTGTCCATTCACGACGACAATACCGGGCAGCTTGCCCTTCCATTTTTCGGGGCGGTAGACAATTGCAGGCACCACCATCCCGTCCAATGTTTGATAGGTCACGCGCTCTGCGATGACTCCCGGCATGGGAGAAAAGCTGGACCAGGTCTTTGCCTCAAGTTTGGGAAGCGTTGCTGGGATGTAGAGCTGTTTGCGAATCGTTTGCCGCCATCCCTCGTCTCTCACGGCTCTCTGTCTCGCGGTCAGCGGCGTTGCTGCTTGACCGCAAACGGTTGCCCCGAGAACGATCCCCACCAGAGCCAGTTTCAAATACCTCACTCGTTTCCCCGATCTCTTTTATAAACTCGTTCTAAATCTCTTCTATAAATTGTAGGCGCGATAGAATCGCACAACGACTATGAATCTTTACGCTGCCGTTCTGGCCATTATCGTTCTCACGCTGCTTGCCGTCTCACTGGTGAGCCTTCGTAATGTCAAGACTAAGGCCGACTATCTTGTCGCCGGTCGATCACTTCCAGCGTTTGTTCTTATTTTTACGCTTTTGTGCAGTTGGATCGGATCAGGCTCTTTGCTGGGCGGAGCCGAGAACGCCTATCGGCATGGCTTTGCAGCACTGTGGCAGGCTGGCGGAGGCTGGGCAGGCCTTCTGCTTATCTATTTCATTGCACCGCGAGCACGGAAGTTCGCTCAGTTTACGATTCCCGATCTACTTGAGGCGCGCTATAGCCAGACCGCCCGTGTACTTGGCGTTATTGCCATTCTTTTTACCTACACAGCGGTTACCAGCTATCAGTTTGTTGGTGGCGGCGATATCCTGCATCTCGTCTTCCCCACTTTTATTACTCCTGTTCTTGGCCAATACATGCTGGCTGGCTTTGTTATCGTTTTTACCGCGATTGCGGGTATGGCCTCGGTAGCCTATATGGACGTGGCTATCGGCCTGCTTGCTACGGCAACATTGGTGGTTGCCTTGCCGGTACTTGCGCATCGCGCAGGCGGCTGGAGTGTGATTCATGCCGCTCTGCCTGCAACACACTTTCAGGTGTTCGGTGACCTGAGCTTTGCGCAGGCTATGGAACTCTTTTTGCCGACATGCCTGTTGTTGCTCGGCAATCAGTCCATGTATCAGAAATTTTTCTCGGCGAAGTCGGAAAAAGCCGCAACTCGTGCCGTGGTCGGCTGGATCATTGGCACTGTCATCTTAGAGACGGTGATTGTGGCGATTGCTGTTGTCGGCTCTGTGCTCTTTCGCTCCGGAGAGGTACATGATCGTCCCCGGGAGATTCTGGCCTACTGCGGACTCCACGGCTTCGATGGATCGAGGTTGCTTGAGATTCTTGGGGCGTTGCTGGTCGGAGCTATCTTCGCCAAGATTATCTCCACGGCCAATAATTGGCTTTTTTCTCCTGCGACCAACCTTATTAACGATATTTTTCTGCGCTATATTGCGCCAGAGTCCTCAAATAAGCGGACGCTGGCTGTCAGCCGTTTAATGGTTGTGCTTCTGGGGTTATGGGCTCTCTATCAGTCGCTGCACGTTCAATCGGTGCTGAAGAAGTCCCTCTACGCGTATACGATCTACTCGGCGGCGCTGACGCCTGTTATTCTGGCCGCTTTTTTCTGGAAGAGAGCTACTGCGAGTGCTGCGGTGGCAAGCATCGCTGTAGGTACCGTGGTTACGATCTCCTGGGATACCAGCTTCGTGCACGGCCACGTCCCGGCGATCCTCGCGCAAAGAGACGCTATCTTTCCTGCCCTCTTTGCGTCGCTTGTTGCCTTGGTCGCCGTGAGCCTTCTCACTCCGCCACCTGGTTCGGCCCAGCTTCAGCCATTTTCCGAGTCATAAACCGGGAAAAATTAAATAGACAGAGTGCAATCAGATTTTCACACTAACCTTCTGGCCTCTGATGCATCCAACACCCTACATCACCCAAGGAGGGATCCCATGGCCATCTCCAGAAAACGTAACAGCTCTGATGACGACTTTTTCAAGGTAGGGCAGGACGCGACTACTACCTTTGACAACTCTCCCAGTAATCCAACCCGGTACGCCAGCAGCGAAAATCTGGATGACATCGAGAGTGAAGAGGACGAGCTTGAGGACGAAGACTTCGACGACGAAGAAGATGATGAGGATGAAGAGGAAGAGGAATACGACGACGAAGAGGACGATGAAGATGAATACGAAGATGAGGAAGACGAAGAGGACGAAGACGAGGATGGGGACGACCACAATCTGGCAAAAGGTCCCAGGGAACCCAGCGTCTATCGCAGGATGTAGATATGCCGTGCTCCGAGGCTATTGTTAATAGCCTGCATCGGTAACGACATTTTCGAGCGGTTGTCCGGCGACGAATCGCCGAACCTGTTCTGCCCCGAACTGGAAAGCGCGGTGGATAAACTCCGGGGTTGATCCGCCAACGTGTGGTGTGATGAGGCAATTTGGTGCGAGCCACAATGGATGTCCCACTGGGAGCGGTTCGGGATCGGTCACATCGAGAGCCGCACAGATCTGATGCGAGTTGAGCGCCTCTACCATGGCATCGGTAACCACTACCGGCCCGCGGGCCGCATTCACCAGCAAAGCTCCCCGCTTCATCAGACTCAGCTCCGTTGCTCCAATCAGCCTACGTGTATCAGGGGTCAATGGCACAATAACGACCACGACATCAGCTTCGGGGAGCAGCCTGCGTAGGTTGGAGACATCCTGAACCTCCGGATTTTGACGGGAACTTCGCGCTATACGCAGAATGTTAACTCCGAAAGGAACAAGTCGCCTCTCAATGGCAGCCCCGATTGAGCCATAACCGACGATCAAGATAGTTTTGCCGGAGAGATCGTCACCTAAGACGCGATATTGCCCAACCTGTGCTCCACGCTCATTGAGAAATCCATCCGAGACAGATGCCTGTCCCTTCCACTGTTCCCGCAACTGCATATCGCGATAGAGAGGAAATCGTTTGAGCGAGGATAGGATTGCGGCTAAGACCCATTCAGAGGCGGAGATGTCATGGATACCACGGCCATCACAGAGAGTTACATCTTTGGGCAGCCACGGCGTGATCCAATCGACACCCGCCATCATCGATTGCACAACCTTCACCCCTCGTAAATGAGAGAAAGCCTCTGCTGCGTCGCGGCGCTGAAACGGAAGAATCCAGAAGTCAATCTCAATCGTGTCGGTTAAATTACGGGGGATTCGCACGATTTCTACGTCGTGCGGAAAGCCGATGAGCAACTCATCGGAGAGACTTTCATCAACGCCAACACGCACCATAATCGTTTAGACATCCTATGGAAGATCTGGCGGACTCGATCGGAATCGAACCGGCGGCTCTCTTCATACTATAAGAGGCGGGCTGGGATAGAGCCTTGATTGAGCCAGTTATTGTGCAGGCACGTGATCCGGTTGAGCCGGGTTCGGTGTGTCGATGGAGGAGTGTGTGCTGTTTAGCTTTGCGCAGATAGCGAACTCGTTCTGCGCCTCTTGTTTGGATCCAAGATGCTGGTAGATCTGTCCAAGCCTGAAATGGAGAGCAGAAACATTTGGTGCAAGCTTGACTGCCTCTTGCAACTCTTTCTCGGCTTGCGGAAGCATATTCAAGGTTTGGTATGCGCGACCTAGCTGCTCGTGTGCTTTGGGATTTGCAGGTTCGAGTGTTACTGCCTCTTGGAGGTACGGGAGCGCCTGTTCCGGATGGCCTTGCTCGGTTAGCAAAACGCCCAGATTAAGATATGGCTGTCCGCTCTTGGCGGGAGCATCTTGTTGCCATTGGATCGCCATTGTGTAAGCCTTGCGTGCATCTTCGATGCGATTCAGCCCTTCATAGGATAATCCCAGGTTATTCTCGCTTTTTACATCGTGCGGATTGAGACGCAATGCATGTGTAAAGGAGTCGATGGCATCTGCAAAGCGGTTTTCGTTGTATTTCGCGCGCCCCAGCAAGTACCAGGCATGCCCGTCCTGCGGGGTCTCAGCTACCACCATGCTTAACCACTTGTCCGCATCTGTGTAGTCGCCCAGCAAGACGTAGTCGAAAGAAACAATCTTGAGATCAGTGGGCGAAGGCCGCTGGCTGCGTGCTCCGGTAGTGTATTGTTCCAGAGACTGTGCGGGCTTCTGTTGGAGAAATAAGGTATATCCAAGCAGAAAATGAGCTTCGGCTGAATTGATATGCTCTGTCAGATAACTTGTCAGGGTCGTGTTTGCCTTTGCAAGATCGCCGGCCTGCAGGAATGCCCTCGCCTGCGTCAACGGGTCGTCTGCCGATTGTGCAAGCGGCTGCTGAGCACTAAGCGCCTTGAATGCAAACAGCAAGAGGATGGATGCAAAGGAAAGATTGAATTTCATGCAGAGAAAAGACATCCTTCTACACCGAACCATCGGAGCGGTTATACGGTTTCAACCGGCGTATGAAACATCATAGTGCACGCTAATAACACAGGCCAAATATTAGGTAATGCACTTGAGTGTCATAGCAGCAGACGCAGTTGCGCTTTACCGGATATGAATGACGTAGGTATAGACGAGTGCCAAACAGCCGGCCAGGCTTGCCAGAAAGATGCTGTGCTTCAAGGTGAACCGAAAGAGCCTCGACTGATCGGGAACTGATAATCCTGTGGCTGCAGCGGCGATGGCGATTGTCTGCAGGCTGATCATCTTGCCCATCACTCCGCCAACGGAGTTGGCAGCGGCCATCAGCACAGGATCAAGTCCGAGCCGTCCCGCCGTAACAACCTGCAGGTTCCCGAACAGCGCATTGGCGGCAGTGTCCGAACCGGTAAGGAAGACACCCAGCCAGCCCAGCAGAGGACTGAAGAATGGGAACATCACGCCGGAAGCGGCGAAGCTAAGTCCCAGCGTCGCCGTCGCTCCGCAGTAGTTCATAAGGAACCCGATGGCGAGAACCGCTGAGATTGTCAAAATGGGGAGCAGGAGTTGATGGGTAACTGATATTAGCAGGCGTAAAAAACGCAACGGGCTTACTCTGAGACAAATTGCTGCTAAGAACGTCGCAACCATGCACGCTGTTCCGGCTGCGGAGAGCAAATTCATGTTGAACATTGCGTGATAGGGAGTGGGTGTTGATGCGATGGGTGGCATTCGCTGTACAACGTCATTCAGAAATGGCCACGGAAAGGAGAAGCTTATGAGATTTAGCTTCGCCTGAATTGGCGCCACTCCCCAAAGAAGAACGCACATTACAAGAAAGGCGTATGGCATCCACGCATATAAGACCTTGCCCAGGCTATTGCGGGACGAGAGATCGATTAGTTCACTTGCTTCTTCCGGCCCACAGGCTTTATCGACACTGAGCGTCGCAGGTCGATCTAAACAATTGCGGATCGAAAGACCCGGCTCCTGCTCTTTCGGGTGCCAGAGACGCAGATAGATGATAAGCGCAGCCAATGAGGAAAGTGCCGCCAGGATATCCGTAAGTTGCGGCCCAACGTAGTTAGACACGAGAAATTGAACGCCTGCAAAGACCGCCCCACACATCAAGGCCGGTAGCCAGATACCCGACAGGGAGACAAAGCCTCCGGTCGCCATGATGATATATGCAGGGATGATGAGAGAGATTGGAGCGCATATTCGACCGACGGCTCCACTTAATTTTTCAAGTGAGAGGCCTGTTGTGCCTGCCAACGTAATCACAGGAATTCCAATAGAGCCGAAAGCCACAGGCGCTGTATTAGCGAGCAGGCAGATGGCGGATGCGCTGAATGCGGAAAATCCCAACCCTACAAGCATGGTGGCGGCAATGGCGACGGGAGTTCCAAAGCCCGCGCCACCTTCGAGGAAGGCCCCAAAGGCAAACGCAATCAGCAACGCCTGCAAGCGAGGGTCGGGAGTGAGCTTGCCAACCGAACCCCTGATGACCTCAAACTGTCCCGTCTCGACGGTTACGCGAAATAGGGCGATTGCCCAAAAGATGATCCATGAGATTGGAAACAACCCGAAGGCTGCACCGTATATCGCAGCGCTTGTCGCTACGAGTGGAGGCATGTGATATCCCGCGATCGCAACAATGAGCGTAACGGCGAGTCCCGCGAGCCCGGCAATCCACGCGGCCTTCTTCAAAATCCCCAATAAGATAAGAAGCGTGAAGATAGGAGCCGCAGCAATCATCGCGGAGAAGGCCAATCCCTGGCCGAACAGGGAATAAGTTTGATTCCAAATTACGATAACTACCATCCCAATACGCGGAATCGGATCAACATCGATAACTAGTGGAAAGGCGAGTCTGAGTCGTTATGCAAGAGCGACTCAGGTATGAAATCTAATACCGATGAGACTAGATAAAGGTCAAACCATCGTCAATTACAAAGCAAAGGTTGCCGATATTGCAGAAGTAAGCTAGCGCCCCGTTTCTGCAGATGACGAGCTGGTGTAGCGATGCCAAGACGGGATGCTGTTACGGGACCAGAGTGATCGGCGTCTGCCAGAACGCGCTTTTCTGTCCGGTAGGATTGAGTACGGTTATCTGGCAGTTATAGTCGCCGGCGGGAAGATGGCTCAGCCCAATGCTAAAGCGCAGAGGCATCGTCTTCAGCGAGTTGCTCATAGCACTCGTCATCTCCATTGGTTGGGTCTCGAACACCTTAGTTTGTCCTTGATAGAAACTCACAAACGCGATCAGCGGCTGGACCTCGGTCACGCCCTGTTCATAGGCTTGCAGGTAGACATAAAGATCGCGGCTCTTGCTAAATACCCGGGTTACGCTTGGGATCAGCTTCTGCCCATTCAGAACGAGCGGGTTGGCTGCTTCGTCTTTAGCTCTCTCTTTTGCTTTGGCCGCGTTGAAGATAGCCTCTTTTAGGTCAGCGCGCTCGCCACTAAGTACCACAGAGCTGATCGCTATCCTCTTCTCTTCTTTGTTGAGGTTGGGAATGACGAACGGTGTCTGGAAGGTTCCAATCCTGCCCGTCTCGTCGTCACGAGCGAGGAATTTGATGCTGTATTTGCCCGGCAGCAGCGTGAAACCTGTGTCGTATTCGACAGGGCGTTTGGCCAGCTCTGCCGCTGTCTCGTCGCTGAGCTTGATGTTTACGTTGTCGCGCATGTTTTCGACGGTCATATTGCCGCCGAGCTCGTCTTTCACCTCGAGAAGGAAATCGATGAGCGTATGTTCCGCTCCGCGCTTCTTGGCCAGCGCCAATTCTCGGCCTGGAATCTTTACTACAACCGGAACGAAGTACTCTGCCCGGTTCAACTGAAAGTAATTAATCTCCATTGCAATCGTGAGATCTGTTACTGGATCGCCCAGCATCAGCGCATCTTCCAGTTGACGTTCTTTATCGGCATCGTTGAACTTCGCGAATACCTTGCCCGCATAGTAGCCCTGCCGATAATCCAGCTTTGCGGCAAGCTCTGGGTTTACTGATATTTTGATATGCCGAAATCTTCCATCCAGCGTTGTATTGTTCGTGTAGTAGCCGAGGATGTAATAGCTTGTAATGTTTTGTTGCGCCTGTACGATGCCACGTGTCAGGTCGTTGTAGTCGAGCAGCGCCTTACCGCCAGTGTCCTCGGCCAATGCATAGAGCGTATCCTGCGACTGCTGCATGCGCGTCGTCACCGCCAGCGCGGCTGTGCCCGAGTACATGGCGGCATTGCCAGGCGATCCCTGCGTTGCATCACCTAGTGGAGCTTCGGCTACCAATCCGCGTGCGTCTATCGGCCAGAACGATACGCCCGACCGAATGGCATCATCGATCGTCGCGTGAAGTTGCGCCTGATTATCGATACCATGAAGCGTCATCCCGCTGGCAAAGTAGACCAGTACCTTTTTCTCGCTCAGATGCCCCAGCATCTTGGCTGCCGTTTGCAGTGCGGAGAGCTGCCGATCAGTATTGAACAGGTTGAACTCTCCACTGTCCTGGCCAAATGCCGCACCGGTATCGGCACTGTCCGCATCATCTGTGATGTCCTCGCTCTGCTGATTTTCACCTACGATCAGTGTCTCCAATATGCTCAGCAGGCGATTATGATCGTCGGTAAAGTCCTGTAGGACGTCGACTGAGCTACCGCTGTAGCGCATAATCGACACCAAATCCGATGACGTCATCTGGGTCCGTATGAACTTTTGAGCAGCTTCCAGTGCGCGCAGCTTATCGTCAGGCGGCATCGCGGTGAGGTCGAAGTAAAGTGCAATCAGCCGGCGGTCCTTGTAGCGCACATCGCCCGGCTTTTCCGCTGCAATCTGGGTCACGGCCAAGCGGTTGTAAACCGTAATGTTCTCGGGCACAGCAGGAGCAACAGGCGGAGCTGAAGGAAGTTTTTGATATTCGCAGAAGCTGATTTGTTGCGGCACACCGTCTTCGGTTACTGTGAAATCTTTCGCGGTAAGCCCGCTGAGCGACTTACCTTGCTTGTCTTTGACATTCACTGCCTCGACCACCAGCTTCGTGCTGACAGACATGGTGTACACCCCATTGCCTCCAGTCGGCTGCGCATTCTGGCCTACCACCTGCGCTCCGGCAGTCAGCGTTCCCAAAAGCATTATGATGAGCAGCAATCGCATACGTCAGAACCTCAGGCGCAGAGAAGTCTGCAAGCTGCGCATCGAATTTGCCGCTGCGGGCAATCCGAATTGCGTGCTGGTAATGGAGCTCTGCCAGGTGGAATAGGTAACGTGGTTCAGAACATTGGTTGCAGCGATCTGCAGATCGAGGTTCACCTTCGGTTTCAGGCGGAAGGTGCGGACCATCGAAGCATCCAAAGAAAACTGGCTTGGTCCTGTGATTGAATTTCGACGCGCATTGCCCCATTGACCTAATGGAGGTGCCTTATACGCTCCTGGATTTAGAAACAGCCCTGGAGGCGCAGCATAGAGCGACTCTCCCGTCACGCTCGGTCGAACGAAGGCCGAATAGCCAGAGACCACGACTGAAGAATCAATGGGAGTCTGCGGCAGGCCGCTGCCTGCAATGATCTGCGTTTGTATAGTCCATTCTTTGTAGAGCCTGCCTCTCCACCCGCTCATCAGCGATCCTCCGGCCATGCCCATTCCAGTCGTATATTGCACTTGTACATTGAGCAGATGACGCTGATCGAAGTTCGAGAGCCCGCGTTCACCGCTTAAGTTGCGCCAATCTTGCGCGATCGTAGCAGGAGTTTGCGATTGTGTTTCTGTGCCTGAACTGCTTGAACTATCGCTCACGGCCCCTTGTCCGCCGAGCGCAGAATCGTCGTCGATCGACTTTGAAAAGGTGTACAGCAAGGATGCGGTAAAGCCGCTGTGCAGCCGTCGTCGCAACTGGATCTGTCCCGATTCGCGCGTGGAGTTACCATTTGAGACCATGTACTCAAATCCCGTGGGACAGCTCGGGCATGGATTCACCGCTCCCAAAGGGTTGGTGTTGGGTAGAAATTCCTGCACACCGCGCGTTCCTTTGATGCCCAGATAGGTGACGACCATCTGCAGCGATCCCGGTAGATCCCGCTGCACCTTCAGGTCCCATGTATGCACATAGCCCACGCGAAAGTTTGGATCGACACCGAAGGTCTGTGCTGTTGTCGTGGAGCACGGCTCAAAGCCATTTGCCAGCGTTAATGGACAGGCTGCGCTGTTTTGCACCGTCAGGCTTTTGGCAAGCGGTGCCTGTTGTGCCATCTGGATTGCGATCCCCTGGTAGACGGAGGTGTCATAGTTCACACCATATCCTGCATTGACTACCATCGATGACCCCGGAATCGGGCGCCATGACATTCCGATTCTAGGCTCTATGCCATTGCGATCTGGACGCATCAACGATGTTGGATAGCGCTGCCTCGTCAATGTTCCTACCGGATCACTTGCGAGTACGGGCGCGATCGCTGAGAATCCTGAAACAACATCCAGATTAACCAGACGCCCCTTCAACTCTGTTATCGGCGCACCATATTCCCAACGCGCACCGACATTGAGCGTAAGTTGTGGAGTTACTCTCCAATCGTCGACTAGATAAGCGTCATAGACAGATTGGCGCAGATATTTATCCGCGTTTCCGAATCCGATGTTGCTTGCGTCGGGAATCCCCAGCAGAAAATCTGCAACATCCGATCCTCCCCTAGTCGTGTTGCCCGCAGTGGCAGCGCCGGTAAAGTTGAAGGTGCCGCGAGGGTTTGCCTGGGACAGATAATTAAACTGCTGACGCCGAAAATCGAATCCACCAGAGACATTGTGAGCTGCGTGGTTCCATCTCATGATGTAAGAGACGCCATTAGTGGCATTGCGGATGAATGAGCTTTGGCCATCGGTTAGCGATGTTAGGCCGCGAGAAAAGTTGAGCGTCGGAGGTCCCCAGTACGTCGGCGTCTGATCGTTACCCGTAATGCCTGCGTTGCCTGAGATATTTTCGCGGTTCTCCCAGTATGGCGTCAGACGCGTGGACTGTCGGCTGAACTGATAGCCAAGATTGATTCGCAGGCGAGCATTCAAGGTATGTGCCCAATTGATCTTGCTGCTCATTCCCAGCCCGTCGGTGGTGTCTACAAAACCCAGCAAAGTGGTGCTGCTGTTACGCGTACTCGTCGCAGCAAAGGTGCCAGTAATTTGATCCTTGCGTCCGATGGTTTTGCTTGCAGTTGAGATGAATGCGTCTTTGTGCGCATCCGTTATAAGCGGAATCTGGTAGTTGTACTGCGTGCTTCCGCTGAAGTTCGGCAGAGGATAGAGATTGAGCAACGCCTGTGCCTGTGGGTTGATGGGGATTTTGTTGCCAGGAAACGGTTGTCCTGTCGCTGGATCGTAGATCACAACTGGCTGACCCTGTGCATTTACGGCCTGGGAGAAGTCTCCATTCCGCTCCGCTATGTCCGGTACCAAACCTGGCGTTGTAACGGCGGTACTATCGCGTGTTCGTTGGTATCCCACAAAAATATTAGGTCCATTGCGTAGCAGCCCTGGAATCTTCAAGGGGCCCTGTAATGCAAATCCTCCAGTAATCTGACTCGTATCGGGTTTGGGAGTGTCGATACCCGTTAGTGAGTATGATTTGGCGTCAAACGTCGAGTTGTTGAGCCTTACATTGAGGCTGAAGTTATATAGAGCCCTCCCGCTGGCAGTATTGCCAAACCGCTGTGCCAATGTGAACTGAGAAGTTGCAGCATTATTCACGCTACCGTTGATCAGCAATCCCTCTGCGGCGCGCTGCGCAACCTCGTCGGAGGCTGGGGCAGTCTCGCCCTTCTGCCTGGGGGCTTCGCCTGTCTTCTTTGGCTCGCTTTGTATCGGTGTTTCCGCAATACCCGTACTTAATACAGGTTTCAATGTAGTTCTCATCTGCTCCAATGACAGTAGCTGCAACTCCCACTTGTCCGTAGCAGCATTCGGCGCAACTGCAATCTCTCGCTTGACCTGCGCGTAACCTGTCATCTCCACGTTGACCGTTGCCGGACCATCGACAAGGGTAGGGAAGGAATAGAAGCCTTGCAGATCTGTTACTGCAACGAACTTCTTGCCACCCTGCATGACCGTCACTGTCGCACCCGGTACCGGCAGGTCGCCGGAGATGACAACCCCGTGGTACTCCGAAGCTATTGCTGTGCTCAATGCTGCCATCAGTACAAGCATGCACAGTCCTAGACGCACCAGCTTCATAAGGTCCCGCGAAATCAAATTCGCCCCTCAATGATCAATTTTTGGCGGTACCGAATTGATGACCATCATATCCAAAGAAGACCTCGAATGCGCCAATTCGAATATCTTTATCGTTTCTGCAAATTAAGGCTGTGCTTAGTTTGCGGACGGTGTTTTTTCAAGGTGATCGATGACCAGCATCTCCACAGGCACCTTTTGGGGTTCCAGCTTCAGGCCCAATTGCTCCTGTACTGCTGTAAAGATCGATGGAAGCGGAGAATCTGTTGATCCATCCGGCGCGAAGCTCAGCCGAATGTCATAGTTGCCGGTGAGCTCCGTCTTATCGAGAACAGGTCTCCCTAATGGATGAGCCAGCATTGCAGCTAGACTTTTCATAGAGATACTTGGACTTCGTATTCCATTCTGGAAGATATATCCGGACGCAGAGCTTTCCTTGCTCGCCGCGAGTTTTGATCCACCCTTGGCGATGACCAAGACGTAACCCGGCAAGTTTTTCCACTCGCGATGAAATGTCAGGTGGAACCGTTGCGCTAAAAGGTGCTGTAAGGGAAGTCTCAACTCTTCGTAACTCAGAGGAACATCACCCTCGGGCGCTGCTTCGATGTCGTACAGTTCCGAATCAATCCACTCTAGCTTTTTCCCTGCGATTTGATCATCGTTGATTCCAAAGGCTAGCTCAATCAGAAGCTTCATTGAGGCGTTTTTTGCACTAAATCGTCTATTTCCCGATGGGCTGATCGAAGTGTATCCCTGCCCAGCTGGAACCGACCGCACGGATGCTACCTCGAACGAGGGAGCAGTCACCGGCACTTGCGCAGAAATCGAGCCGGCTACTCCGCTCCATAATGCGAAAGTTACGCCGCCGATGGCTAACAGAAGTTGCTTCTGATGATTCGCTGCACTCCATCCGGTCATCATTCAGAACAATCGCCCTTTCGAAGATGTGCTCAAAAGATATCGGGGCGTTGCTTTAAGTAGCCATCTCCCTGAGATAGTTTTGCCAAAAGCGACGAGCCGCGATCTCTAGTCGGGGGGCGAAGATTCGACTGTCTTCGCGTAATTGGGTGACGCTGATGCCAGCATGAGCCAGTTCGCATGCATGACCTACATACCATCGCTCCAGATTTTGAGCCATGACCTCCGGATGAAATTGAAGCCCCAATGCGTGCTTTCCGATCACGAAAGCCTGATTTGGATAGGAGGCCGTGCTGGCGAGTCGTTGCGCATTGGCCGGTAAGTCAAAGGTATCGCCATGCCAGTGAAGCACACGTAATTCAGGCACGAGCAGTTCCGAGAAAAAAGGGTGGCGCGCAGCATCGCTCGCTGCCTGGATAGGAGCCCATCCAATTTCTTTGCCTTGCCTCCCCGGGTAGACCGAAGCTCCGGAGGCCGCCGCAATCAATTGAGCCCCGAGGCAGATGCCAATCATGGGCAAATTTTCTGCAAGACGGGAGCGTATCAAATCGATCTCTGCATGAAGGAAAGGATAAGCCTCACCTTCATAGACGCCGATTGGGCCGCCGAGAATGACCAATAGATCGGGTGCCAGAGGATCAATTGTCCGCAGATCCGCAGTACAGACATCGATGTAGTCAATGGTGTAACCGGCCTGCGACAGCTCTGTGCCGAGCGAGCCAAGGTCCTCGAATGCGAGATGAACCAGCGCCAATACTTTTCGCAATCCATCCTCCTTAAGGGATGTGCTGCAATTTGATAGCCTGTCTATATAGACAGGCTGCGCTCTCCTGAAGCCGATAGGACAATCAAGAGGCGTAAGTGCGCTCTATAGAGCGCCGTGGATATTATCGCAATCAAAGAGTGGGGTAGGGAACGCATGATCCCGTTCTGTGATTGACAATAGAATCAGTGCCTTTTGACCTTTCTCAATTATCACAGGAGTTAGCTATGTCCTTGCTTCAGATTCAGAAAGATTATTCCGCTCTCCAACAACTTGGGTACAAGTTGGATTTGACGCGAGGAAAACCATCATCCCAGCAACTGGATCTCAGCGTAGAGCTTCTCGATCTTCCCGGCAGGTCTGATTTTTTTGCCGATGACAAGACCGATACCCGCAACTATGGCGGATTGCAAGGGCTGCCCGAGGCGCGTCGCTTATTTACAAACCTGTTGGGAGCCCCGCAGGAACAGATCGTCATCGGTAACAATGCCAGCCTCGCATTGATGCATGACCATGTTGCCTTTGCGCTCCTTAAAGGGACCTGTGATAGCTCCGAGCCATGGTCGAAGCAAGGTGAAATTGCCTTCCTTTGCCCAGTCCCCGGCTACGACCGGCACTTTAAAATCTGCGAGGACTACGGCATCCGGATGATTCCCATCCGTCTTCAGGAAGATGGGCCGGACATGGATGAAGTGGAGCGCTTGGTGGCTTCGGATTCGTCCATCAAAGGCATGTGGTGCATCCCCAAGTACAGCAACCCCACCGGCACGGTCTATTCCGATTCCGTGGTGGAGCGGCTGGCAGGTATGAAGACCGCTGCGAATGACTTCCGCATCTTCTGGGACAACGCCTATGGCGTGCATCACCTTACCGAAGAGAAGATTTCAATCGCCAATATTTTGGAGCGCTGCGCTGCAAAGGGAAATCCCAACCGGGCATTTGTGTTTGCGTCTACCTCTAAGATCACATTTGCCGGTGCCGGTCTTTCTGCCGTTGCTGCGTCCAAGGAGAACATCCAGTGGCTGTTGACGCGCTTGACTCCACGAACCATAGGGCCTGACAAGATCAATCAGTTGCGCCATGTGCGCTTCTTAAAGGACGAAGTAGGTATTGCAGCTCTGATGGAAAAGCACCGACAGCTTCTGGCCCCCAAATTCCAGGCTGTTCTGGATGTCTTCGAGGCCGAGCTATCGAACCTTAAAGATGTGTCGTGGACCACGCCCAAGGGAGGATATTTCATCAGCCTGGACGTTGCCTCGGGCTGTGCAAAGCGGGTTGTCGCGTTGGCTAAAGATGCTGGAGTCGTTCTGACGCCTGCTGGTGCAACCCATCCTTATGGAAAAGATCCTGAGGACCGGACCATTCGAATCGCACCGTCATTTCCTGGCCTCGCCGAGGTTCAGCAAGCGGCAAAGGCTGTGGCATTGTGCGTACGACTTGCTGCTGAAGAGAAGCTTCAAAGCAAGTAAGCGCAGTTCTAACCGTCGCAATCCAAAGAGCCCTATTGGTGAATCCGAGACCTGGCAATCAACGTGAGATGCACTGCCTCGCCGCAGCTAACGATATCTGCGGCGAGGGCGCAGTGTGGCATCCGGAGGAAGCTTCTGTCTACTGGACCGACATTAATCGGCGCTTGCTACATCGATATACGCTTAGAGGTTCGAGCATTGACACATGGCAGTTCGACGAACCGGTAACTGCTGTGGCTCTTACGCAAGACCCCGAGCAGTTGCTCATCGTTCTCGGCGGCCAGATTATTCTGTGGAGCACACAGTTTCACCGTCGGAGCGCCACTTTATTTCAACTTCCCACATGGCCTATGACGCGATGTAACGATGCACGAGTAGGTCCCGACGGCGCCCTTTGGTTCGGTACCATGCAAAACAATGTTTTGCATGATGGGGGAAGTATTCCTGTCACTCAAAATCTGGGTGAGTTGTTATCTCTTGAAGTAAATGGCCAAATAAAAGTCTGGCACACTGACATTGGCATAGCCAATACTGTGGCCTGGTCTCCGTATGGTGATTCCTTCTACTTCGGGGACACACTCCGCAACGTGATCTATACCTGTGAGTTCGATCGCGATATAGGTCCTTCTACTCAGCCTGTGGCTTTTGCCAAGGACTTCCCTCGAGGCTTGCCCGATGGCTCTGCTGTAGATTCGCAGGGCTATCTATGGAACTGTCGATATGGCGGTAGCTCGATCGTGCGCTTCGCTCCCGATGGTTCGGTGGCAGAAGTCATCGAGGCTCCCATAAAGAATCCAACCACCTGCGCGTTTGGTGGTCCTGACCTTAAGACCCTCTATGTTACCTCGGCAATCGCTCCTGATATCGATGAGGGCGGGCTCGGCGGCGCGCTCTTCTGCATGCAGGTGGGGGTTGCTGGGCTTCCATCCAATCTATTTCGGCTATAAGCGCACGGGCAACTGCGCCAGCAGTCCTCCATCGACACGATAAGAAGATCCAGTTAGAAACGACGCCTCGTCGCTGAGCAGGAAGGCAATGACCTGTGCGACTTCTTCCGGCTGTGCCACTCGCTGGATCAAATGAGACTTTCCCCACTCCTCCAACACCTGTTCCACGAGTCCATTGCCGCGCAACGAATTGGCCGACGAGCGCACCATCGGCGTATCAACGGTGCCTGGCATCACAGAGTTCACGCGTACATTGTCCCCCGCATGGTCCACAGCCATGGCGCGCGTCAGAGCCTCCAGCGTTCCCTTGCTTGCAGCGTAAGCGGCCACTCCTTCCTGGCACGCAAGCGCTTGAACAGACGACACCAGCACAATAGCGCCTCCCTGGCGCATTTGTGGAATAGATGCCTTTGCCGCGAGGAAGGCACCGCGAGCGTTCACTGCCTGTACAAGGTCATACTCATCAGCCGATGTCTTAATGACCGTACCGTAGTGTTGAATGCCGGCACTGTATACCAGCCAATGCAGGCTATCTTCTGTTGTCGCTGCTTGTACTGCTGCTTCAACCTGTTGCTGCTCACGGACGTCGCAGCAAATCCAGGAGATGCCATCGATGCTGTCTTTCGTTGCAGGAGGGTTCAGGTCTGCAATGGTGACTCTGGCGCCGCGTCTGCGAAGGAGGTTGGCCGTAGAGAGCCCGATGCCTGACGATCCCCCGAAGACGATCGCACTCTTTCCGCTATAAGGTTCCATTTTGCCCAACTTCCATCATGAGACGTTCTGCCATGCGCAGGCTGCCCCGAAGCTCTGCAAGTCCTCGCAACCGCCCCACAGCTGGATAAGCAGGAGCAGCCCCCCGCTCGCGATCATTGAGAAGCTCCTGTCCGTGATCGGCTCGAAAAGGAATCTGCATGGAATCTCCATGTGCGCTGCGCCGTCGCTCTTCCTTGACGATCTCGATAACGATCCCAATCAAATCTGCATCACCTTTGAGATGCTCTGCTTCAAAAAAACTTTCCATCTCTCCACCTATCGCGTTTTCGAGTGTTCCCTCTCGCTGGGTTGATCTCAAATGAAAGAAGGCAATTCGTGGAGCGAAACGCCGCACCATTGTAATCAAATCGTTGTCCGCCCTGACGCCCAGAGCTCCGGTACAAAAGGTGATCCCATTTGCATCCAGGTCAGACTGTGCCAGTAGCCACTCCAGGTCATGTGCCGTACTTACAATTCGTGGCAGACCGAGCAGCGGCCGTGGCGGATCGTCCGGATGCACGCACAACTTTATCCCAAGCTCTGCGGCAACAGGAGAGACCGAGCGCAAGAAATCGCCGGCGTTCTCGCGAAAGCCAATCTCTCCGAGCTCCGAATACCATGTCAGAGCCTCTCGAACCGTCTGTAACGTGTGGTTGCCATTGCCTCCTGGAAGCCCGTACAGAATTGTCGATTGCAACTCCTCCCGCTGCGGTTCCGTGAGGTTTTGAAGATATGCATATGCTTTGCGGCTCGAATCTTCGCCCCATTCACGTTCGGCATCCTTGCGCTTTAACAGGTAGAGATCGAACGCCGCAAATGCGGTTGCATCGAAGCGTGTCGTGAAACCGCCGTTGGGGGCCGGTGCATGCAGATGTGTTCGCATCCAACTGAAGAGAGGCATCCAGTTGTAAGCCACTGTGCGGATGCCACACTTCGCTAGATTTTGCAAAGATTGCTTTAGGTTCTCCACATCCCGCTGCCATCCTGGCGCGCGCATCTTGACTGTCTCGGAGATATCGAGACTCTCAACTACGCTCCATTGCAGTCCAGCCGCTTCAATCTCTTCCTTTCGCCGTCTGATCTGTTCAAGAGGCCATACTGTGCCAGCGGGAACTTCATGCAACGCCGTAACAATACCCTCCGCGCCTGCCTCTCTTGCGTCTCGCAGCGTGACTCGATCATCGGGCCCAAACCAGCGCCAGGTCTGCTTCATACTCACCCTTTATAGTCGGACTTGCACCGTATTTGCGTCCAAAACAACGTGGTCATATTAGTCGTCTTAAACTTGATTGAAAGCAATAATCGAGGATAAGGAAATCGTCTCGTTCTGTGAAACAGAATCCTACATCTTTCGCATTCTCCTGCTGACAGTCTCTACTTCCATTTTGACTTTCCGTTTTGGTCAAACATTATGTAATCTCGACACTGGCAAGGGAAGAAAAGAATTAAGCAACCAATTCGAGAGCAGCGAACTGCGGCTGTGTCGTGTTGCAGTACGCTGATTGGGAGTCTCACATGACGAAACGTGATATTACAATAGCGTCGACTGAAACCACGTTGCGCAAACGCTCATACACCATACAGGCAGTTGTGCGAGCTGTAGCTATTCTCAATACGTTCACGTCGACGTCGGAGGTGCTTGACCTCCGCGTTATTGCTGCCCGCGCCAATCTGCATAAGGCCACTGCCTTTCGATTACTGGAAACCTTGGTGGAGACCCGTCTCCTTGAGCGAGCCGGTAAACAAGGCTATCGCTCCTCTGTACAAATGTCTCGTACTCGGCGTTTTCGCATTGGCTACGCATCGCAAAGTAATTTGCTTCCATTTACAGCGACCGTCACGGATAGCCTGGTAGTGGCGGCAAATGCGGCGAATATCGATCTGCTGATCGCGAATAACGAATTCAGCCCAAAGATTGCGCTGCAGAACGCTGATAAGTTCATCTCCGAGAAAGTCGATCTTGTTGTCGATTCGCAGATCAATGTCGCTGTTGCCGCACAGATAGCAGCGAAGTTCTCGGATGCTCATATTCCATTTATCGCGCTCGATATTCCTCATCCCGGCGCTGTCTATTTTGGCGCCGATAACTACAAGGCCGGCCGCATGGCAGGGCGGTATCTGGCCAAATGGGCTACACGCCACTGGAAGGCTAACCCCGAGCAACTCATCCTTCTCGGTGTCGATGCGGCGGGGCCGCTCCTGAATGCGCGTCTTACCGGCGTTGTCGATGGCATCGTCGAGCTTCTTCCCAATGGCCGCAGTATTCCAACGCATCACTATGACACCAAGGGTGGACAGTTTGAAGCGACGCTGGACATCGTGCGGAAGCATCTACGACGCAAACGGCCAGAGCGCGCGCTTGTTGGTGCAGTGAACGATTCCACGGCACTCGCGGCACTGCACGCTTTTCGTGAGATTGGTCTCGAGCGCTCTTGCGCGATTGCGGGTCAGGATGGCAGCCTCGCTGCACGAGAAGAGATGCGCCGATCATCCTCTCGGCTTATCTGCTCTGTCGCGTACTTTCCTGAGACTTATGGAGCACGCATCATCCAGGTGGCTCTGGAAATTCTCAAGCACAAGGCTGTAGCTCCTGCGGTATTCGTACAACATGAGCTCATCACGGCAGAGAACGTCAATAAGATTTATCCGAACGACGTATGGATGAAGAGCGCTCCCACTCGCGGCTAAGATTTGTCCTCTTGTGAATGAATTTCGTTTCATTCAGCGAAACAAGATAACTCTCTTTTGTGAGAGCTTTTCTGGGCATTTGTAGGGTGTCTGTCTATACCTCTATCTCGATAGATCAAGCTGATTTCAACTTATTTGCTTCTCCATACGCTGCATCTTTCGGTGCTAACTTTGTTGCACTCTGCGAAACGATCTTCTGCTTGCGTTTAACCTAATCTGCTTCATTGACTCCATTTTGCAGTGCAGCGTACAAAGTGTTTCGGAATCGGACAAGAGGCTATCTTTCAGCAATCTGCTTAAAGGCGAACTGTGGAGATTGCTTGCGTCCAGTATTCGAGTTTGTATCAGCTACCAGGAGGCTGAATGTATACAACAAGCAAGAATAAGATCGCCAAAGGGAATGGCGGCAAAGTGCCTAGCAAGCTGCAGGCAGCCCTCTGGCTGGCCCTGCGTTGCACTGTAGTGACTGTGGTTACTCTTGCAGCTCCCGCAACCTTGCATGCACAGACCGGGCAGGGATCCATCGGAGGCACCGTTCGGGACTCTCGCGGTGCAGTTATCTCTCACGCCAATATTGAAGTCATTAGTGATTCCACCGGTGTACGCCAAAGTACAGTGACGAACGGTATGGGCGTCTTTCAAATCTCAGCTCTCAACCCTGGTGAGTACACCGTTAATGTCTCGAAAGAAGGCTTCGAGCAGACGTCAACAAAATCCATCACCGTTGCTGGTGTTGGTCTCACTACCGTAGACGTGTCGCTTGCTGTTGGTAAGACAAATGTTGTGGTCACTGTTAATGCGGACGCTGATCTGTTAAGCAAGAATGAATCGGACGTGACTACGACTGTCGACCACAATCTGGTTTTAAATCTTCCTTACCCCGAACGAAGCTCTCTGGAGGCGTCTTTGCTTGTTCCGGGAGTGCAGGGGGACACGCTGCAGCCAGGCGGAATCTCAACGGAAAATCCTAGTGCCTATACGAGCTATGTTGTGCCGGGGGCCAGCATTATCGTAGGCGGAGCACCTCCAGGTACCAGCTCTGTCGTTGTTGATGGTTCCGATGTGACGCAGGCCAGTTATGCTCGCACCGGGGTAAATCTCTCCGGCCGCGAGGTACAAGAGACTACGGTGATCGTTACGGGCCTCTCCGCCCGCTACGGTCGCACCGGCGGAGGCGTTATCGTGCAGAGCAGCGCCCCCGGAACGAAGGACTATCATGGCGCCGTTACGTATCGGCACACCGACCCTTTCTTCAATGCATTTCCTGATGGAAACACTGCACGCAACGCGCTGCATGAGAACTATTACGGCTTTTATGTCGGTGGCCCAGTCTGGATCCCCAAGCTGTATCCGCATCGCGACAAGACCTTTTTCTTCATCGGTGTCGAACCGGCACGTATGCAGAACTCCTTTGGCTTTCGCGGCATATTCCCCACGCCAGACGAACTTGCAGGCCATCTTCACAACTCGCTTGCTTTGTTGAATCAAAGTGTCCTTAAGTCCTCAGGCTATGCCGCTGCTCTCGCTGCTCCGCGCATCGGCTCTATCAACTACCAATCCGTTGTCAATGCCGACGGATTTCCCAACGGCCCCTATGACGCTTCGCAGATCCGCGCGATTCCGAACGACGATGTATCCGCGCAGCTTGCCAAGAATCCATTCGCGCAGTATGTCTTATCGCAGTTTCCGACGCCCAGCAATCCGGGGCCGTTCGTAAAGTTCGATAACGCCGATGCTACCTCGCAAAATGATGGAACCAATGCTACCTATCAGCGCGGTGTCGAGAATGTGGACAATCGCTACTCCATGCGATTTGACCATCACTTCAGCAATACGGATCAGATCTTCGTCCGGTACACGGTTATTCCTGTTATTGCCAACAGGTTCTTCGCAGTCTCGCCTTCAAACCCGCTGACGATCGTGCCAATGGATTCAGCTCGGACGCATGACATCGCGCTGGGTTATACCCACACGTTTTCGAATAGTATTGTTAATAGCTTTCACTACTCGTTTATGCGAGTAAATCAGCAACGACTTCCACCTCCCATCACGCAGACCAAGGACTTTGCTGCCGCTTACGGACTTACTCCGGCGTCCTTTGGATATGGGTTTCCCAGCCTTGGAAATCTCAATCAGAACGGTGTCGGTTACACCATGCAAATGGGTACTGCAACCGCCGCAATTCAAGTCGATCAGAACTTTATCGCTGGTGACGATGTCACCTGGACACATGGGCAGCACTTGTTCCAATTCGGTACAGATATTCGTTGGATCCAATCGAATCAGTACGATCTCAGCGGAGCGACTGGCGGAAAATATAACTTCCTTGGTGCGCAGACGAACAATGGCTCAACGGGCGGTGCACCGCTGGCAACCTTCATCCTCGGCACTATCTCAGCCTTTAGTAATACACCTGTTGAGGTTCCAGGCTACTATCGCTGGCGCTACTATGCCGGTTACTTCCAGGATGACTGGCGCATTACGCCGAAGCTGACGATTAATGCTGGTCTGCGTTACGAGCTAGAGACGCCGCGCATGGAGAAGTACAACAATCAAGCCTATATTAATCTCACTACTCCGGGTAATCTCAATAACCTGCTTCCAACTACCACTGCGTACTGTTTTTCAAACGCCTGTGGCAACCCACGGACACTATGGCCGATCAACTACAAAGGGTTTGAACCTCGCATCGGCATCGATTATGCGCCAACTCCTCGCACTACCGTGCGTGCAGCCTATACGCTCCAGCGGCTTCCGCTTACAGGGTACGAGAATATTCCCGACCCCAACTTTAACGTTGCTTCTCAGTCTGTAGGCAACCAGAGCGGCGGCGTCACGGCAAATTCAACAGTCAACTACATAACGAATCCAGTCGGCACGCTTACCTCTGCTTACACTTCGCTGGCAGGGAACCGTGGTCCCATCCTATATTCCACGGGGCTATCGCCTGTCTTTGTCTCGCAGAATAACTCTATTCCCTATACGCAGAGCTGGTCGTTTACCTTGCAATACCAACCTGCTCAGAGCACGGTTTTGCAGGCAACGTACAACGGAAGCAAGGGCACTCATCTGATTGGGCCATTTACAAATGCGCTCAACGTGCCGGGTTTTGGGACGATTGTCAATGCTGTGCAAACCCACCAGAATCTTGGAGCGTCTTCTCCTAACAAATATGGCATCACGCAGAACGGTGCTCTTGTATCGGAGACCAACCTGCAACTGCTGAATCCTTACCAGAACTTTTACAATCAGTCGCTTCCTGAGATCTATCCGCGTGGCGGCACAATGGAGTACAACGGTCTCTATCTGAGTGTGAATCAGCGCTTTGGATACGGTCTCTCCGTGTTGGCCAACTATACCTGGTCGAAGACACTCGACAACGTGCCGGATACAAATACCGGAGCGAACAGTGGCGGCTTCGGCTCTGCGCCTCCACAAAATCCCTATAACCCTTATGCGGAGTGGTCTGTGGCCAGCTTCGATCAACCCAGTCGACTCAAGGTGGGCTACACGTACGATCTGCCGATTGGCCGTGGTCACTTGCTCGATGCTCACAACGGATTGCTCAACCAACTATTTGGCAATATCTCCACCTCCGGTATCGCTACTTATGCAGATGGCCTTCCTAATGCGGTGACACTCGGAACAGTGGGCTACTTTGTCTCGATCACCCCAACTGGAACCAATGGTTGCACCGCCAGCGGAACCGCGAAGTATTGCACTGCCAACGCACTTCCTTCGGGCTACACTCTTCGTCCCAATATTGTTCCTGGGGTTCCTCTCCTCAACAAAAATTGGAAGAAGAACGCACTGAATTCTAAATTCACTCCTTATCTCAACCCCGCGGCGTTTGCTGTTCCTGGCTCAATCAACAATCCAGCTCTCGGCGACGCCCCACGTCTATTGGCAAACGCACGCAGCCCACGCGAGGCGCTCTTCGATATGGCCTTCACTAAAGGGGTCTCGTTCCATGAGCGCTACCAGATGAATGTCAACGCAACCTTCAGCAATGTCTTCAACCACCCGGTCTATTACGGCGTCAACCACTCGCTCGATAGCTCAATTACAACCTCCAACGTTACGGGTACGGTGACGCCAACGACATCGGCGAGCTTCGGCCAGTTCAATCAATCACAGACTGCGGGGATATCACGCATCATCCGGGTCGGTGCGGAGTTTGTCTTCTAGCTGGTAGCAAGTCACCGGTTCTGCACGCTTCTCGTGGAGATGCCGCTTCAGTAAAAGCAATATACTGGCGGCTTCTCCACGCGTATCGATAAATGCAGAGACAAAGGGGTGACCATGCAGTATCAGGGGTATCGAAAGGAGTCTTATCTGTTTGTAATACATAGGGGGAGGAGTAGCTCTTTATTGGCTCTCTTACAGAAGCGCGCATTTTTTCTGCTGGTATTGCTCTCCGGCATTGCCTGTGCTCAGCCTTCTCATGCAATAACGGATCCCTACGGCCTTGTAGATCCGCGAATCGGGACTGCGCATGATGGCCAAACCTATCCTGTCGTTGGTATGCCTTTTGGTATGACGGGATGGACTCCGGAGACGCAGCCCACAGAGGCGAAATGCCTCTCTCCTTATTACTACAAGGAGAGCAAGCTAACGGGTTTCCGCGGCAGCCATTGGCTGAGCGGTAGCTGTACGCAGGACTACGGTAGCGTTAGCCTCATGCCCATAGTAGGTGAACTAAAAGTTTTGCCAGAAGCGCGCGCCTCGCGGTTCTCGCATAGCTCTGAGACGATGTCGCCTGCTTTCTATTCCGTCTTCCTCGAAGACTACCGCACAAAGGTCGAGCTGACCGGAACCACGCATGCCGGCATGTTGCGGATTACCTTTCCGGCCACTGGTGCACGGCACCTCGTGGTGCAGCCCAATGCGAGGCTTGGTCAAGGGTTCATAGAAGTTCGACCCCAACAGCACGAGATCGTCGGTTATAACCCCGTCGTGCGCATTTACCAGGGTGCAGGCGAGTCTGCAGGTTTTAGTGGGTACTTCGCTGTTCGTTTTCGCGAGAACGTAGCCCACTTCGGCACATGGTGCGGAGATGTCATCTCCGCTAATCGCGGTACGCAGGGAAGTGGATGTTCCCACCTTGGCGGATTTGTCACCTTTGATAAGGATGCACCGTCACAGGTGCTCGTCAAAGTGGGTACTTCCTTTACCAGTATTGAAGAAGCAGAGAAAAATCTTGACGCTGAAGAGAGCGGATGGAACTTTAACAATGTTCGTATCGGAACGGAGAGAAGTTGGCGCCAGTTACTTCAGCGCATCGAGATCGAAGGTGGTACGCCAGCGGAGCAAACCATCTTTTATACTGCCCTGTTCCACGCCTCGCTCGCACCGCGAGTTATCAGTGATGCTGATGGAACATACAACGGCTTTGCTCAACAGAACCGCATGCATCGTGCCGCTCCAGGCACCGCATACTACGACGACTTTTCTCTCTGGGATACGTTTCGTGCCCTCCACCCTCTTCTTACGATTCTGCAGCCTGACCGGGATCAGCAGATGGTGCAGAGTCTGATCGATAAAGGCGAACAGGGAGGTTTTCTTCCTATCTTCCCTACGTGGAATAGCTACACATCGGAGATGATCGGTGATCACGCTGTGGCCGTCATTTATGACGCCTATGCCAAAGGTTTGCGTAACTTCGATGTCGATAGCGCTTACCGCCTCGTTCGCCAGAACGCCCTGGTCACTCCGCCGCACGATCAATATGTCGCAGGCAAGGGTCGCCGCGCTCTTGATTCCTATTCCCGTTACGGCTACATCCCTCTTGAGGATAAGGTACTCGACGCCTTTCATCACAACGAACAGGTATCACGCACTCTCGAGTACGCCTACGACGACTATGTCGTCTCCCAGTTTGCCGCAGATCTCGGCCATACTGCAGACGCCAAACTATTTCTGGAGCGTTCCGGTAACTGGCATAACGTCTTCGATTCGTCCGTAGGATTTGTACGTGGACGTCACGCTGACGGACAATGGGTAACTCCCTTCGATCCCGCAAAGCCGGAGACCTTCATCACCGAAGGAGTTCCCTGGCAATATACCTTCTTTGTTCCGCAAGACGTTAAGGGTCTCATCGCAGCGAGCGGAGGCTCTGACAAGTTCATCGCAAAACTTGACGGACTCTTCGCAAACAATCTATACGACCAGGGGAACGAGCCCAGCCATGGAATCGCGTATCTCTACAACAAGGCAGGTGCTCCGTGGAAGACGCAGCAGCATGTACGAGACATTCTGTTGACGCAGTTCGGCCCCGAGCCTTCAGGCCTACCCGGCAACGATGACGCCGGTCAAATGTCCGCTTGGTATGTGCTCAGTGCGATGGGTTTTTATCAGGAGTGCCCAGGGACGCCTACTTATAGCATTGGCTCTCCACTCTTTACGCGCGTTGTAATTCATCAGGAAAATGGCAAGTCGTTCACGATCATGGCGCGCGGCAATTCATCGCAAAACATCTTCGTGCGTTCTGTCACGCTAAATGGGCGACCGCTCCCTCAGCTTCAGTTCAGCCACCACGATATCGTGAGCGGTGCAACCCTGGTGCTCCAGATGGAGGCTAAGCCATACTTCGGCAATCAAGGTGCTCAGGGTAACAAGAATTAGATCGCAGCTTTTATGAAGATACTTTTTGACTCCGCCACCTTCGTTACCCGTATGAGCAGCGCCCCTGCGAAGACATCTCCCATAAGCCTATGTGCCTTACAGGGAGGCAAGTTTCAGCGATGAGCCTCCATGATCAATCTCATACGCAGGGTTCTTTATTGCTCAACCTCGCTCCCGCAGGATTACCGTATCTCCTTGCCGCAGCGGAGAGCCGTGGGCTTGCCGCACGAATATGCACGCCAGCCTCACTCTCCATGATCAGCAATACCGACGTGGTTATTTGGCAAGCGGACGAGCATACAGATCTTTCAGATGAGCAAATTGCAGCATTGAGTGAGCGTATTCGCCTTGGGGCCAGTCTCCTGCTCACCCTTGGCTCTGCTCCCGGCAAGCTGCCGATGCGTCTCTCCGTCATTCTGCCTACTACCGGCTGGGCAACACAGATCAACTATCCCGACTGGTATCGGCGACAGCAGACTAGCGTTTCTTTTTGCGATTCTGAGGTCTTTCCTAAAGGTGAAGCAGAAGGTCTCACTTTCCCATTCTTCTTTCCCATTCGGCCGTTCTCGGCCGTAGAACGCGGAGAAGCACGTTACGAGCGTTACGCGCAAAAGATAGCCAAGCTGAATCGAACTGTCGATGCAGGTAGTAATACATGGACCCGTTCTCTTCTTAATCGCGACTGGCGCGTTCGCCTCTCTGCATCTGACCGCGGCAACTCTCCACTGCTCATTACCGGACGTTACGGTGCAGGTCACGTCGCCGTTCTGGCGGGCCACGCAGAAGCGATCGAAGGTTACTCGGGAGCAAAAAGCACCTGGTCCGCGTTATTAAGATGGCTTACAGCTTCTCCTGCCCAGCCAGTGTCTCCACTTGTAGAGCCACCTGGCATCGCAGTACAAGTGCAGCACGGCGTTGCAAGCATCCAGATCACCAATACCTCTGCGCAACCTATCTCCTGCAATCTTGTGGTGCGGGCTCTTACCTGGGAAGGTGCCCTTATCGGTGATATCCCTACCGAGCCTCTTAGCCTTCCTGCTTTAGGGGCTTCAACACAGATGTTGCCGTTGCCCGAGCCCTCTTCTGTTGGTTATCAAGCACTCTCGTTTCGTCATGCACTTCAGCTGCGGGTTGGCATACTCTCTGCGGATGGCGCTACACTGCTCGTCGAGCATCGTGTCGCACTCGATCTCAGACCCGACCTTCGGGTCAACATCTCTGCCGGAAATCTTAACGCAGTTCCCAATCCTTTTCACACCCCCTACGCAAAGACTCTGCGCCCTTTCGCCGAACGCATGGGCGCTCTTATCTCTACCTATGCCTATCCACCCGGTGCTACCGTTGATGCTGCTGTCGAACTAAGCAATGGCCTTCGGAATCTGGCTCCGTTTGCATCGATTCACGATCTCACTTCGCCGCAGAACCTCTCTGTCATGGCGCTCAATGACGATTCCGTCAATAACAAAACTCCGCTAGATGGTATTCAGGCATTTTCCGTCTGGCGCGGCAAAAGCCATGCCGAAAATGTTCTTCAGTTCAGATTTCCGCAAGAAGTGACCGTTGCATCGATTACTCTGGTCGGCACTCCGGGCGAGAGCAGCGACGGTCGCGATCACAATCCTGCAACAGTCATTATCACCTGCGATGGAAAACAAGTGGCCCGCATCACGGATCTCGACGCACGGTTTCAGGCGGGTTATGGACAGGCCTCTCTCACGCTCTCTCCGTACCAGGTTGAAGAACTAACGCTACGCTTTCCATGGCCCAACACTGAGAAAGGGCGTCGTCGCGCTGAGCCATGGCTTGCTGAAGTTCTAATCGACGGCTGGATCGGTGAGCCTTCTTCTCCAGTCCATCAGCAGCTGATCGTTACTCTCGAAGATGCCATGACGGATACAAGTGTAGAGATCCTGCGTCAATCCATCGTTCTCACTGCAGGGGCTCGTCGCTCTGTTCAGGCCAGTTTTACGATGCCGATTCTTCAGAGTGACATGGGCTTCTATCGACTGCGAGCACGGTACGGCAATGCAGACAACGCAGTCGCAATCCTCGATACGTCAGGCAAAAAGGTTCTTCCCCCCATCACCGACATTCTCCCGGAAGATGCTGCCAGTCTTGGCTTCATCGTCACGCGCGGTTTCCGAAACGTCTTTAACATTGGAACCGGTACCGCAGAGATTGGTCCCACCTGGGCACAGCCCGATGACCTTATCTGGGCATACAGCCGGCAGCTGAAGCAGATTCACCGCGAAGCGCGTACACAGGCCAGCAAGCTTTACGTCACCGATGACGATATGCGTCACTACGCCACGCCGTGGAAGTCTTTTTCAAACGGAGAGTTTTTCTACGAGATAGCCACTCCTCTGCTCGTTGAACGGATGGAGGCACAACCCAATTGGTCGAAGTGCTCTGAGGTCACGCTGGAGCATTCGGATCGTTGGGATACCGGACCGGAGATGAAGTCGCTCCATAGCTGGCAGGACTTCGTAGAATTTGATCGAGAGCTTCGTCGTAATGGCCATCCAGGCTTGCGAGGAAAGACTCGCCACGAGATAGCTGACGAAATTCATGATGAACATGAGTCCGCTTGGCAGGGCTGGCATTTGCATCGTTACACCGGCGCAGTCTCGGAACTGCGAAAGGCCTTTGCCAATAAGCAGAAGGAGCTAACCATTATCGCCCAAGGACTTCCTATCGTTGCGGGAGAGTCAGGCGATGCTCTTGCTGCTACTATCCGCGGAATGTCGGACGACTCTACGTGGGGTATAGTTGCCGATAGCATTCCGTTAACTACCGGTCGTCAACTCGCGGAGGTGGCATGGAATCCGGTCTGGAAGATCTCCACGCAAGGAATGTGGGCCTACAACTCGGGTGTGCTCAATAACGAACACTGGCACTCTCCGGTTGGCACCACGGAGCCCTCGCGTCGTACCATGTACAACCGTGCGTGGCGCGGCATGGTCTGGGCTGATGGCACCTACGGTTCGGTCTATTCCTTCGGCTTCAACTCAAACGTGGGTGCTTCATACACCATGGCCGACAACGACTGGCAGCAATGGTGGCTCATGCAGCAACGGCATTGCCTGCTCTGGCCAGAACAGCCCTTGGGAGCGGGCCTTGTGCTCAGCTCTGCCTTCTTTGCTGACCCTGCTCATCTCCAGTTCAGCTGCGGCGACGCACTCGAAGCTAATCCGCTTTTGCCGCAGTACGCGATGGCCTTCGAAAAGCTCTACATGGCTGGCGTCAGTATCTCTTTCGGTGCAAACGCTTCGACTCTCGATCGATGGACCGGCAATGCCCCCCTCATTCTTTTTAATCCGGATGCGTTCAGCGAGGAGGAGGTCTCCTCCGTACTGCGCATCCAGGCGCGCGGTGTCCCTATTGCAGCTTGTGGCTCCTTGCGTTCCGGACCAGCTCTGCGCCTTTATAACGTCCCTGGTATCTTCCAGGTCGAACAGGATCCGGCATCGCTGTCCCAAGAGGCTGCCTCGCAGCTCGCGTCTTCGCTGCACCGTGCTTTGCGTCTGCCCATTGTTTTTCCATCCGGTACTACCGGCTATGGATTCCTCATGGGCGCCACCAAGTTCATCGTCCTCGAAGATTGGCAGGAAGAGGGCCGTGAGGTCGTTCTGCTTGTGCAAGCTCGCACTTCTGCAAAGATAGCCAACGCCTGCGATGTCAATGAGCACACACGGCTCAATGCTCGCGCCGAGGGGACGATGTGGGCCATTACCGTTCCTCTCCGCCCTGGTGACGGAACCATCATCGCACTCACAGAGGAGGTTTAACGATGCGCCGTCGTGACTTTTTAGCCGGTTCAGGCGGTAGCCTGCTCTATGCCTTGCACCCGTCCCGGCTCCTTGCTTTTTCGCCAACATCCCCACCCCTCAAGCGAGGTCTGCGCTTCGCTCTCGACTCTCGCTGCAACGCCGGCATCCGCAGCGCCGTGCAGCAACTCGCTGCATCTGCCGCCACGCATCCACTACTCTCCGTCATGGCCGGGGGAGAGCGCCCAGCGCTCGTTGAAGCATCGCAACTTCTTGCTCACCCTGACGAATTAGCCTACAACCACATCATTCTCATCGGCCGCCCCGACAACCCTCTGCTTGTCGCCGCATCGCAGCGCGAAGCCCGCTTCTCCTCCGGCGAAATATATGTCTTCGGCTTTGGTGCATTTCGTGGCGACTGCGGCTACATCGAATCCGATCGCAATCCCTTCCTCCACGCCGCCCGTATCTCCTTCGCTCCTTATGAGACCGAACTCATCGCTATCACCGGCACCAGTGAGCGGGGTATACTTCTCGCACTTGACGCTTTTAGGCAGCACAGTCTTGCTAATGGCATTGTGGCCAAAGAAGGATGGCAACGCCCCGAGGCCACGCTTCTCGACCGCGATCCTCTTCCGCCTAACTTCATCTCTCCCACACTCGCTCTTCCACAACTCCTCGACTACACCCGCATTGGGATTACCCAGGCATCTGAGGACGAATACCGCGGTGTCCTCGCCGATACTGGCATTACTCCACAGCTCATCTGGAGAGCGAAGTACTACCGCTCCGGCGCATGGGACGAAGCAGGCGCTTCAGCTGCATTCGATGCTTACTCCAATGGCCTGCATCGTCGCGCCTACGGCAGCACGCTCTGGCTTGCACAGTTCACGGATTCGTTGCAGGCTGCTGTCGCGGCTCCAAAGATTGCTGCTGCAGCCGGACTCAGCCTAAAGCAAACCAACCTTTGGACAGGAGCACAGCCTGCCTATGCCAATGGAACCTATCCGGGTGAACACAAATCCTCCGGCCCACTCTCGCTTGCCCAGCACGGCGCATGGCTATTGATGTCCACACTTCAAGGAGATGCTCTCTCTGCACTTTCATAGCGAGCTGTACCAGTTCACTAGAAGTGACATATTAAGGTGACTATTTTCGTGATTATGATCGCAAGCCATCTTCACGTTGCTCAATCCAGAGACGGCAACTTTTCGGAAGTTAAGTTCCTAAGTATTTAATAATGTTAAGGGCATTGCTGCATTGTGTATTCAAGTCCGACTTCGACCTGTCGTTGCAATAAGCGATGACAACTTGCTCGGGTAGGTTTCAGAGTTTTCAGGAGCTTCAAGCTTCCGCACACCAATTCCATAAGTCAGACTATCTCCCAGGCACAGGACAGTCTGTAGATCTTCCATTCGCCGCAGTTGCTCAAACACGGCATGCGCCAGCAGCGCATAACCTTTTGCTGTGAGGTGGACTCCGTCTGTGCTCCATTCCGTCGTTGCACCGCCATGCTCCTTCAGCAGGCTTGCGAAGTCGACGACTGGAAGATGGTTCTGTGCAGCGACAGAGAGAATCTCTGCGTTGAGTTCTCGAATCCGCTGTTCGGGAGGATGGCCGCCATAGGCTTCGGATTTATGCCTCTGCATCAGCCGAATCGTGTCCGGCTGATGCACTGTTACAAGCACCACTCGGGAGCCGTGTTGCCGGCATTTGCGAATCACACTTTCAAGGTGAGCGTGAGAGGACGCTGGCGAAAGAAATTTCCTGTTGTTCACCGCATCATTCATCCCGGCGAACAGCACCACCACATCTGGGCTATAGCTGTTAAGCTCCGTTTCGGTGCGCTCATCAATCTCTGCGGTCGTCTGCCCCGGAATGCCGCGATTGATTACTTTCATCGCAGCAATCGATCGTATGGGAATCAAGAGGGTGAAGACGATCGCGCAGACCGCTCCCGTGATGCCTGGGAGATGCCGTCGCTTAGATAAGGTGTTTCGTGCATTTACGCAGTGAAATGGATCGAAGAGCGTTTGTGTCGTCAAAGTAACGAGAAAGACCATCAAGTACCTTACCATCACATCGCGTTTCGGGATGACTAGCCTCGGCAGAATATTGTCCTGCTCATGGTGTTTTCTACGTATCCTTGTGAGCCGAGTTTTAGCTTCTGTAGAATACCCCGCATGGCTGCAGCACTGGTAACCCCTGAGACAGAATATGAAACCAACCCTATCGTAGAGGAAGGAGTCTCACGTGTTCTGACCAGCCCCCAGTTTGCCCGAGCGGAGACCCAACGTAAGCTTTTGCAATATCTCTGGCAGAATCGCCATCTTCCGTTGAGTGAATATGCCATCGCAACCGAGGCGCTTGGCCGCAACAGCCACTTTGATCCCAATACAGACGCCAGCATCCGCGTCCACATCTCGCGCCTGCGACGCAAGCTGAAGGACTATTACGCGGAGACTGGCGAGCCGGAGCTCCTGCTCATCCCCACGGGAACGCATCAACTGGTTGTCCGTGTGCCTGAACCTGCGTCTCCTGAGTCGACGCAATCGATTCCGGATCAGCCTATGCAGCAGGATTGGCAAGGCTGGCTACGAAGCCATGCCATTGCCATACTCGGAGGAGCATGCGGTCTCATGACAGTGCTGCTCGTTGTAACGACGTCGGTGATCATATTGCAGAATCATCAGCTTAAGATCGCGGCGACGCGGCAGCCAGACCAGCCGAACAGTTTCTGGAAAAGCTTTCTTCAGGGGGATGCTCCAGTGAAGATTATGCTGCCGACACCTGTGTTCTTTAACTTCCGCGATCATCCCTGGCTGAAGATGCGTTCCACGCAGGTGAACAATTTTGACGAGGTTGCGAAAGATCCGCAGTTCAAATCTTTGGTAGATAAGCTTGGCCCGATAGGTTTGGAGCAGTCGTACACCGTCACCTGGGACACGTTGGCGGGGATTCAGATTGCGCGCTACCTTGACCGTATCGGACAGGCAAAACGTGTCTCGTTTGAAGTTACTCGTGACTCGTCGCTGCTCTCCCTGGAGCAGGCGAACGTTATCGTGCTTGGCACAGACAATACGCTTCAGCCCATGCGTGAGTATATGGAGAGCATGAATTTTATTCTGGTGCCGGGCGAAGACCGCGTTATCAATAGCCATCCTGAAAAAGATGAAGAAGCTGAGTACCGGCGTGTCATCGAGGGGAATCCTCGTTCTGCTGATCGTCACGTGGAACCATCCATCATTGCGTTGCTGCCAGGACGCGCCCCTGGGTTGAAGGTTCTGATGCTCGAATCTCGTGACACTAGTGGCATGGTGTCGCTCCTTTCTTCGAACGCAGGATCCAACGCCGTTGAAAAAATATGGCGTTCGCACGGAGCGCCGGCTTTTTTTGAGATGGTTGTTATGACAGAGATGGAAGGCAATAAGCCCATCCGAAGCTGGCCTGTCACCATACATCCGTACACTAAGGCTCCACCCTCTAATAGCTTGTAAGTTATTTATTCTGCAGATGTAACTGTCCGTAACATACCCCTGGAAACTACCTTTCGAGCGTTGGGACATGACAAGATGGGTTGCCATGATCCCTTTTGTTCGCTCTTTTGTTTCCTCGGTTCTTTTGTCTGTCACCGCTTCAACCTTTGCCGCAATACCCTCTGCAAGAACATCCACCATCACTGCGGACTTGGTGGTCTATGGCGGCACAGCGTCGGGGGTGATGACGGCATATTCGGCAGCGCGACAGGGTCTGCACGTCATTCTTTTAGAGCCGACGCAGCATCTCGGCGGCATGGTTACCGGTGGTCTTTCTGCTACGGATCACGGCTACTTTCCCATTATCGGCGGCTATACGCGCGAGTTCTACAAGGAAGCGGCAGCCACATACGGCCAGCAGGAGTTGGACCATGCTAAGGACTGGCTCTCCGAACCGAAGGTTGGCGAGGCCATCTTTAATCGTTGGCTGAAAAAGGCAAAGGTCGACGTGCGCCTGGGTGAGCGGCTTAAGGAACATGGTGGTGTCGAGATGCAGGGCAAGCAGGTGACTGCACTTCTCACCGAAGACGGCAAGCGATGGCAGGGTAAGGTATTTGCTGATTGCAGCTACGAAGGCGACGCCATGGCCGAAGCGCATGTGAGCTATGTGGTTGGTCGAGAGGGAAGCGATACTTACGGTGAGAGTCTCGCTGGCGTGCGGCCTGATACCCCCAAACACCAGTTTCTTTGGAAGATTAGTGCGTACGACGACCACCACAAGCTGCTGCCGCTGATCGATCCCGGACCGCTCGCAAAGGGCAAAAGCGCAGATCGCAAGGTGCAGGCGTATAACTTCCGCCTTATCCTCACGGACGATCCCGTAAATCGCATGCCGTGGACCAGACCTGCGGGGTATGAGCCGTCCCAGTTCGCTCTTCTTAAGCGCTATCTACAAACTTACAAAGAGCATACGGGGAAGGACCCGGTCCTTCGGACTGTGACCAATCCGGTGTGCTTTGTCCACCGCAAATGCGACTTCAATAACAACGGGCCCTTCTCAACGGACTATATCGGCAAGAGCTGGACCTACCCTGATGCTAGCTACGCCGAACGCCAGAAGATCTGGAACGAGCACATGCTCTACACACAGTCCTTCTTCTACTTCCTTGCGACCGATCCATCCGTACCCCAGTCGTTGCGCGACGACACCAACAAATGGGGTCGCGCCAAGGATGAGTTCACCGACTCCAACGGCTGGCCGCGGCAACTTTACATCCGGGAGGGTCGCCGCATGATTGGGGTCTACGTGATGCACCAGGCGGACCTTCAGACCGACCGAACCAAGTCGGACTCCATCGCTATGGGCAGCTATAACAGCGACTCACATAATGTACAGCGAGTGGCAATGCCTGACGGCTCCGTCTTCAATGAGGGTGACGTGCAAGTGCCGGTGCAACCCTACGAGATTAGCTTTCGCGCCATCCTGCCAAAGCCGGAGCAGGTGACGAACTTGCTGGTTCCGGTGTGCCTCTCCGCCTCGCACGTTGCATACTCCTCCCTCCGTATGGAGCCGCAGTACATGATGATCGGGCAGGCTGCCGGCGTCGCTGCGGCCTTGGCGGTCGAGGGCGGAGTGCCGGTTCAGCAGGTGCCGATTGAGCGCCTGCAGGCCATCCTCCGCAAGGATGGAACGATCCTTCATCTGGACCAGCAGGCACAGCACGCTACCTCGAAAATTCGTTCTGAACGCTAGGAGGATATCTAACTCACTGATTTTTATGACACGTAACCGTAACGTTACAGCTTGGAACTGGACACTTGGAGAACTGGGTGGAGAAACTCACTTCCGAAAACAAACTGTGCATTCCCTGAAGTGGGTTGCCGATTTCTTCACCTTCCATGAGGCCTTATGAAACTTGCAGTCTCCAGAATTCTTCTCCTGCTGTGCTTAGCGTTAGGTTCCGTCCCGGCTCTGGCCCAGGTGGCGAATGGCTCCATTACAGGGCGTCTTACAGACAGCTCAGGCGCGGTTATGCCAAACGCTGTCCTGACGCTGACCAAAACCGAAACTGGTGTTACTCAGCAGACCAAGGCCAACGGTGAGGGCGTCTACACCTACCCGGCACTACAGACCGGAACATACAAGGTGACCGTCAGTCTTCCAGGATTCAAGAAGGCGGAGTCTACGGTAACGTTGTCCGTGGGGCAGACAGCGCAACTCGATGTTGCGCTCGAGATTGGCAGCAATACCGAATCGGTTACCGTGCAGGCAGCCACCGGCCAACAGCTCAACACGGATAACTCCACACTGAGCTATATGGTGGGAGCGCGCCAGGTGAACGAACTTCCGCTGAACGGGCGCAACCCGTACGCACTGGCGCAGCTCAGTCCCGGTATCAATCCCGGCGGTAGCTTCGGCACCGGTGTCAGCACTACACGCGGCGCGCTGGTCGCCGCGGCGACCAACAACTTCTCTTCCAACGGCGGTGTCTCCGGCAACAACGAGATCCTGCTGGATGGCATCTCGATCACACTCTGCTGCCAGGGCCAACCGGCCCTGACGCCCACTGCCGAGGTCGTGGATCAGTTCAAGGTCATCACTTCGAATCCTGGCGCGCAGTTCGGCCGTTCCAGCGGTGGCTTTCTCAACATCGTCACTAAGAGCGGCACCAACAAACTCCACGGCACGGTGTACGACTTTCTAAGAAACGATAAGCTCGATGCTGCCAACTTCTTCCAGAAGCGATCTGGAATCTACCCCATTGCCTCACGCGACGATTTCCGTTTTCCGCATCGCTATAACCAGTTCGGCGGTTTTGTTAGCGGTCCTGTCTTTATTCCGAAGATCTACAACGGCACGGACAAAACTTTCTTCACGTTTGCTTATGAAGGTCAGCGCAACATGACCTATGCTGCGCAGACCCTGACTGTGCCGACGGCTCTGATGCGCCAGGGCATCTTCACAGAGAACGGCGCGAATCTGGTGTACGACCCGTACAGCACAACGCAGGTGGGCAATTTGTACACCCGTACCGTTCTACCTGCCGGCTGCAATGTGAATGGTTGCTTTGGCGTAGGCCAGGGCGTTACCACTTTGAACCCTGTCGCGGTCAAGCTGCTTTCCTTGTACCCACTGCCAAATCAGGGAGGTCTCACTAACAACTACACATTCGCGCAACCGACGAGCGACCAGGATGACCAGTTCAACTTTCGCATCGACCACAATTTTTCCAGCGCGAATCGCATGTTTCTCCGTGGCACACGCGGCACCAATGCGCACAATGAAAACGACCTGTTGAGCGGTGCTTACAGCGGCACGAACAGCATCCACCAAAATATTGCTGGATACTTGTTTGCAGCGAGCGATAGTTGGACGATCTCTCCCAATCTTCTGCTGCAGTTAACGTACGGTTTCGCCGCGCAGCGCAATATCCAGTTGCCCGGCAATTACAACGTCAATGCGGGGCAGTTTGGCTTCTCATCGAACTTCCAGTCGGAGCAGCAGACCACAGGCTTTCCGGTCGTTGGCATCAGCGGTTTCCAACAGTTAGGCAACGCTACCAACTCCAATCAATGGAGCCACTACACGCATTCGCTGATGCCGATTCTTGTGTGGCAACTCGGCAAGCACAGTCTCACTCTGGGCTATGAAGGCCGCCTGATCAATGAGATGGAGCAAGGTTTCTCCAATCCGCTTGGAAGTCTGTCCTTCGACTCCACTCTGACGCGCGGACCCAATGCAGGGAACGGCGTATCCGGCAATCCCGCACAGTTCGATGCCATCGCGGCGTTGCTGCTTGGCGTGCCGACCAGCACGTCGATTACCCGTCAGGCAACGCTCGCGCTGCAGCAGTGGTATCATGCGCTGTATGTGCAGGACGATTGGCGTATCCGAAACAACCTGACGTTGAACCTTGGCATTCGCTACGATCGAGACCAGGCCTTCACTGACCGCCACAATAACTGGGCTGCGTTGAACCTGCAGGCGAAAAACCCGCTGTCCAGCGGAGCGCTGCCGTTCACCGGCGGAGCGCAGTATGTGGGCGCCAACGGCAACCCACGCGGTTTCTGGAATAATTACAACAAATTCGGCCCACGTGTAGGCTTCGCCTGGACGCCAAATTCCTCCACGGTCGTACGTGGCGGATACGATCTACTCTATCTACCTTCTACACAGCGAATTTATGGTGGCAGCACGCTGGGCTTTTCGCAGAACACGCAGCAGACATACACCTACACGCAGCGTCCTACAACCCTGATCGATAATCCACTCCCGAACGGAGTTCTTTTGCCCGCGGGTGCTTCCGCAGGCGTACAGGTTGGCACGGGCTCCAGTGTCTCGGGCCTTCTGTACAAGAATCCCCAGCCGTACTACTCACAGTGGAACTTCGGTATAGAGCAGCAACTCAATAGCGCTATGGTGCTTCACCTAAACTATGCAGGCAGCAAAGGAACACATCTGCCCATCACTTACCGTCCCAACGACCTGCAGCCACGTTATTGGGGCGCTGTGGGCGATCCTGCAAGTGTGCAGTCGGCATATCTAACAGCCTTGGTAGCTAATCCGTTCTATGGTCAGCCGGGTGTTAGCGGCACACTCGCATCGCCCACGGTGCAGCGTCAACAATTATTGGCGGCATTTCCGCAGTACGGCCCTAACACGGGTCTAGCGAACGGATCTTTGTCCGTGATTCAGGATGACATTGCATCGTCGACTTATCACGCCTTTCAGGCATTCCTCACCGTGCAGAGGTCGGGTCTATCTGCGATCGTTAGCTACACGTGGTCAAAGCTGCTAGGCAACACGACAGACGTGACTACCGGCAGCTTCAATGCGAACGGCCAGCCCGGCGTGCAGAACTTCTACCGATATGGTCTGGAGCGCTCTGTACAGCCTACGGATATACCGCATCGCATCGTCGGCAATGTGAATTACACTCTTCCCTTCGGTCATGCCCAGCGCTTCGGCGGCAACCTGCCTGGATGGGCGAATCAGTTCGCCGGTGGCTGGAAGCTGAACTTCATCGGCTTCATCCAGAGCGGCTATGCACTGGGCATCACCCAGACGGGAGGTGCCGCGTATTCCGGAAGCCGTCCAACCTTCGTAACGGGCGTGAATCCGCTTACCTCCGGCGACGTTCATCACCGCCTTGGTGGCGGGCCATCCGTGGGGCAGACGCAGGGGTACTTCAACCCTGCCGCATTCCGTCTGTCGCAGGCGTTCGAGCTAGGAGATGTGCCGCGTTCCTCCGGGCAGATGCGCGGACCGATGGGTTTTCAGGATGACATCTCCGTCATCAAGGAGTTTCCCATTCACGACTCCGTCGCGCTGCAGTTTCGTCTGGAGTCATTCAACTTCCTGAACAAGGTCTGGTTCGGTTTACCCAATCAACAGTTCAATTCTGCAACCTTCGGCCAAATAACATCACAATACAATCTGCCGCGAAATATCCAGGTAGCGCTCAAGCTTAACTTCTAAGCAGATACTTTGCGAAGTGGAACAGAGAGGAAGCGCGCACTATCTCGATAACCTTCATGGGTGTCGGCCGGGGCATCCGGCCGACACTCAACATACACTCTTTTTGAGGCCAGAATGAGTCTTCAGTGTTCACAGCGAAGGACCCAGCGAATGTGCGGGTTTCATATCGTGTTATTCGTTTTGTCTTTGGCCGCTTGGCCGCAAGCCTATGCGCAGGCTCCGTCGCTGTTTCTTACACTTCAGGACATTCACAGCCGCGCAGAGATTGCAAAGACCGAACCGTGGGCCCGGGAGAGCCTGCACGAGCTGATTCGCGAAGCGGATGCGTTCCCTGAATCGTACGAAAAACGCTTCGGTCTGCAGTCGGTCGAACTTCCGCCTGAAGGTGGTCAGTGGATTCACTGGTATGTCTGTCCAGATACAGGGACACCTCTAAGCTTTCGCCCTCCCAACCACAATGTGTGTCCTGACACTGGTAAGGAATACTCCGGCTACCCATTCGATCAAGTTGTATATCAACTCCGTAACGATGCCCTTGGTCGCGCGGCGCTGACTTTGGGATTAGCCTATCGGTTTACCAACCGCGAACGATATGCGAGGGAGGCAGCGCAGATCCTGACTGCTTATGCAGATCGCTACCAGAGCTGGCCCTTGCACGACAATCATGGCAACCCAACGGCGAACGGGGGAAAGGCATACTCACAAACGCTTGACGAGTCCATCTGGCTTATCAACATTGCGTGGACTTACGATTTAGTGAGAGGGGCAGGTGTGCTCGATGCGAGCGCAAAAGCTCATATCGAAAACGACCTTCTGCGGGCAAGCTATCAAACCGTCAGCAAAGCCCACAAAGGGCCAACCGACAATATTCAGTCATGGATTAACGCCGCCATCGCTGCGGTTGGCTTCACGTTGAAGGACTCGACACTAATTCACGAAGCTATCGACGGCCCCATCGGTTTTCGCTCTCAGATGCGTAATTTCGTAACGCAGGGGTTTTGGATCGAGGGTACATTTGGCTATCACTTCTATGCGTTACGCGCGTTGGTCGCCACTGCACAGATGGCCAAACTCCATGGCATTAACCTGTGGGTGCAGGAACCCGCTCTGCTCTCCCTCTTCAATGGGCCCTTGGGTATCGTCCTTCCCAATGGTTATTTGCCGGCCTTCAACGACAGCAATCCTGTAAATCTTTACGAGCAGGATTATCTCTACGAACAAGCCTATACAGCCTCAAAGAACCCGCGCTATCTGCCCGTCATGTTGAAGTATGGACGGGCCAGCCGTGAAGCTCTTCTCTTCGGAGTGGCCAGGCCTCCGAAACCGCCGCGGTTGGCACTTAAAAGCGAAGTCTTCGACAAGGCGGGATTTGCCGCTCTTCGCAATAAGATCAATGACTTCACTGTGGTCGTTAAGTTCGGACAACATGGAGGGCCACACGGGCACTACGACAAGCTGAGCTTTGTTCTCTATTCGCAAGGGCACATCATGGGAATCGACCCCGGCACTCAACTGTATGGGCTTCCGCTCCATCAACTATGGGATTCGATGACCATCGCTCACAACACCGTCTCCGTGGATGAACAGCGCCAGTCTGCCGCTACGGGGAGACTTATCTCCTGGAAGACTAATCCGAATTGGACCACAATTACGATGGATGCAGGCTCAATCTATCCGGGTGTGTTCTTTGACAGAAGCATTGTGCTCACGCCGAACTATTGCCTGATTGCCGATCATGTCCACTCCTCCACGTTCCATACTGTCGACTGGATATATCACGATGCCGGCACACTTGAGATCGCAAAACCTGCCTTCACTCAAAAGGTGACCGACCTGCCCGCGAAAAACGGATACGGCTTGTTAAAGGATGTGTGGAGATCGGTTGACGGAGGGCCATTAATAGCTCGCTTTGTGGACTACTCCAATGAACAAGCGAGCGAGGAATCGAATCCCAACAGCCCTGTTGCGTCCATACGTTCACGAAATCTCTCCGCAGACGAAGCCGCGGACAATCCTTCAAATACGGCGGTGATGGAGCTGACGATTCCGGCAGACACAAATCAGGAATTGATGCGTGGCGAGGCGCCTGGTCACAATCTAAAGAAGCCTGTGTCGTTCGTCCTTGTGCGCAAACAAGGTGCCGATGTGAGGTTCACCGCCGTCTTATCTCCAAAGCCCGACCTTAACCTTAATGTGCAACAAGGTGGTAATAGTCAAAATCATCGGGTGCTAATTACAGGGCAAGATTTTTCCGACCGCATCTCAGTCGAACCACCACTGACCGTAGAGCACAGCAGAAGCGGGGCTCGAACACAAAAGTAGTTAATAATGATGTCGCTACTGGAACTTGGAAATGAAGAATTTTCAGGACTTTCGGCCCCTCTTCGATTCAGCGATCAACCGAGCGACTTTGTAAAGCTATATATTCAATGGATTATCTGGTGGACCTAATCGGGATCGAACCGACGATCTCTTCCATGCCATTTTGCATTCCATAAGAGAAGCCCCGCGACGCATCCATAGATAAGAGATGTAGAGCTAAGGCAGTCTCCCATGCCGAAATGCTGAGCCCCGAAGGCGAACGCGATAGGGGCGAAGCCACCACCAAGCCAGCCGAGAGAATTCATGACCCCGACCGCGGTAGCTCGCTGTTGTGGGTTAACAACGTCGTGGAGGGAGGCCCAGATATTGGATTCGTAGATGCCTTTTGCGAAACCGAAACCGATCATACCGAAGATAAGCCATCCAAAAGAAGAGGTTCGGCCGGCGAGGAAGAGGAAGGGCATACCAACCAACAGACCGAATGCCTGGGTACGCATGCGACCTCCGCCATCCCGGGTGACGAGAGAGTCAGCAAGAACGCCGCCGGTGAGGACCCCGAAGACAGAGGCGATCTGCAGGTAGATGGTCGCGTTCATACCGGCCATGGCGAGGCTCATATGGAACTTGCCGTAGAGAAAGGTCGGCAGCCACACCATGAAGATCATCGCGACGAAGTTGGCGCCGATAAAGGCGATGATGAGACGAAGCACGGGGGGAGCGCCGAGGATCTCCTTGGTAATTTTACTGAGAGAGGGATTCGGAACCTTTGTTTTACCGGTGCTGGTGTCGTGGTTGGGAGACAGGTCGGAGACAGGCTCTTGCAGAAAAAGGATGAGGATGATGCACAACAGAAAGCCGAGTGCGCCGAAGCAAATAAAGTTGGAGCGCCAGCCGAAGTGCTCCCCAAGCCAAGAGGCGACGACGCCACCTGCGATGGTTCCTGCGTAGACGGCGGACTGATGCAAGGACATGGCGCGCGAGCGAGTTGTTGCGTCGTGATAGCTGCTGATGAGCGACATCGCCGCGGGAAAGTAGATCGCCTCGGCGATTCCGTTGAGGCTGCGGAGGACGGCGAGCTGCCAGAACTGGTGGGCCAGGATGGTGGTGGTGGTGACGAAGAGCCAAAAGATGAGTCCGGCCAGGATGAGCCATTTGCGCGAGAGACGGTCGCCGAGCCACCCAGCAACAGGGCCGAAGATGGCGTAGGCCCACATGAAGGAGGAGCCGATGAGCGCAAGCTGCACGTTAGAGAGGTGGAACTGGACACGGAGAAGCGGAAAAAGAGCGAAGATGGCTTGGCGATCCGAGTAGTTGAGGAAGCAGACGAGCCAGAGCATTGCGATGAGGTACCACTTATAACGCTTTGGTATATGCTGTCTGATCCCTCTTCTCCCTCATGATTGAATGTGATGTCTATTGTGCCGAATATATCTGGATTCGTAGATCAGCTCTGGAGGCTGGTTCCGCAGATGGGAGCGTACATGCCGACGTGCGACAAGGGCAGATCAGTTTGTCGGTCGAGCGTGCAGTGCAGATTGCAGCTCTTCAATGTGAGGAAGCCACTGGCGAAGCCATTCACGGATGGACTGAATCTGCAGCTCTCGTTCACGTGACAGAGGAAGAGGGTAGACGGCTTGCGCGATGCCGCGCTCTTCGGCGATGACCTTGAGCCCCCACGGAGCAGGTAGAACGTCGATGTGGGAGATGACCTCCCGGAGACTGTCTGCGGCGGATAGAAAAGCGGGACTAGCAGGAGGATGGGCAAAGAGCGGCTGGATGATCTCGGGTAGAACGCAGGCCACACCAGAGACGACGCCGTCGCAGATGCCCTCGATGAGTCCCTGGGCGAGAACACCATCGTTGCCAATGATTCGGGAAGTATCGATGGACTCGCGGGCGAGCAGGCGGAGAGTTTTGAGGGAACCGCTGCTATCTTTCATGCCAATGACATTGCTGCAGCGGCGGATCAGGTCGAGGGTAGTAGCTGGTTCGAAGCCAGTGGTGAACTGCGGAAGATTGTATAGAAGCTGCGGGAGAGGAAGCCGCATGGCAACCGCCTCGACGAATGCAATGAGATCTCCCTGAGCGTATGGAAAGAAGTGCGGTGCGGGTACGAGAAGTCCAAGCACGTCGGCTCGGATGGCGATCTCTCCCAGCGCAAGCGTGTCCCTGAGGCAGGCGCCGCCCACTCCACAGAGAAGGGAAGCGTCGGAAGGGAGGGTGGCTTTGACAATCTGTAGAGAACGCCTAAGCTCGGCGGGATTCGTCTGGCAGTATTCGCTGGTCGCTCCATTGAGGGCGAAGTTGCGAACGCCGCGAGAGAGAAGAAAATCAAGCTGGTCGCCAAGAGCCGATTCAACCAGAGATCCGTCTCTGTTTCGGGATAAGAGCAAAGCGGCAAAAACGCCATGAACAGATAAATCCTTCATAAGTTCTCCTGCGAACGTTCGTTATCTCAAAACTTCATTCAGTCAATCCAGACAATAGAAGCGTCAGGCGTCGTGCGGTGTATCGAACCAGAGTCGTCGGCTCTATTGCTCTGACCCGAGAAGATATGAACCCTCTCGGGATTGCACAAGTGTATCCATATAGTCGCCTATATGTCGACTATAAAATAAATTACAGTGAAACAAAGTATTATCTCCGCCTCCTAAATACCCGATTTTATTCTGTATTTGTACTGACTCCACTGATATGATGTTCTTGTTATGGGCAGAAGAAGGAAGCTTCCTGACGCATCGCCATCCTCGTCGGTACGCCAGCGAGCCTATCTTTATATCCATCGCAAAATTACAGAAGGCGAGCTTAAAGCGAGAAGTGCTCTCTCCGAACTTGAACTCGCGCGTGAACTTGGCAGCAGTCGCACTCCCGTCCGCGAGGCTATTAGTCAACTCGTCGCCGAGGGTTTGCTCGAACAGACGCACGGCGGGATCTTTGTCGTTGAGTTCACCCGCGAAGATGTTCTCGATCTCTGCGAATTGCGGGAAGCCCTTGAAACCTATGCATTCAGTAAGGTTGCCCGCCTGGGGCTCCCTCAGTCTGAAGAACGCGAGCGACTTCATCAGCTAGTTCAGGCTGTTCTCGACCTCAAGGAAGAGCTCGAAAAATCAGGCAAGACCGCATTGGACGTCGAAGGCATGCATCGCTTCATCGCGACCGACTTCAGCTTCCACGCACTCCTCATTGGTCTCTCCCAGAACGTCCGCATTCACAAGGTCGTCAGCGAGACCCGGGTTCTGATGCGCGTCTTCCTCATGCGCCATAAGGGGCACAGTGTCGCTGACCTCGAGCGGATTTATCAGCAGCACAAGGAATTGCTGGAAGCGATCGAGCGTCAGGATGTCGCCGCCACCACCCGTATCCTCTCCATGCATCTGCAGGAAAGCCAGCGAGAACGCCTGGAGGAGTTTGATCGACACAAGCGTGAGATTTCCATGAAGAACAATATGCCTAACTACATGGAGATCTATAAGCCGAACATCTCTCTAAGCTGAGAGCCCACCGGCTGACGTTCTCTCCTTTTTACCTTCCCCTTCGCAGATCTGCGCGTGATCCATCATCCCGAAATGATTTCAAATATGATTGTCGACTATTAGTAGTCATATATTTTTTACTTGTATTTATTTGTAGACAGTTTGAATACATAGGTGCTAGGATTCGCTTGGCTTAAATGAGGCCTTATGCGAAAGGGAAAAATCATGAAGAAAGCAACCATCTCGATTCTCCTCTTAATGCTTGTGTGCTTGGCAGGAGAGCTCGCCAGTAGGGGGCAAAGCGTCTATGGATCCATTCAGGGGATCGTTACGGACGGTAGCGGCGCAGCCATTACGGGAGCAGAGGTGACTGCGAGTGAGATGACGACCGGAATTGTGCAAAAGGTTCTGACGAACAAGGACGGCGTGTATGTTCTGCCTAACCTGAGACCTGGCACCTATGACATTGTTACGCACGATGCAGGCTTTACCGATACGAAGCACGTGGGCGTCGTGGTTCATGTGGGCGACGCGATCTCGCTGAATATGCCGTTGTCGGTGGGGGGCATCACGTCGACGGTGGAAGTTTTGGCGGAGCCCTCACCGCTTCGAACGGAGGATACGGTTGTGGGTTCGGTGATCGAGGAAGGCACGATCAAGCAGCTTCCCTTGAACGGTCGGTCGGCCTTCTCGCTGGCGCTGCTGACGCCTGGTGTGCAGCAGTCGGCGGTGAGCAACGGAACGAGTTCGGACAGCCAGCCGCGGTTGAGCGGTGGCCGTGCACGCACCAACGAGGTGACGCTGGATGGGACGTCGATCACTGATCCGCGCCGCGGCTCGTCGGTGATTGCGCCAAATCTGGATGCTATCCAGGAGTTCGCGGTGATTACAAATGGAATTCCGGCGCAGTATGGTCGCATGGCGGGCGGCATTATCACGGCGACGCTGAAGTCGGGCACGAATAAGTATCACGGCAACGCCTTTGAGTTTTACCGTGGCTCGGGGATGGGCGCAGCGCGTAACTACTTCGCGGCTACAGTTCCGAAGCTTGTATACAACCAGTTTGGTGGGATCATCGGTGGGCCAATCAAGAAGAACAAGCTGTTTTTCTTTGCCGATTACCAAGGCACAAGGCAACGTTCGCAGTCTATCTACAACCTCACCTTACCGACCGCGCAGGAGCAGCAGGGAGACTTCTCGGACATCCTGGGCGCAGCAGTGGGGACAGACTCTCTGGGAAGGACCGTGTACAAGAACCAGATCTTCGACCCGGCGACGACGCGCATTGTCAGCGGCGTAGTCGTCCGCGATCCATTTCCGGGAAACGTGATTCCGAAGAGCAGGTGGGATAAGGCCGCAACGCAGGTTGCAGCGCTCTGGGTAACACCGAATAAGCCGGGATTTTCTCAGAACTACTATAACCTCCAGGCTGGCGGCTTCAACCACGACCAAGCGGACGGCCGGGTGGATATGCAGATCGATCCGGCGGACCTTGCCTTTGTGCGCCTCTCCTACGACCGCACCTACACGATTGCGACTCGGCCGTGGAAGACTGCGGGCGGTAATACGGGTGAGATCGATACGTTCTACGATTCAGCGATGGCATGGACGCATACCTTCTCCTCAAATCTTGTGAATGATGTTCGCGTGGGCTTTCTTCGAGGAGAACTTGCTCGGCTAACTCCATCAACCGATGTAGACAGTCTGTTGATCCCGAACCTGGTGCAAGAGGCGTTGCCATCGATGTCACCGGCAGGTTATCAGGGAATCGGTGACTCGCCCGGGTTCGATCCGACGCAGCAGGAGTACCAGCTAACGGATAATCTGACGGTGGTGAAGGGCAAACATATCCTGAGTTTCGGCGGGGACTTCAGGAGATTCAACATCAATGACCTGCAGTTGACGGCGACGTCATACTCCTTCAACACGCTGCAGACCGCGAATGGAACGAATACGAGCACAGGAAACTCTTTTGCCAGCCTGCTGTTGGGACTTTCCAGCCAGTACACGGCGGACACGAATACCGGCCGATTCTACGAGCGCTCGAACTATTTCGGCGTTTATGGGCAGGATGTGTACAAGGTCAATCAGAACCTCACGCTGAATCTGGGACTACGGTATGACGTAGAACAGAACCCAAACGAGCTGGACTATAACGGCTCGAACTTTGATCTTGCTTCTGGGCAGATCATCACGATGAGGCAGTTAGGAGCAAATCGAATTCAGCATACGCAGTGGGGCAACTTCGGGCCGCGCGTAGGCTTCACCTGGGATCCATTCAGCAAAGGGACGATTATTCGCGGATCATACGGCATCTTCTATATGCCTCTGACGGGTAGGGCTACGTCTGCATATAATCGCTTTCCGAAGGATCAGCCCTTCACCCTGCAGTCATCGGGCTACGCTCCGGCGGTTGTGCTCTCACAAACTCCGGCGATCACTCCGAGTACGAACGGTTATAACCTCAACCAACAGTATGATGATCCAAACGCACACGTACCTTATTTTCAACAGATTTCGTTCGATGTGCAGCAGTCGCTTCCTTGGCGCTTTGTCGGGCAGGTAGGTTATACAAACAGTGTTTCGCGACATCTCTGGGAAAATGTGCAGTACAACCAGATCCCCATTGCCGAAGTTCAGGCTGCGGGTCGGGGGACGCAGAGCATGAGACCTTACCCGAACTTCGCTAATATCGGTAACTTCTATGCGGGGCAAAGCACGAGTTATAACGCTCTGCTCGCTCAGGTTCAGCGAAGATTTGACAATGGATTGATGCTACAGGCGGCGTTTACGTGGTCGAAGTTCATCGACGTGAATGATGATAACTTCAGCGGTCTGTATCCGCAGGATCAGTACAACATGAAGGCGGAGCGGGGGCTGAGCCTGGCGAATATCCCGGCACGGTTCATCATGGCGGGTCTGTATGATCTTCCCTTCGGCGAAGGGCGAGCCTTTATACAGCACGGAATCTTTGCGGCTCTTATCGGAGGATGGGAGGCAGGCGGCATCTTTTCCGTACAGTCGGGCCAGCAGACATGGATCAAGGCAGCAAACAACACCTCCGGAACATTCAGCCAGATGATGCGGCCGAATCTGACAGGGAATCCGTTTCTTTCGGGTAGCGAGCGCACTCTAACGCAGTGGTTCAACACGAATGCATTCTCCGCGCCTGCTCTATTGACCTTCGGAAATAGCCCGAAGACGCCGAACGTCCAGGGACCTGCGTGGTACAACCTCGACTTCAATATTCATCGCGATATCCCGGTGCCCATCACAGAGTCGACAAAGCTTGAACTCCGCGGAGAATGCTTTGACTGCGCGAATCACCCCAACTTCATGCCACCGAATGGAACCTTCGGCACCGCTACCTTTGGACAGATCACTTCTGCCAACTCATCTCGTGTTATTCAGGTTGCCGCTAAGTTCTGGTTCTGACCTGCAAACCATTAGTGGCTCCACAGATGGGACACCATGGATCTTCTGGAGGTTCTCTTTGATGCGTATCGGGTTTACAGGAATTGCTTTATGTCTTGCGATGGTAGTAGGCGCACGAGCCCAGCAAGTGCCAGGTGTGGTGATAGACCATCAGCCTGCCTCGACGAAGGAGTACGTCGGATCGCCTTCGATCGTGGTTGCTCCTAATGGGGATTATGTGGCGTCGCATGACTGCTTCGGGCCGGGATCAACGAGTACGAAGTCGGCAGTGACGAGGATCTTCGTCTCGCACGACCGTGGCGTCACATGGACGAAGGTGACGGAGGTCAACGATCAGTTCTGGTCAAACCTGTTTGTGCTGAGAAGACGCATCTACCTGATGGGCACTACTGCGGAGTATGGCCGCATCGTCATTCGTGACTCAGACGACAACGGTGCAACGTGGAGCGAGGCGCATTACCTGACAGAGGACGCCGGTTACCACACGGCACCTGTTCCTGTGGTGATTCACGACGGTAGAATTTATCGCGCGTTTGAACATCATCCGACAGGGCCGTGGGGCTCGTTTCAGGCATTCGTGATGTGGGCACCCGTGGACAGCGATATTACGAAAGAGGCTAACTGGAGCTTTTCGGATCGACTATCGTTTCCAGTAGGCGACAAGGGCGATACATGGCTGGAAGGTAACGCAGTGGTGGGTCCGAACGGATCAATCCTGGACATCCTTCGCGTCAACAATGCTTCACGTGTGGCGATCCTTAAACTTACGGATCGCACCCTTAAACTAGACCAATTTGTCGACTTTCCTGGAGGAGCGACGAAGTTTACGATCCGCTTCGATCCGATCTCAAAGCTTTACTGGACGCTGTCAAATCCGGCACTCCCGGGGGAGTCGCTGGCGGTGAGTTCGCCGGCAAGTGTGCGGAATACGTTGGCGCTGATGAGCTCACCTGATCTGACGCATTGGACTCCGCGTGAGATCGTTCTGCATTATCCCGAGTCGCGCTTTCATGCCTTCCAGTATGTCGACTGGCAGTTCGATGCGAGCGATATCATCGTTGCCTCGCGGACGGCGTTCGATGACGGCATTGGCGGAGCTCATAGCTTCCATGATGCGAATTACCTGACCTTCCATCGAATTAGAGGCTTCCGTAAATCGGGAAGGGTACAACTGACCGGAAAGCCTTTAGCAACGGCAGAAGTCATTCCGGCGCAGCAGATGGAAAAGTGGATGAAAGCCACAGCGACAGATGCGGCGAAGAGCGAAGCCGGAGTCTACGCACAGGCGATGGGAGAATATGGCAGTCATCGCACAATGATTACGACGCGGGTGAAGACGGGCGAAGCGGAAGAGCATCGCGACTGGTCGGATATCTTTGTCGCGGTGGCGGGCGAGGCGACGCTGGTGAGCGGAGGGCATTTGAAGAATCCGCGAACCATTGGCGCGGGAGAGCAGAGAGGCAGCGGCGTCGATGATGGAGTCTCCGAGCCGCTAAAGCCGGGAGCGGTGGCGCACATCGACCCCGGGATTCCGCACCAGTTGATTGTGCCTGAGGGAGGCTCGTTCACCTACTTTGTTGTTAAGATCAAGCGGGTCGCTATGCATTCGCTACGTTGAGGGGCGCAATGGATCGCCGGCGTGAGGGATGGATTTGAACAAGCAAGGAGGAGAAACCATCTGGCCAAGCAGGAGGCCAGTCAAAGGTCGCGGAGCTCCTTGAAAACGGAATTCGAATGAGAGGAAGCTCTTCTTGGACCTTCTTCAAAAAGCGCTTTTTGAATGCCTCCGTCGCCTCTGAAGCTCCTCAAAACCCTAAAAAACCAGTTATTGCTTCCGTGCATCGCTTATTGCTCTTGAAGGTGAAAGGGGATCAACCTGCTCGCATAGTTCTGCTCTTTGTATTGGGTGTTGCGGTTGACTCACGCACGATGAGGTGGGTGCCGAGGTTAAACGAACGTCCTCGCCCGGAAGGAAGTTGCGGTTGGAGAAGAGCTTCCACAGCCATGCGGCTCAACTCTTCGCGAGAGATGCTGACGGTTGTAAGCGGAGGATTCAGAAAGCGGCAGAAGTACGCATCGTCGAAGCCGACCACTGAGACGTCTTGGGGTATACGTAATTTACGGGCTTGCAATCCGCGATAGACGCCCATCGCAACTGTGTCCGTGACAGTGACAATTCCGGTGAAGCGAACGCGGCCAATGGCTGAGGCGATCGCGCGCTGGCCGGCATCGGCGCCGGGTCCTGAGATGTCGACCGTATTGGTGTTCAGCCCAAGCGAGTTATAAGCGCGTACGGCGGTTGCGAAGCCTTCATCACGCAGCTTGTGAGAGAGTAGGACCGTTCCGTTTTCCTTCTCGGAGTTGCGGACGAAGAGAAGATCGCGATGGCCTAACTTGATCAAATGTTCCACCGCAGCCTGCATACCACCTCGCGAATCGACGGATATGGTTGCGGAGTTCCTTATGGGTTTGTCGACATCGAGGAAAACGGAGGGGATTCCGCTCGCGAGGACGAGTTTGCGTGCATCTTGATCGTGCTCTGAAGTAATGACGGCGATACCGGCGATGCGTGCGCCCAGCAGGCGCTCTACTGCCGCTCGCTGGCGCTCTGGCGAAAAGTTTGTGGCCATCAACGAAATTTGATGATTGTGACGGCCAGCCTCTTCCTCCATTGCCTGGGCTGTCTCGGCAAAGAAAGGGTTCTGCAGGTTTGAAACGACAAGACCGATAACCTGCGTACTCTTCCGTGCGAGATTACTCGCATAAAGGTCGGGGTGGTATCCGAGACTCGCAATCGCTGTCCGGACTCGGTTTCGTGTAGCTGCGCTGATGCGTCCGTTTCCATTGAGGACGGCGGATACGGTGCCGAGTGACACGCTCGCCAGCGTTGCTACGTCCTGGATTTTTGGTCTCTTACGATGACTGGTTGCGCCTTTCGGCAAAGAGAGATTAGGCGTCTTGGCAGACTTCATTTTCATAGAATAGCGCTGCCTCAAAGAAGATGGTCTTGACAAAATATACCGGCTACATGATCGTATTGATGAAACGCTTCATCATATTTCCAAAACTTGAAGGGTGACCATAATGAATAGGGAAGAGCAACGTCGAGAACTGAATGCTCCCTTTTCCTTGACGAAGGAGCAGATTGATTTTTACAACGAGAATGGCTATATCAAGCTGAAGCATGTGTTCTCACCGGAGCTGCTGGAGAACTATCGTCGCATCATCACGGATCGTGTCGCCGAGTTGTCCGCCGACGCTGCTCCGCTGGAAAAGCGCACGACCTACGGCAAGGCTTTTCTTCAAATCATGAATCTCTGGACCCAGTCGGAAGGGGTAAAGGAGTTTGTTTTCGGCAAACGCCTGGCAAGCATCGCCGCAGTGTTGATGGGCGTAACAGGAGTACGCATCTATCATGACCAGGCCCTCTACAAAGAAGCAGGCGGAGGAATTACTCCGTGGCACGCCGATCAATATTACTGGCCTGTATCGAGTGACAAGATGGTGACAGCGTGGATACCGCTTCAGGAGACATCGCGCGAGATGGGGCCGCTGGCGTTTTGTGAGAAGAGCCATCGCTTTCAGATTGGCCGTGATCTTGAAATCAGCGACGAGAGTGAGATGACGCTGAAGCAGGCGCTTAGCACGTTCAACCTGGAAGAGGGAGTCTTCGATCTCGGGGAGGTAAGTTTTCATAGCGGATGGACATTTCATCGTGCAGGAGCGAATACGACTGATCGACCTCGCGAGGTGATGACCATCATCTATATGGATGAAGATATGCGGCTGGTTGCGCCAAAGAATAAGAACCAGATTGCCGATATCGAACGTTGGTGCCCAGGCGTGGCGGTAGGGGAAGTAGTTGCGTCGCCTCTGAACCCGATTATCTATTCAACCAAATCTGCGCTGGCCACCACAGGAAAGCCAGCTTGATCGCTGCTGCGTCCGATTGCTCCTGCCGAGGTGGCTTTCCGTCTGGCCATCCTGCATCATTCCATGATGGCCAGACTCCGAGGCACCGATCACTCTGCCTATGCTCTAGGTCATCTGTGTAAGGCGGTTACATCGGAAACTGCTGCGGCACGCAACGGTGAATGATGCTTGAGGTCTACTCGCAGGCGGCCACGCCAGCGAAGAGGAACGTGCAGTCAAAGGTAGCCGGGATACTGAAGGAGAGTGCGAAATGAAGGGCGTTCCCTTATTGGCCCCAAAATGGACCCTCGAGAATTTCGGCAAGCCTGTAAGTTGTTGAAATATTTGGTGGACCTGATCGGGATCGAACCGATGACCTCTTCCATGCCATGGAAAGCCTAAAAATGTAAGTTGTTGACGGAAAAGGCTTTAGAAGTTGGAAAAACCGGCAAAACCGGCCTTCTGGGCGGCCTTTGACACAAACTTTGACACAAACTTTTTGGGGCTGTGAGCCAGACTGTGGCGGGCTGGCTCACCCTAAGTTGACCGTGCGGTTCAGTGGCCGCTGCGCTTCCATTTGGAATCGCGCAACCATGAACGACAAGCGGCCCGATCGTACGGAATGTGACAAAACCTATGCTTGAGTTGAATAAAGCAGAGGTATTGTCACCGGTAGAGTAGGGCCAAGAAAACTCGCGCTCTCGACCGAAGTACGCACCTCTCTGGCATTGAGCCATCATGTCAATTTCATTCCATAGTGGAACTAAATTGACAGAACAGACTGATGCGCCGCATACTTGCCGTATGCCTTCAACGCGCATGGACGAACTCTATGCACTTGCAGAGATGCGAGACGGCCTTCTCACCTCGCAGGAGGCTCGTGCAGCCGGTATTGCTGATTCAGTCCTCGTGCGCCTCGCTCAGCGTGGCCGGTTGGAACGGGTGAGCAGAGGGGTATACCGCATCTCACACTACCCGGCAGATCGACTGGCCCAGTACAGGGAGGCGGTTCTGTGGGCGCAAGCGAGTGGCGGGCCTGCTTCAGTCCTCATATCTCACGAGACTGCATTGCTCTTGTACGGGATCTCAGATGTCAACCCCGCACGAATCCACATCACCGTACCCGTGACAGCAAGGCTCAGGCGCGAACGCCCGAAATGGATCACCATTCATCATGCGGGCATCACTCCTGGCGAGATCAATGAGTATGAAGGAATTCCGGTGACTTCAGTAGAGCGAACCATCGTGGATGTCCTTCAAAGCACCAAGCGCGTAGACGTGGCTCGCCAAGCAATAGCGGACGCGACAAAGAAGGGGCTACTGAAGCCGGCCGATGCCAAGGGCCTGAACACAATGGCAAACAAATGGGCACATGGCGTAACGAAACAAGCCAGCACAAGGAGTTCAAGTGCCTCCTAAGCGCGAAGCTCTTCCCAAAACGCTATCCCGAATCGCAAGGCAAGAGGGTCTCGATCAGGAACGCCTCCGCCGTTGGATTTCTTTTCTGGCTGTTTGCGGAGTATTGGAGTGCGCTGTCTCTGAAGGCATCCTGGACAATTACTACCTCAAAGGCGGGGTTGCGATGGAGCTTCGCTTTGCCGAGAGTGCGCGGGCGACCAAAGACCTTGATATAGGAATGGCTGGCGACAGCGCAGAACGGCTCACGCGTTTCCAAAACGCAGTATCCCTCGGCTTCGATGACTTTTCGTTTGAAGTAAAGGCGAAGCCCATCACGATGGAGAGAATTGATACGATTCGCCTTGAGCTTGCCGTGCGTTATCAAACCCGATCATGGCAGACGATTGATGTCGATTTGGGGCCAGCAGGGATAGGTGAAGTCGACCTTATAGATCCGCAAATCCCCGGACTTGCGGAGATGGGGCTGCGGACACCGACGCCGATTCGCTGCTTGAGCATTTTCGAACAGATTGCCCAGAAGCTTCACGCATGTACAGGACCGTATAAGAAGGGCCGCGCCAGAGACATTCTCGACATTCTTTTGATGGAGATGCTGGGGCAACTCGACTTGGCTGCGATCCGTAAGGCGGCAGAGCAGGTGTTTCAGCAACGCGCTACGCATTCTTTCCCACCGGCAATCGAAATCGCCCCGGAATGGAAGCCGGAGCTTGAGGCTCTCGCAGTAAATCTTGGTTATCCGACAACTTCAGCAACAGAAATTGAAGGAAAGTTCCGTGCGTTTGTTGCGTCTCTCGAAGCGCCGGGAAGCCCGCTATCACGGACAACAGACGCACTCTGAAGTTCCGGCCCAACCGCGGCTGCTCATCCTCTTTCATATAGCCCGCAAGGCTCTCTTATTCCTCTGGCAACTGGACATCGTTGAACCGATTGGCGAAATTCCGTTGGTCAACCATGACAAGTTCAGCTTGCAATTGCACCTCAACAAGCTGGCATTAACCAGATCAAAGGATCGTGTCTTGCAGATGCGTGCGTATATCCGGGACATCTTCACCGAGGCGGTCGACCAGGACTTCCTTGTGAAGGACCCTGCACGCAAGCTCAAGGTCCCCGCACAACTGCGAGCGACCGACACCACGACTCTGACATGGGACCAACTCAAGCTGGCTCTCTCGAAGTTGGATCTTCGAGACCGCATTCTGCTTGAGTTGGATATGACGAACGCTTTGCGCCCGAGCGAGCTTTTCGCTTTCCGGTGGAAGCGATTCGTCTATAAGGCTCTAACGCTCACCATCGCGGAAACGGTCTACAAAGGCAAAATCCGGGATTGGGGCAAGACCAAAAAGAGCCTTACCGTGATTCACATTCCGCAAAAGCTGGCAGACGACCTGAAGGCGTGGCGTCTTGAGTGTGAAGAGAAGGCCCGGCAGGCTTTTGCCAAAGGCAAAAGGGAGTCGGCTTCTGTGTCCGAGGATGATTTCATCTTCCAGAACGAAGATGGAGGCTTCATCGACACGGACAACTATCGTAAGCGCGTCCTCCACAAGCTCGCTCGCGAACTCCAGTTGCCCAAACTCACCTTCCAGGTCATCCGCAGAACGATAGCGACTCTTGCGCAGAAGAAGGGGACGGTAAAGGACGTTCAGGGGGTCATGCGGCACTCACGCACCGCGACCACCACGGATGTCTATATGCAGGAGATTCCCGAGAGTGTTCAATCGACCATCAACTCCATCAATTCGGAGTTGAGGAAGTCGGATGCACGGCCCCGAAAGACTCGGAAAGAATCCACTAAAGCCGGAGCAGTCGTCAGCAACCGGCGCAGTCCTTCTGCGCGCGTGACACAAAATGACACAAAGTCATGGAAGGGAGGGAGTGTTCCGCTTCCGGCATACGCTTGATTTTCAAGGGGTTATTTGGTGGACCTGATCGGGATCGAACCGATGACCTCTTCCATGCCATGGAAGCGCGCTCCCAGCTGCGCCACAGGCCCACTCTTTAGGAAGGACTCTCTTTATTTTGAAGGAGCCGGGGATATTCGTCAATGTTCCGGGAATGTTTCCGGGAACTTATCTCCTATCTCTTGGTGTCTAAACATATAGAGTGAGCGAGCACTCGGCCGCCGGCGGCGTTGTTGCTTGGGATTTGCTATTTGCCAGTTGTTTCACTCAAGTCGTAAGGTAAAGGACACCCGGTATGCAGGCGGGCATCGTAATGGGTCATTTAGCGAGCGTAATAGGCGTCAGCACCGAAGATGCTGCACTTGTAGCCGACCTCAAAGCCGGCTCCGAGGACGCGTTCGCCATCCTCATTGCCCAGTACCACCAGCCTCTCTACTCCCTCATCGCCCGCAGCATCAACGATCCAGCCGATGCCGCCGACATCACCCAGGAAGTCTTTATCAAGGTCTTCCGTAGCATTCGCAGCTTTAATGGCGACGCCAGTCTTCGCACCTGGCTCTACCGTATCGCTGTGCACGAAGCCTCTAATCAGCGCCGTTGGTGGTCTCGTCATAAGAAGCAGGAAGTCACCATCGATTCTCCCTTCGATCACGAAGAGGATGGAAACGGCGTCTGTCTCAGCGCCACCCTTGCCGACGACGGCAATTCACCCTTCGACAACGTGGCCCAAAGCGAGGTTCGCGAGCGCGTTGAAGCTGCCCTGCGGCAAATTCCCGAAACATTCCGCACTGTCGTTGTCCTTCGCGAGATCGAAGGTTTTGCCTACGAAGAGATCGCCGAAATTCTCGATGTCAACCTGGGCACGGTGAAGTCGCGGCTCACACGTGGACGCTCCGCCCTACGTGCTCTCATCCTCGCCGAACGAACCGTCCGGCAAAATAATTCCGCGTCCTCCTTTGCCATGCACTCATCCGAAGAGATGGTGACGCAATGACCACAAACTGCGACAGTATTCGGTCTTCGTTCTCGGTGTATCTCGACGGCGCAATCCCCGGCCACCAGATGCAGGAGATCGCTCGCCACCTGGAATCCTGCGACGATTGCAAGCGCGAGTTCGATGATCTGCGCGCCATGCAACAATCGCTCTCGATGCTTGGTCCGGCCAAAGCTCCCGCCGATCTCGGCATGAAGCTGCGCCTCGCCATCTCGCACGAGCGCGCAGCCATGAAATCAAGTTGGAAGGATAGCTTCAGCCTCAAGTGGGAGAACACGCTTCGGCCGTTGCTCGTACAGGCCTCTGCCGGATTTGCCGGATCGGTCGTGCTGGTCGGAGGCATTATGCTGCTGCTCGGCATGGTGGCCGCGCCCGAACCCGTCATGGCCAACGACGAGCCGCTCGGCGCTATTACAGTACCCCACTATCTTTACTCGGCAGTTAGCCCTCATGCCATCACTACCAACCACGATGTTCCTATCGTCGTTGAGGCTTATGTCAACGAGGAGGGCCGCGTCTATGACTACAACATCGTCTCCGGTCCGGTGGATGCAACGGTAAAGAACCAGGTTGTCGATCAACTCGTGATGAGCGTCTTCCAGCCGGCCAGCGTCTTTGGCTCCCCGGTTCGGGGTAGGGTCGTGCTTACCTTTGCCGGTGTCTCCGTCCGCGGCTAAGTCCAGCTTCAGCCTCACAATCAAGCCCACAGCCCGGTGCGAAGGTTGCAACCTGTATGTTGGCTCCCCTAAACTCCATGGGAGCGTCGAATCTATCGTGTCATCTTTAATCACACTGTCTTTTACCCCATCGTCGTCCTGCCATCAGCCGTTCACCGCGTGGCCGAAGCTGCTCCGAGCCGCTGCCATTCTCAGCATGGGCATTGTCCTAGTTGCTACAGCACCGGCGCAGTCCTCTTCCTCCTCTTCTTCGAGCAGTAGCAGCAATCCCGCACAGGAATCGACCAGCGCTCCCCCGCGCATCGCCCAGCCCGAAGCCGCCGGAGCTTCCGTCACGCTCGAGACCAGCGAACCGCTCTTCGACATCGCTGTCGGTCTCAACGTCTGCGGCTACGACGCCGATCTCGCCGGATCGAGTCCGGTTCGACTGGCGATCCGCAATGAGATCAACTCCGTTCTCACCACCTCAGCTGATGCTCGCAACAGCCGCGATGCTCTCTGCGCCTACGTTCGCAGCCATACCCTCGCCGACAGCCGTCTCAACCTTGCCCAGTACATCTCGCTCGCGCTCTACCTCTCTCAGCCGCCCGAGCTCTCGCCGACCGTCGACGAGACCCAGCTCCCTCCCGACTCCACCCAGGTCGTCAACATCCTTCCTCTTCTGCGCAAGTTCGCTACCGATATCAATCTCCACACCATCTGGATCGAGCACCGGCCCCAGTACGAAGCGCTCCTCAGGATCGTTCACGATCCGCTCACGCGCATGGTGCTTAATACCGATATCTACCTTCACGTCCCCGTCAGCAGCTACGACGGCCGCCGCTTCCTCGTGCTCCTGGAGCCGATGCTCGCTCCCTCAGCGACTAACGCACGCGTCTACGGCAGCGACTATATCGTCGTTGCTTCCCCGGCGGGTGATCCGCTCGGTGCCGTCCATATGGACGAGATTCGCCACACCTATCTCCACTACGAGATCGAGCCTCTGGTCTACTCCCGCGGAACCGCTATCAAGCGGCTGGTGCCTCTGCTTAAATCCGTGCAGGACGCTCCCCTCGACTTCGCCTATAAATCAGACATCTCTGCTCTGTTGACCGAGTGCCTCATCAAAGCGGTCGAGATTCACACCATGGACGTCGGTATCCCAAAGCCTCAAAAGCCGGAGGCGAACGCCAGCCGCGCCGCCTTCGGAAAGTACAGCGACGCCATGGGAGCTTACGAGCGTCACGCCGAGACCGTTCGCCAGCAGCACGTCGATCTCACCATGCGTCAGGGATGGGTCCTGACCGCTTATTTCTACGAGAAACTCGGCCAGATGGAACGAGATGGCGTCGGCTTGAAGGACGATATCGGCGAGATGGTCTACGGCATGGATGTCGACCGTGAGGCCCATCGCGACAAGCAGATCGAGTTTCTGGCTCAGGGAACAAGCGAGGTCGTCACCCGCGTGCCCCGCCAGCTCTCAGGGTTGGAGCTGGCCGAGATGAAGCTCCTCAAGGGCGACGTTGACGGTGCCTCTGCCATTGCAAAATCTGTCCTCGCCGACCCGCAGCGTGATCACGCTCAGGCGCACTATATCCTCGCCCGCGTCGATCTGATGCAGCGTCAGCCCGGAGCGGCCATCACCGACTTTCAGGAGACCCTGAAGTCGTCGAAGGATCCTCGTACCTTGGCCTGGTCTCACATCTATCTCGGGCGTCTCTACGATGTAATGCCCGACCGTGACAAGGCGTTGGCAGAGTATCAGGCCGCCCTCGCCGTACGCGACAGCCAGCCCGATACCAAGGCTGCCGCCGAAAGTGGTCTCAAGCAGCCATTTGCCGCTCCAGGCCAGCAACATCAGGCCGACTCCGACGAAGATGCTCCCATCGACCCCAGCGGAAAGGCCGAAAAGGACGCATACCGACCACCTCCGCCATCGAAATAGCAACAACCGCCAGGAAGGTAAAACGTCATTTTCGACAAAAGGCGCCGCTTTCGCCCCGTAGCGGGGAAACCCATGGAGTCCGGTCTTTTCCTTTCTTTTTCTCAAAATCTCTCGAAGTGAGAGCCAAAGCTGCGACCTTGGCCGTCTATCTAAAAGCTCCGGGAAAAGGGGCTTCAACCCCTGGGATACAGTAGAGTCAGGGGTTTGCACGGACGACATGACGACGCGCCGCAAAAAGACCGGTCGGCCACTCTCAAGTCAGGTGGTATCGACCCTGTTCGACCACCGCTTCCAGCAGCCCGATCTGTTGACCTGGGCGCTTACCCATCGTTCGCTCGCATACGAGACCAATCCTGAGACTTCGCCCGATCCCCGCTCCGACAACGAGCAGCTCGAGTTCTTGGGCGATGCCGTTCTCGGTCTTGCCGTGGCCGAATCTCTCTTCCGCCGTTTTCCCGGCTCCCGTGAAGGAGAACTCACCCGTCTCCGTGCCTCGCTCGTCAGCCGCCGCCATCTTGGCGAGGTGGCTACCCGCATCGCCCTCGGCGATCTCCTCCGCCTCGGCCGGGGCGAAGAGCAGAGCGGTGGCCGTCAGAAGCCCGCCCTCCTGGCCAATGCCATCGAAGCCGTCATCGCCGCGCTTTATCTCGACGGTGGCCTCGATGCTGCGCGCACCTTTATCGAAAAGCACATCATCGAACCCGCTCTCCCCGAGCTCAATCTCGCGCTCAAGGCCGGCGACACCTTCAGCGGAGCCATCGGCGACCATAAATCCGCGTTGCAGGAGTACCTGCAAGCCAGCGGAGCCGGCCAGCCCCAGTACGTCCTCACAGCCCAAAGCGGCCCCGACCACCAGAAACGCTTCCGTGTCGAAGTTCGCATCGAAGATGGTGAGGGCGCCTCCATCGCCCTCGCCGAATCAGAGGGTTCCACGAAAAAACAGGCCCAGCAAGAGGCCGCCCGCATCGCCATTGAACGCCTCCTCTCGGAAAAGCGCTCCATCAAGGACGATATCGTGAGGGGTTCCCGCAAGGATGGCTTCGAGGTATAGAAGTGACTCAGCCCGCCATCGACTCCAACCCGCCATCCCCTTCCGGCACTTCCATTCCCGGGGCCTCCACGCTGGTTCCGCATCACGCCCATCACAGTAAAGAGGGCATCCTGCTTGCCATCCAATCGCTGCTTGTCATCATGGTGACGGCGATCTTCATCATCACCTTCGTCATCCAGCCCTTCCGCATCCCCTCCGGCTCCATGGAGCCGACACTGCTCGTCGGAGACTTCCTCCTGGTTGACAAGCAGATCACCACGCCCGGAAGCTCCGGCTGGATCTTCCCCACACCGCGCATCCACCGTGGAGAGGTCGTCGTCTTCCACTATCCCGTGAACCCCACCATGCACTTGGTCAAGCGCGTCATCGGCCTCCCCGGCGACCGCATCAAGCTGCGCGACGGCCACGTCTACGTCGACGACGTTCTTCTCTCCGAGCCCTACGCGGTCTATCGGCCCAGCGCCCCCGACGTCTATCGCGACAACTTCCCCCGCCTGCAAAGCACCGACCCTGACGTCGACTCCCGCTGGTGGATCAGGATGCGCTCCCTGATCCATGACGGCGAGCTCACCATCCCTCCGGATAATTATTTCGTCCTTGGCGACAATCGCAACGACAGCGAGGACAGTCGTTACTGGGGCCTCGTCCCCCGCAACGCCATCGTCGGCGAGCCCTTGCTCATCTACTTTTCGCTGCAGCAGCCTTCGGCCAGTGAGGTCGCGATGGCCCGTTCCTCAAATGCTCTGGTATTGCATCGCCATCACACCGGCGCTGTAGACGCCCTGGCCGACTTCGCCCGATGGGACCGAACGCTTCAGGTCGTTAAGTAAGCCTCAGACACAACGCAAAATCGCCTGTCCTACCACTCCGGTCATCTGATCCTGTACCGCCAGTGTGGCCGTCAGAGCAGATCCACTCAGCGCTCTTAGAGAATCTCCAAAATCCCAGGCCAGATCCCGAGCCTTGCAGATATTCCAAAAGGCCAGCACCCTCCCGATCTTTCCTGTGTCTTCAGCTGCCAGACCCAGAATCCCCACCGCCAGCATCTGCAACGCGGCAGGCGTCACATCGTTCAGCAACCGATTCACCGCCTCATAGTCCATATGCTGCGGACTGTCCTCATCTGGTACCAGATTCATCTCGTGGTTAGTCTCGAGCAAAGCCAGCGCAAGGTCATGGTTGATATGTGCATTCATCCCCGCCAATGCAAACAGGATGCGGTCGATCCCTGTCTCGTACCGTGCCTCCATCAGCGCGCACCACGAGTTGGGCGTATCGCCCGATCCATCAAGAAACCCGGCCATTGCCCTGAAGTAAAACCCCGCAAAGACCACGTCCAGCCGCAACAGCCAGTCGGCGTCCTCCCATCCTTCGGGCGGAGGACTGAAGTCCACCTCCTTTGTCACCATCATGTAAAGCCGGTTGAACCACTTCAGGCCGTCTCCATCGGTCAGCAGATCGTCTATCTGCTGCATCACGTGCAACACGTCGCCGACAGTCTGCGGCGAGACTCCGTTCACAATCGCATATAAACTCTGGTCGGCAGCGGCAACACTCACACACCCCTCCTGATTCACGCCAGAAGTATAGCCATCGCAACAACGCAAAGGCTTGTCCCGGAAACATTCCACCTAAACCACCTGCCATCTCGACCAAAGCGAAAGTGGTGTGCAAGCGCAGTAGAGAGAACCCTGCATCTTGCTCTTATTTTCCAATGAGGCCACCTCCAGCATTCACCGCATCCCTTGGAACCGGGGAATCACTCGCGGTAGCATCTCATTAACATGCCGACTAACCGAACCAAAGCTCTCCTGGCCCTCTCGCTTGCCTGCATCGTCACTCTCTCCGCTTCAGCACAGATGCTCGCCCGCCCCGGCTGGGCTGGTTTTGGTGAAAAATCCGAGGCATGGTGGAAACATTCGATCATCTACGAGATCGACCCCCACAGCTTCTCCTCGACCGGGCTTCACGGCGTCGCCCAGCGTCTCGACTACATTCGCTCCCTCGGCGCCGATGCCATCCTGCTCACTCACATTGCACCCGACGCCACCCACCCCCAATCGCTCGATCCGGCACTCGGCACGCTCGACGACCTTGACGATCTCAGCCGTGAGGCAAGCAGCCGCAACATGCGCATCCTGCTCGACTTAGGTACGCCACCTGCAGGTACGGATCTCAACAGCCTCGCACGGCTTTGGCTCAACCGCGGGCTTGCCGGCTTCCGCATTGCTGACCCGCAACAGGCAGACCAGCTCCGCAAGATCACCGGCTCCTACATCGGCGAGCGCATCGTCATCGGCGACCTCTATCCCTCCAATAGCCACCAGCAGCCGCAGCTCCTGCTCAACCCCAGCCTTACCAAGCTCACTCAGTTCAACGCCGCGACCCTCCGCCCTGCGGTCGAAGCCTTTCTGTCCAACTCCAATGCTCTTTTGCTCGCCACCGATGGCCCCGAGATCACTCGCAGCGCGACCCGCTTCGGCGATCCCCAGCACGCTCTCGATCAAGGTAAGGTCCTCGCCGCTCTTCTGCTCGCCAACCGCGCCTCTTCCCTGATCTACTTCGGCCAGGAGATCGGTCTCGCCGGACCCACCATGCAGTGGGGAACTCCTATCCCGCCAGCCTCCGATCGTACCCGGCGACCCGTCCATCCTGCCGTGGTCAACGATCCAGTCAGCGTGGCAGCGCAGGATTCCAACCCGGCGTCGCTCCTGAGCTGGTACCGCCAGCTCGCCGCTCTTCACCACAGCAACCAGACGCTTAACTCCGCGCCTGCCATCATCTTCGACCACGATGCCCAAAACGTTCTCGCCTGGGTGCACAAGCCGTCCGATGCGTCGCTCAAGAATCCGGCGGTCGTTGTGGTCTGCAATCTCTCAGCGCAACCGGCACATGTCTCTCTTAAAGACGATATGCAGAAGCTCCACCTCAAGGGCAACTTCCTGCGCACCCTGCTTCGTTCCGACAACGGTATGGGCCCTATGAGTCTGGATTCGATGACGATTCCGCCCTACACCGTCTATATCGGGCAGCTTCGTTATTAATGGTGTCGCTTTAAAAGGGGTACCCTTAAGGCTACCGCTCCCGCCACTCAAAAGAGACAACCGGGGAGCGCTCTGCTACTGTCAATTCTGGGAGTTAGATGTCTGGAGAACAACAACTTTTTCCGAGTTCTGAACCGCCAGTAAATTCCACGGTAGAGACCAGCGGGCAGGCAGGCAGAAGATCTGCGCCGATCTGGCTGCAGCGTTTATCGCTCTTTGTGCTGGTGCTGTTCTGCGTATACCTCGGTGTGCTCGTCATGCTGCTGCCGTGGTGGACACGGATCTGGGACCATAACCTGTTCATTCAGGCTCATCCTCCACTTTCCGCCATCCTGCACAACGGAGCTGTTCGTGGCGTCATCTCCGGCATTGGCCTGCTCGATATCTGGATCGGCATCTCCGAGGCAGTTCACTACCGCGACTATCGCGGATAAAGGAAAATAGCAAAGGCCTGGCAAAATAAACCCATGGAAACTCCGAAAGAACTGGAACAAGCCCCGCTCGCCTACGAAAACAGCGACTTTCTGAACTCGCCCGACGGCCGCATGCTGCGTATCATCGCCGAATACCAGGAACCCATGGCCCGCTTCCGCCGCGAGCGCATCCAGGACACCGTCGTCTTCTTCGGCTCTGCCCGCTTCCGTGCCCTCGATGTTGCCAGCTCCGCATTGGAGCTGCTCGAGAACACCGGCTCCGCCCAGCCCGCACCAGAACATGAACAGCCTGCCAGCCCCGAGGAGATCGAAAGCGGAGAGGCCAGCGCTCTGAAGCTTCGTCTCGCCGAAGCAGCCGTGGAGATGGCCGCCTACTACGAAGATGCCCGCAAGCTGGCAAACCTGGTTGCAAGCTGGGCGCAGACTCTGCCCGGCCCCCGCCACCGCTTTGTCGTGACCTCAGGCGGAGGCCCCGGAATTATGGAAGCAGCTAACCGTGGAGCCTACGAGGCCGGCTGCAAGACCATCGGACTGAACATCAAGCTTCCCTTCGAGCAGCATCCAAACCCCTACATTACCCCGGCGCTCAACTTCGACTTCCACTACTTCTTCATGCGCAAGTACTGGTTTGCCTACTTGGCCAAGGCCCTGGTGGTCTTCCCCGGCGGCTTCGGCACCCTCGACGAGATGTTCGAGCTGCTGACGCTGGCGCAGACCAAAAAGCTGGCCAAAAAGATCACCGTCGTCGTCTACGGCTCAAAGTACTGGAAGAGTGTTATCAGCCTCGAGACGCTTGCCGAAAAGGGAGCCATCGCAGTCTCTGATCTCGACCTGTTTCAGTTTGCGGACACGCCGGAGGAGGCCTTTGCTATCCTCAAGCAAGGCCTGACGGAAAATCACCTTGAATCGGCTTACGAGCGGGAACAGAGGCTGCGCGAACATGAGCGCGTCCCCAGCGAACCCGCGCCGAACGCGCAGGAGATGCTCGGCCCTGACATTACCAAGACAAGGTAAAGTCGGTAACCTCTCTAGTTACTGAATTTACAAAAATTGAAGCTCCATTCTCGGTGCAGTCATGGCTGCGTCACACAGCATCCCTATCCTTGCTGGCAAGAAGCTGAAACAGGAGGGGAGCCATGAGCCAGTCGAGTATCTCGTACCTTTGGCGGGAACCGGAAGCGGCAAAAAGTTTCACGACAGGCGTGTCTCTGCACAGCCACACCAATCAGTCGCAGGAGACGCTGGACTTCATCGCCGAGCTCTCGAAGAACTGGGGCATCCTTCAACCGCTGATGCGCTGGTGCGAAGACCGCTGCCAGCGCCTTGCAGGGATCCGGCCTGACTACGCCCACAGCTATTGGACGCCGCCGCTGACGCCCAGCCTTGCCTTTGACCTCGAGCGCAGCCAGATCGAAGACCGCCTGCAGATGCCGGGGCTGGTCTCGCTCACCGACCACGACGACATTCAGGCGCCCATGCTGCTAAGGTCTGTGCCCTCATCGCGTCACATCCCCGTCTCTGTGGAATGGACGGTGCCCTTTGGCCAGACGGCGTTTCATCTTGGCATCCATAACCTGCCCAGCGCCACGGCAGCGAAGTGGATGGAGCGATTAAAGGCATTTACCGCCATTCCCGTCGAGACGCGCCAGCCCAATCTGTTGAAAGAGACCCTGGCCGAGCTCGACGAGCTTCCGGGCGTGCTGATCGTCTTCAACCATCCCATCTGGGACCTCTATCGCATCGGTAACGAGCGGCATAACGTTCTGGTCAACGAGTTTCTCGCCGTCAATGGGCAGTATGTTCATGCACTCGAGCTAAACGGCCTTCGCGACTGGAAGGAGAACCGGCAGGTATCGGATCTGGCCAGAAAGTGGAACCAACTCGTCATCAGCGGCGGCGACCGGCACGGTATCGAGCCCAACGCCAACATCAACCTGACCCGTGCTGGCAGCTTTACCGAGTTTGTTCATGAGGTGCGGCGCGAGCGGCAGAGCCATGTGCTCTTCATGCCGCAGTATGCGGAGCCATGGAAGCACAGAATCCTGCAATCGACGCTCGATGCCATTCGCGACTACCCGCACTTTCCCGAAGGCTCTCGCCGCTGGGACCAGCGCGTGTATCACCCCGACAGCCGGGGCGTCATGCGGCCGCTCTCCGAGCTGTGGACGACGGGACACGCTCCTCTGTATCTCCGCAGCGTGCTGAGTGCGGTGCGGCTCATGGGACAGGCTCCGCTCTCCGGCGGCCTGCGAATCGCCTGGAACGATGCGGGAGAGATGCGCGCTGCTCTGGCGAAGCTCGACGCCTGAGCATAGTCTGAGGAGCGATGCGTGTGCCGCGTGTTGCCTACTTTCCCGATTCGTTTCACGAGGTCAACGGAGTTGCGCATACCAGCCGCAACTTCGTGGCGTTTGCGGAACGACAGAACCTGCCCTTCCTCTGCGTGCGTGCAGGCGACAGAGGCCAGGCCCTCGAGCAGGCAGGAGAGCTGCGAACGCTTGAGCTGGGCCGGGGCTGGGCCTCCGTCGGCATCGAGAAGGACCTTGCGTTCGATGCGCTGTTCTGGCGTCATGCGGGGGTGATCCGCCGCGAATTGGAGCGCTTTCGGCCCGATGTAATTCACATCACCGGGCCGAGCGAACTGGGAATGCTGGGCGCCTACTTTGCGTGGAAGCTCAATATTCCCCTGGCTGCGTCGTGGCATACAAACGTCCATGAGTATGCCGGGCGGCGCATGAACTGGCTGACGCAGTATCTCTCCGAGAAGCAGGGGCTCGCGACAGAGCGAAGCATCGAGGCTGGGGCGCTTCGAGCGACATCGCGGTTCTACCGTCTGGCAAAGATACTGTTTGCTCCTAACGAAGAGCTTTGCAGGCTGCTCGAAGACGCAACCGGCAGGCCATGCCGCCTGATGCAGAGGGGCGTCGATACAAGTCTGTTCTCGCCGTCGCGAAGGAGCCGCAAAGACAACGATGGCAGCTTCGTCCTCGGCTACGTCGGGCGGCTTTCCATCGAGAAGAATGTAGCTCTGCTGATCCGCATCGAACGCGAGTTGAGCGCTATGGGGCTGACCGATGTTCGCTTCATGATCGTGGGGCATGGCAGCGAAGAAGCATCGTTGCGGGCATCGTTGACGCAGGCCGACTTTGCCGGTGTGCTGCGCGGCACGGAGCTGGCGCAAGCCTATGCCGACATGGACCTGTTGGTCTTTCCTTCACACACCGATACCTTTGGCAACGTCGTGCTGGAGGCTCTGGCCAGCGGCGTGCCCGCGATCGTAACCGGAGACGGAGGTCCGAAGTTCATCGTAAGTGAAGGGAAGACAGGATTTATTGTCGCTGATGAAGCCTTTGCCTCCACCATCGCAAGGCTGATGCAGGATTGCCCCCTATTGCAGGACATGCGTTGCAACGCTCGCGCATACGCCCTCAGATGTAGCTGGGACGCGGTCTTCGAGAGAGTGTACGCAGGCTATCTGACAGCGTTGCAGCCTGGAAAGTTTATTGCACCGAATATGGTTCAAGCAGAGCGAACAGGGTGACCTCTTCGTCAAAACCTCGTCATCTCGACCGGAGCGCAGCGTAGTGGAGAGATCCCTGTATTTCGCCTTTGCTCCCGCCGCCCGGCATGCCGTTGAGGACGCCCGCATATTCAATGCGAAAATAGAAGTTGATGCTCCAACTTTCCGCTGCCGGTAAACGATTCGGCCCCAAACTACTCTTTGAAGACGCCAACTGGCTGATTACGCCGGACGAGCGCACTGGCCTGGTGGGCGGCAACGGCACCGGCAAATCGACGTTGTTGAAGATTCTGGCCGGTGTCGAATCGCTGGACTACGGCGCGCTCACCCGCGTCAAAGGCATGACCCTCGGCTATCTGCCGCAGGATGGGCTCGCCCTGCGCGGCAAGACCGTCTTTGCCGAATGCCTCTCCGTCTTCGATCATCTCCACGCGCTGGAGGCAGAATCGACGGCGTTGACGCACACGCTCTCCGAGGCTGATCCCAAGTCGAAGGAGTACGCCGTCGCCGCCGAGCGCTACTCCGACATCGCCGACCAGTTGCATGTACACGATATTTACACGCTCGACGCGCAGGTAGGCGCGGTGCTGGGCGGCCTCGGCTTCAGCAAAGAAGATTGGGAGCGCAACACCGAGGAGTTTTCAGGCGGCTGGCAGATGCGCATCGCGCTGGCTAAGCTGTTGTTGCAGAAGCCTTCGCTTCTGCTGTTGGATGAGCCGACCAACCATCTGGACCTCGAATCGCGCAACTGGCTCGAGAATTATCTGCATGACTATCCGAATGCATTCATTCTGATCTCGCACGACCGCTACTTTCTCGACGTCACCGTCAACAAGACGGTCGAGATCTGGAACAAGCGGATGCAGACCTACCACGGCAACTATGAGAAGTATCTGACCCAGAAGGAAGAACGCCGTACTCAATTGATGTCCGCGTACAAGAACCAGCGCGACCGCATCGAAGCGCTGGAGGCGTTCATCAATCGGTTCCGTTATCAGGCGACCAAGGCCAAGCAGGTACAGTCGCGCATCAAGGAACTGGAGAAGATCGAGCGGATCGAGGTGCCGGAAGAAGAGGCGACGATTCACTTTACAATTCCGCAGCCTCCCGCCTCAGGCCGAACGGTGATCGAAGTCTCGCACCTGACCAAGAACTACGAGCCGAAGCATGTGCTGGAAGATGTGAGCTTTACCATCGACCGTGGCGACCGCATCGCGCTGGTCGGCGCGAATGGTGCAGGGAAGTCAACGCTGATTCGAATGCTGGCTGGACTCGAGCCGCCCACCAGCGGCGAGATCAAGCTGGGCCATAATGTGCTGGCTGACTATTTCGCGCAGGACCAGTACAAGGTGCTTGACCCCAAGGCAAAGATGCTCGACGACATCGCCGGTATTGCGCCCAAGGTTCCCGTAGTGGAGCTGCGCAGTCTGCTGGGATGTTTCATGTTCTCGGGCGAGGACGTCTTCAAACCGCTGGGGGTGCTCTCGGGCGGCGAGCGAAATCGTTATGCGATGGCCAAGATGCTGGTCTCGCCGGCGAACATGCTGCTCCTCGACGAGCCGACCAACCACCTCGACCTGCGCGCGAAGGACGTTCTGCTGGACGCGATTCGCAACTTCACCGGCACGGTCCTCTTCGTCTCGCATGACCGCTACTTCATCGACGGTCTGGCAACGCGAGTGTTCGAGGTTGAGGACAAGCGCGTGCACATCTATCCGGGCAACTACGAGGACTACCTCTGGCGCAAGCAGGGAGGCCCCGAGAAGGTGATCGCCTCGATCACAAAGGAGCCGGAACCGATAGCTGTAGTTGAGGCACCGAAGGCAGTGGAGGCTCCGCAGGCTGCGGTGAAGCGGCTGAACCCGATCAAGTTGCGGCAGTTGGAAGACAAGCTGAAATTTGCCGAGGAAGAGATTCCGCGTCTCGAAGGCGCGATTGCAGCGGCCGAGGAGAAGATGGGCGTCTTTACCTCGGCTGAGGAGTCGCAGCGTACCGCGGCTGAACTCGAAGAGCTTCGCAGCGAGCGGGCAAAGCGTCTGGCAGAGTGGGAGGAGCTAGCGCTTCTGCTCGAAGAGCAAAGCCTGGCGTAGCGCTGACCCAGCACCACTACCTGGAACCACATCATCTCGACCGGGGCGGAGAGACCCCTGTATTTCGTTTTGCGTTCTGGCTTACCGGCCTTCGGTGAGCCGCGCGGCCAACCGCTCGGGTAGTCCAGCCATCAAGATGCGACCTTGCGAAGCGGTAATGTCGTAGGGAACCCGGTGGAAGATAATAATCTCCGCTTCGGAATCGTAGATGGCGAAGGCGGCACGCCAGTCGCAGTCGCGGGGCTGGCCCACGGAGCCGGGATTGATCAGATGACGAGTGCCCGGAGGAATGGGCATAGTCCACGAGGATGCCTCGTTGATACGCGGAAGCTGCGGGCGTAGCTCGTGCCAGTCATGTCCCTTCTGTGAGAAGCCACCTTGAATGTGAGTGTGACCGAAGAAAGTGATGCTGGTGCCCATCTGCTGCAGCGGAGCCCAGGCGTCGCGCATGTTCAAAATATACTGGTCTTCGTTGAGCGGGGAGCCGTGAGCACAGGTGACTTCAGCTTGTTCGGGCTTCAGCGGTCCCTGTGGTAAATCTTTGAGCCAGCTCAGGTTGGCTGGGGTTAGTTGGTTATGGGTCCAATGGGCAGCGGCGCGGGCGACCGGGTTGAAGCCAAGGGCAGAGGTCAGGCCGCAACAGACACGATCGTGGTTGCCGCGTACCGTAAGCTGCGACTTCGGTCTAATCAAATCAATAACTTGATTTGGGCTTGCCCCATAACCGACGACATCTCCCAGGTTCCAGAGGGCGTCAAAGTCAGATGCTGCATCGAGGACGGCATTCAGGGCTTCGAGATTCGCGTGGATATCGGAGAGTATAAGTGCGCGCATTTACCGGAGTTGACCAGCTTTGTAGTTTAGCGCATTCTCGTCGGTCGATTGAGACTGTTTTGTAAATTGTTCATTCTAATTATCTTATGGGAGTAGCTAACGGAAGGTTCCTGTCCGTGTGCATGGTGGGCGCCGCGGTAATTAAGTTGCGCGTATAGGGGTGTTGCGGGTGGCGAAAGAGAGTCCCGGTGGGGGCCTCCTCGACGATCTGTCCATGCTGCATGACGGCTACGCGATCGGCTATCTCGGAGACGACTGCCAGATCGTGAGAGATGAAGAGCATGGAGAGCTGGTGCGTCTGGCGCAACTCTTTGAGCAGGTGGAGGATCTGTGCTTGAACTGTAACGTCGAGTGCCGTCGTGGGCTCGTCGGCGATCAGCAGCCGTGGCCGGTTGATGAGGGCCATGGCAATTAGGATGCGCTGGCGCTGCCCCCCTGAGAACTGGTGAGGATAGTCGCGCAGACGGCCCTCAGGATCGGGTAGGCCGACCTCGCGCATCGCATCGATAACTTTCTGACGGACGGAGCTGGTAGAGATCTCCGGGTGGTGCGCCTCGAGGGCTTCGGCGATCTGTGCGCCGATGCGCATGGACGGGTTCAGCGCGGTCATGGGCTCCTGAAAGATCATGGCGATACTGCTGCCGCGATGACGCCGCATGGAGTTCTCCGGGAGGTCCAGCAGCGATTCACCCGCAAACGTAATGCTCCCGGTGGCTCGCGCAGATGGAGCAAGAAGCCGAAGGATAGCCAACGAGGTGGCAGACTTTCCCGAGCCTGATTCGCCGACCAGGCCGAGGGTTTCACCGGGATTGATATGAAAGGAGATCTCCCGCACGGCAGTGTGTTTGCCAAAGGCGATGCTGAGGTTGCGAACGTCGAGCAGTGGCGCGGAGGACATTGATTGTATGGTAGCTAGATTGACGTGGTTAAATGTGTCCATCCCACGTTTTTTGTGTGGAGCTGATGGGTTGGAAGACGGGCTTTTTTGACTGGGGCTGGGTGCTAGTGGGGGACTTTGAGTTATGGGTGAACGTCTAACGAGGCGAATGAAGGTTATGAAGAGTCGGTGGCTTGGCGCGATGTTGAGCAGCGTGATTGCGGCGGCCCCATCTGCGTGGGGGCAGATGCACAAGGTCGCCAAGCCGCAGCAGGTGGTGCGGGCAGTGGGGGTCTATGAGTGGACGGGAGACATGGCCAAACCTACGGCCAGTCGGCTGATCCCAGTATCGCTCTTCATCAATGGAAGCCTGCAGGATGCCTCGGTGTACATGTCGCAGCCGGTGCCATTCGCGCTCGAGACCGGCAACGTGTACGAGCTGGAAAAGGCCGGAATCAGCGATGGCCAGATAGACCTCGAGTTTGCAAGAAAGCTACAGACGGCGGATGGGGACGGCGGTGGCTGGTTCGGATATGGAAGCTTTAAGCCGCTGGCTCCGATAAAGAAAGCTCCGGCGTTGCGCGCCTCGAAGACGCTGCCCGTGATCGTCAGCTCGAAGGACGATTCACGGCCGCACTTTGGCAAAGCGGACGGATCGGCTGCTCCGTCCAGCGGAACAAAAGATAGCGGCACGAAAGACAGCAGTGCAAGCACAAAGGAAGACTCCGGTAGTTCGACTGCAGACGACTCCGACCGACCAACGATGATACGGCGCAAGCCCGATGCCGACAGCAGTGCAACTACGACTACTGCTACAACAACAAGTACAACGAGCGCCAGCGAGAACAATCCTGAGGACGATCCGGATCGCCCAACCCTGAAGCGGCGCACGCCAGCCGAAGCGAAGAAGGCCAGGGACGAGGCGGAGAGCTCGGGGACGGGTGCGGTCGAGTCATTGAATAACGATCCGGATCGCCCCAACCTGCACTATGGGCGGCCTGCGGGCTCGCTGACCGAGACTGAGCTGCCCAAGCTGGTGGGGATGCCGGCGAACCTGCACCAGATGGTTGCGGTGTCGGATGCGGTGGACCGCGATCCGCATGATTTTTCGCGGCCGTGGGCGGACGGCGCAGAACGGGCAGCGGTGCTCGCCAAGATGGAGGCGATGGCGCAGGCGAAGCTGGCGCAGTATGGCGGAACGCCTGCGCCTGCTGCTGTTCCGGCGGCTACACCGAAGAAGACGCCGGTGCATGGCAAGGTTCGTCACAAGGCTGCTACAGCAGCTGCTGCAACGCCTGTGGTGACTTTGCTCGACGAGCAGTTGAAGGGCTACACGTTGAGCTACGGCGGGGCAGCGACATATATCTTCATGGCGCATACAGCGGGTACAGGAGCGGCGCTGCGATATGTAACCGTGGTGGCGCAGGCCGACGATCTGGGCGAGTTGAAGCCCGCGTTGCAGACGGTAACCGATGCCGCGCATCTGGACCGCACCCCCGAGATGGAGTTTGTCGATGTCGTCGATGCCGATGCCAGCAACAGGGCGAGCCTGTTGTTCGAGCTGAAGGCACAGAGTTCGCGGCAGTTCGTTTTGTATCGGGTAATCGCCTCCGAGGCGCAGCTGATCTTCGCAGGTGGATCGATCCAGTAGGTTCCGCATTAGGCTTTCGTTGAAAACCATCGATGATCAGGAACGAGGAGAGCTGATGGGAAAGATTGCTTTGTTTGGAGCGGCAGGCGCTATCGGGAAGAGCATCGCCGATGCGCTTCGTGCAAAGGGCGAATCGTACCGTGTCGTTGGCCGCAGCCGTGAGCGGCTGGTCGAGGCGTTTGGCTCCGATCCGAAAGCGGAGATCGTAACCTGGGACCCGGCAGATGCGGCTTCCGTGCGAGCGGCAGCGCGAGGCATGGATACGCTGATCTATCTGGTGGGAGTGCCGTATAACCACTTTGAGCTGCATCCCGTGACGATGCGGCAGACGCTGGACGGCGCAATTGCAGAGGGTGTAAAGCGTATCGTGCTGATCGGCACAGTGTATCCGTATGGTGTGCCGGTAACGGAGAAGGTGAACGAGGAACATCCCAGAAATCCGCCAACTTACAAAGGCAAGATGCGCAAAGAGCAGGAAGACCTGCTGCTGGCGGCTCATGCTTCGGGAAAGATACAAGCCACCGTGCTGCGGCTGCCGGACTTTTACGGGCCGGGTGTAGAGAGCAGCTTTCTCGATGGCATGTTCAAAGCCGTGGCAAACGGAAAGACAGCAGACATGGTGGGGCCAATCGACACTCCGCATGAGTTCGTGTTCGTGCCCGATGTGGGAGCAGTCGTGCTGGCGCTGGCAGACAAGCCGGAGGCCTATGGGCGATGGTGGAATCTTGCTGGAGCAGGTGTGACCACGCAACGAAAGATGGCGGAGCAGGCGTTCGCTCTGGTGGGACGCAAGCCGAAGATTCGCGTAATAGGGAAGCTGGGACTGCGGTTGATCGGGTTGTTTCAACCCATCATGAAGGAGCTGGTGGAGATGCACTATCTGCAGACGACGCCGGTATTGATGGATGATAGCGCGCTGATCGGGCTATTAGGAGACGTGCATAAGACTCCGTACGCTGAGGGCGTGCGGCTTAGTGTTGAAAGCTATCAGGCCGCCAGCGCAAAGGAATAGGCGCTACTGACCTAGTTGCGCATGCGGCCAGTCGCCGGTCCAATCGATGGTCGAAAGCTGCATCGAGGGCTTGCCGGTCTTGGCATCGTAGGCGTGGAAGACGATCAGGTCATCGCCTTTCGGGTCCATCAAGATGCTTTCGCCACCGGGGCCGAACCAACGAGCGTTGGCGGTTAGCAGCTCGGTGCCGCCGCCTTCTGTCAACGGTTTGCCGGTCTTATCGACGTAAGGCCCGGTGACAGATTTTGCACGGCCCACCATGGTTTTGTAGGTGCTCTTGGTGCCACGGCAACAGAGGTCCCACGAGGTAAAGAGATAGTAGTAGTGGTTGTGGTGGACGATGAAGGGCGCCTCGACGGCCTCCCAGTCAGGAGGAAGGTTCGGTGGCGCGGGGGCTGCATCGGCAGGTTTGGCGCGGCGTGCGAGGGAGTAGAGACGCGTGTCGGCTGTAGAGAGCTTGCCCGTCTTGTCGTCGAGGCGGCGCATCTTGATCCCGTCCCAGAAGCTGCCGAACGCAAGCCAATCGTGGCCGTGCTCGTCGCGTACGAAGTTAGGGTCGATGGCGTTAAAGTTGTCATCGGCCTTTGATTCGAGGACAAGACCGTGATCGACCCAACGATAGTTGGGGCTTGCGAAGTCGAGCGTCTTGTTGGTGGCGAGCGCGATGCCCGAGGTATTTTTGCCGAAGAGCGAGTAGGCGTAGTAGAGGCGGTACTCGCCGTTGACGTATGAGATATCGGGTGCCCACAACTCTTTGGTGTCGGGGCTGCGCTGCTGAATCCATGCAGGAATTACATCGAAGACCTGGCCGCACGCCTTCCACTGATGCAGATCTGTCGAGCAGCGCACCTCGAACTGTCCGCCGCCGGGAGCTTTGCCCGTGGCGAAGACGTACCATGTGCTGCCCTCTTTGATGATGGAGGGATCGTGTGTGCCGGGTGCGTCGCCAGTGAGGGTAAGCGCCTTTTGCGCGGAGGCCACGACAGAGACCGCAAGGAGCAATCCTGCTGCGAGTAAGTGCGACCAGTTGTGTCTTCTACTCTTCGGCATTGGGATTGCTCCTTGTGGTCGTGTTTTTACAGGTGCCGGTGTGTCGGCCACTTGAGGTATTTGGTGGCGGCTTCGTGGATGGGGCTGGCGACGGAGGCGAAGTTGGCGGCGACGTGGTGTTCGAAGCCGTTTTCGCAGATGAAGCGGAGCAGTTGCTGCATGTTGGGGATCTCGACGACGCCTGCGCCGCCGAAGGTGTTGAGCGGGTCGTCAGTGAAGTTGCCCTCGCCGACGTAGCCGCGGATGGTACCCTCGAAGTCGTCGGTGGTGAAGCGCGCGAAGCTCATCGCGCCCGCCTTGACCGTGCCGTCGAGCGTGCCGAAGGTGTTCTCCT